>CAZVMK010000001.1:0-55486 GCA_964628315.1 uncultured Oscillospiraceae bacterium
TCCTTTGTAACAATTTATCCATTTTTATCCATAAAAAGCACAAAAACCGGAGTTTACATTCTCCGGTTTTTTCTAATTATTTCATATTGACAATCTCCGTCCGCTGTGCCATAATATTAGGTAGCGTGCTACATTTTTGTAAAGGAGGTTTTCACATTGAAAGAGCACTTTGGCCCCCGTTTTCGCATTTTACATTGGTGTACCGACCAAATCACCACCGATGCCCTGGCGCAAATGGATCTGACGTCCTCCCAAGGGCGGATCATGGGTTTCATCGCCCACGCAAAAACGCCCCCCTGTGCACGGGATATCGAAGAATTTTTCGGCCTGAGCCATCCCAGTGTCTCCGGCACCCTGGCCAGACTGGAAAAGAAAGATTTCATCGAATTTCGTCCCGACCGTGACGACCATCGCTGTAAGCGCATTTACATTCTGCCCAAAGGATCGGAATGCCACAGCAAAATGGTTCGTGCCATCGAGCACACGGAAAATCTCATCACCAAAGATTTCACACCGGAAGAACGGGCCCAGTTCTCAGCACTTTTAAATCGGGCCATCGATAACCTGGGTGGCGACCCGTGCCACCATTGCAAGGAGGAACCCCAAAAATGATAAAACGACTCATCCGATGCGTTCGGGAATACTGGTGGGCAGCTCTGCTCAGCCCACTGTGTATGGTTGGCGAAGTGGCCATGGAAGTGACCATTCCCGAAGTAATGAGTGATCTGTACGACTATGGCGTTCAGATGCAAAACATGACCGTTGTGGTCAACAAATCCATCCAGCTGGTGATCTGTGCCCTGCTGTCGCTGATGTTCGGCGTTGCTTCGGCCGTTTTCGCTTCCAAGGCCGCCACCGGATTTGCCAAGAACCTGCGCCACGACATGTACTACCGTGTTCAGGATTTCAGCTTCCACAATATCGATAAATTTTCCAGCTCTTCGCTGGTCACCCGACTGACCTCCGACGTGGCACAGATCCAGATGGCTTTCCAGATGTGCATCCGTATGGCTATCCGTTGCCCCATGATGCTGATTTTGGCACTGGTCAAGGCACTGCGCCTGTCCACCCAGCTTTCCTCCATCTACCTGAAGGTCATGCCTCTGATGGTGGTCGCCCTGGTCTGCCTGATCCCTATGGTATTCAAAATTTTCGACCGCGGCTTCAAGCTCAACGATAAGCTCAATAACGTGGTGCAGGAAAATGTTCACGGCATCCGTGTGGTCAAATCCTTCGTCCGTCAGGATAAGGAGGAGGAAAAGTTCACCACCGTTTCTTCCGATTTGAATAAGACCTTCTCCAAAGCAGAAAAGATCTTGTCCCTGAACAGTCCCGTGATGATGTCCTGTGTATACATTTGTATCCTGTCCATTTCCTGGATCGGTGCAAAGCTGGTCGTTGCCTCCGGCAACAACCCCGATTTGGGCCTTACCACCGGCAACCTGAGCCAGATGTTCACCTATACCACCCAAATTCTTTCCGCTCTGATGATGCTGAGCATGGTTTTCGTCATGCTTACCATGAGCCGCACTCCTTTGCGCCGCTGCTATGAGGTGCTGACGGAGCAGTCCGATCTTCGCTCTCCCGAAAACGCAGTCAAAGAAGTGGCCAACGGATCCATCGACTTTGAAAACGTCTCTTTCCGCTATTCTCAGGAAGCCAAGCACCGCTCTCTAAAAGAAGTGGATCTGCACATTCCCTCCGGCGCTACCGTAGGCATCATCGGCGGTACCGGCTCCAGCAAGTCCACCCTTGTCCAGCTCATTCCCCGTCTGTATGATACCACCGAGGGCACCGTCAAAGTAGGCGGTGTGGACGTTCGCGATTATGATTTGGAGGTCCTGCGCGATAACGTTGCCATGGTGCTCCAGAAAAACGTCCTCTTCTCCGGCACCATCAAGGAAAATCTCCGCTGGGGCAACCCCGATGCTACCGACGAGGAACTGATTCACGCCTGCCGACTGGCCTGTGCGGACGAATTCATTCAGGGCTTCCCCGATGGTTACGACACCTATATCGAACAGGGCGGCACCAACGTCTCCGGCGGCCAGAAGCAGCGGCTGTGCATCGCCCGTGCGCTGCTTAAAAATCCCAAGATCCTGATTTTGGACGACTCTACCTCCGCCGTGGACACCAGAACCGATGCTTCCATCCGTAAGGCCTTTGCCGAGGAGATTCCAGGTACCACCAAGCTGATCATTGCCCAGCGAATTGCCTCCGTGCAGGATAGTGACATGATCATCGTTCTGGATAACGGTCAGGTCGTTGCCGTGGGCAACCACGAGCAGCTGATGCAGACATCCTCCATTTATCAGGAAGTATACTACTCTCAGCAGAAAGGGGGAATGGAATAATGCCTCCCGTAAGAATGCGCGGCGATGGCCGCAAAGCCAAAAATCCCATGCAGACCCTGTGGCGTTTGGTCGGGTATCTTAGAAAATATTCCGTGACTCTGATCATTGTGCTGCTGTGTATCATTGCAACAGCCATTGCCAGCGCCAAAAGCTCCACCGCTTTAGGCGATCTGGTGGATGATTTCATCGTCCCCATGGTGGAAAGCGGCTCTGCCGACTTTACCCCCGTCAAGAATTTCCTCATCACCCTTGCCTGCTTCTTTGCCATCGGCATTCTGGGCAGTTTCCTGCAAAGCTACCTGATGGTGGGTGTCACCCAGGGTATTCAGAAAACCATTCGTGACGAGATGTTCCACAAGATGCAGAAATTGCCCATCCGCTATTTCGACAGCAATACCGCCGGTAACATCATGTCCCGTTATACCAGCGATATCGACACCCTGCGTCAGATGATCTCCCAGTCCATCCCCCAGGCCGTTTCCTCTGCCATCACCCTGATCGTGGTGCTGATCTTCATGCTGATCAAATCCTGGATTTTGACTCTGGTCACCCTTGTGACCGTGCTGGGCGTGGTGTTCATCACCAAATTCCTGGCCGGAAAATCCGCCCGATACTTCATCGGTCAGCAACGTTCTCTGGGCAAAGTCAACGGTTATATCGAAGAAATGATCTCCGGCCAGAAAGTGGTCAAGGTTTTCAATCACGAGCAGGCCTGTAAGGAAGATTTCGATAAACTCAACGAAGAGTTGTGTCACAACGCCAACTCTGCCGGCAAATTCTCCAACATGATGGGCCCCATCAACAACAACCTGGGCTATATCCAGTACGCCATTCTGGCCATCGTAGGCGGTACCATTGTGGTCACTTCCTCCGGCGATCTGTTGACACTGGGCGCACTGATGGCCTTTATGACCCTGTCCCGCAGCTTCAACCAGCCCATCAACCAGATCTCCCAGCAGATGAACTCCATCATCATGGCTCTGGCCGGTGCGGAACGCATCTTTGAGTTGATGGATGAGCAGCCGGAAGAAGACCATGGCTATGTCACGCTTGTCAATGCCCATGTCGCCGAAGACGGCACTATCACCGAATGTGCCGAGCATACCGGTCACTGGGCATGGCGGCACCCCCACGGGGACGGCACCCTGACCTACACGGAGCTGAAAGGCGACATCACCATGCACGATGTTGACTTCGGCTATGTCCCCGAAAAGACGGTGCTCCATGATATCAGCCTCTATGCTACCCCTGGCCAAAAAATCGCCTTTGTCGGTGCCACCGGCGCAGGTAAGACCACCATCACCAACCTCATCAACCGTTTTTATGATATTGCCGACGGCAAGATCCGCTATGACGGCATCAATATCAATAAAATCAAAAAAGAGGATCTGCGCCGTTCTCTGGGCGTGGTTCTCCAGGACACCAACCTCTTTACCGGCACGGTCATGGATAACATCCGCTATGGTAATCTGGATGCCACCGACGAGCAGTGCATTGAGGCGGCAAAGCTGGCCAATGCCCACGACTTTATCACCAGACTGCCCAACGGTTACGATACGGAGCTGACCGGCAACGGTGCCAACCTCTCTCAGGGTCAGCGCCAGCTGATCGCCATTGCACGAGCCGCTGTCGCCGATCCTCCCGTGATGATTTTGGACGAGGCCACCTCTTCCATCGACACCCGCACGGAAAGACTGGTCCAGGACGGCATGGATGCACTGATGAAGGGCAGGACCGTATTTGTCATCGCCCACCGTCTGTCCACCATTATGAATTCCGATTGTATCATGGTTCTTGACCACGGCCACATCATCGAGCGTGGTACTCACGATGACCTGATTGCCCAAAAGGGCACCTATTATCAGCTGTATACCGGCGCATTCGAGCTGGAATAAGCTTAATCTTTTCACATCCTCAAGGCGTGTCGCGCAAGCGGCACGCCCTTTTTTATTGACAAACCAAAACAGGCTATGTATAATAAAATCCGTTATTGTGCAACGCACGTTTTAAATCCTTTTCCTTTTTCGGAGGAGTTTTTTATGATACATATCGATCACGTCACCAAGGAATTCAAAAAGGTCATCAAAAAGTCCGGTCTTTCCGGTTCCGTCCGCTCCCTGTTCCATCGGGAATACGAAATCATCAAGGCTGTGGATGACATTTCTTTTGACGTTGGCAAGGGGGAAATTCTCGGTTTTATCGGAGCCAACGGCGCCGGCAAATCCACCACCATTAAAATGCTCACCGGCATTCTCACCCCCACCTGCGGCACCATTGAGATCAACGGTCAAAGTCCTTTTCAAAATCGCACCAAATATGTGAAAGAGATCGGTGTCGTCTTCGGCCAGCGGACACAACTCTGGTGGGATCTGCCTCTGACGGAAACCTTTTCCGTTCTGAAAGAGATCTATCAGGTGGACGATGCCGATTTTCAGTCCCGACTCGGCTTTTTGAACGAAGTTCTGGAGCTGGATGACTTTATCAAAAGTCCCGTGCGCACCCTGTCTTTGGGCCAGCGGATGCGTGCCGACCTTGCCGCCAGCATGATCCACAATCCCAAGGTTCTGTTTTTGGATGAGCCTACCATCGGCCTGGATGTAGCCGTAAAAAACAGCATCCGTCAGGCCATCACCCACATCAACGAGCAAGAGCACACCACCATCATCCTAACCACCCACGACCTG
This sequence comes from uncultured Oscillospiraceae bacterium, assembly GCA_964628315.1. Lineage (GTDB taxonomy): Bacteria > Bacillota > Clostridia > Oscillospirales > Oscillospiraceae > Faecousia. The sequence continues at coordinate 5,039 of CAZVMK010000001.1, forward strand.
AGCGACATTGAGTCTCTGTGTCAACGCATCGTAATGATCGACAAAGGCCGTATCATGTACGATGGTGACTTGTCCGAAATGAAGCATCGCTACGGTCGTTTCCGTCAGATCAACCTGTCACTGCACTCCGGCGAAGATTTCGACAAGCTTCTTCTGCCTCCCGATACCCGTGTGGAGCGTAGTAAGGAGCGGATCACTCTGACCTTCGACTCCGATATCACCCCTGTGGATAAAATGCTCAGCCAGGTTCTCTCCGGTGCTTCGGTCAAAGATATCTCCGTAGGCGATGTGAACATTGAAGAGATCGTCCGCCGGATGTACGCCAAGGAGGGGTCTTTGTGATCACCGGATGCAAACGTTTTTTCAACACCTATAAAGGTTTCACACGTGCCGGTATTCAAAGCGCCATGGCCTACCGCAGCAGTTTCATCTGCTACATGGCCGGAGAAAGCCTGTACTGCTTCGTGATGTTCTTTATCTGGAAAGCTGTTTTTTCCGCCTCCGGCGAGGGGCAGTTCATGGGCTTTTCCATGACCGATATGACCGTCTACGTCTTTCTTTCCAATATGGTGCGTTTTCTTTCCAGCTCTGATTCCACCCAAAATCTGGCCGAAGAAATTCGGGACGGCAGCATCATCATGCGCCTGATCAAACCCGTCAATCCGGATCTCAGCCTTCTGGCTTCGGAATTGGGCAACACCGTAGTGATCGGCGCCTTTGTCTTCCTGCCCGTCATGTTCGGCGTGGAAGTCTATCGCTACTGCGCTCTGGGCTATGTGGCTTTTCGGTTGAGTAATTTTCTGTTCTTCCTGTTAAGTTGCCTGCTCAGCTACCTGCTTTCGTTCTATATCAATCTGATTTTCGGCTATCTGGCCTTTTTCCTGATGAATATCTGGGGCTTCTCCATTTTAAAATCTTCCATCATCAGCTTTTTCTCCGGTTCGCTGATCCCTCTGTCCTTTTTCCCCGATGCGTTTCGCCGTGTGATGGAGGAACTGCCTTTCGCCTCGCTGATCTATGTTCCCACCATGGTCTACATGGGCAAATATGAGGGTAGCGCACTGGCAACGGTGCTGGTCAAGCAAATTTTCTGGATCGCCGTTTTCGTGGCCATCAGCAAACTTCTCTGGCAGTGGGCGAAAAAGCGGCTGGCCGTCCAAGGAGGTTGAACCATGCGATTTTTAAGACTTTACCGCACCTTTTTGAGCCAGCGGTTAAAAACCATGATGGAATATCGGGTGGATTTTCTCACAGGCGCAGCCAGTTTTCTGGTCAATCAGCTGACGAATATCATCTTCATCCGCATTCTTTTCGGCCAAATTCCGGCGCTGGACGGTTTCTTGTACCACGAGATACTCTTTATCTACGGTTTTTCTCTGGTCCCGAAAGGACTGGATCACCTGTTTACCGACAATCTGTGGAAGGTCGCCTGGTTCATCGTCCGCAAAGGCGATTTTGACAAGTACCTGACCCGTCCGATCAATCCTCTGCTCCATGTCATCATTGAGGACTTCCAGCCCGATGCGCTGGGCGAACTGCTGGTCGGCATCGTGCTGATGGTCATTGCCGGAAATGCGCTTTCTCTCCACCTGGGCCCTGTTCACATTCTGCTGATGTTGGTGGCCATTTTCTTCGGAACGCTGATTTTCACGGGCATAAAGATTGCCGGTGCCTCTCTGGCCTTTAAAATCAAGCAAAGCGGCAGTATCCTGCAAATATTTTACATGACCAGCGATTTTGCAAAATATCCCGTCACCATTTACAGCAGTGCCATTCGTAACATCGTCACTTATGCCATTCCCTTTGCATTTACCGCCTATTACCCCGCCTCTTATCTGTTGCGCGGCGGTGATCCGCTGTTCTGCATCGGCGGCGTGGTGGTGGCCGGCTGTGCCGTCATGGCCATTGGCATATTCCTGTGGAACCATTTTCTTTCCACCTACGAAAGCGCCGGTAGCTAACCCCCTTTTTCTTCCCCAATTCCGCAAAAAAGCTGTTGCAGAAAGACCTGCAACAGCTTTTCTTTATTTTTTCCCATCCTTGCAACTCATCACCGCGCTGACGATTGCTACCGCTACCGCCGCCATGCCGATGTATGTCCAGGGGTCGCTCCACACGATTTCCATCCCGTTGGTGCCTCCGTAATATTCGGTCATGCACACAGTCGCAATACACCGTGCAATCACCAATACTACCAACACCACTGCGCCGATGAAAATGCTTTTCCACGGAATTTTTTTCATAGATCCTCCTTACAGTAAAACAAACAGAACCAGAATGATCAAAAAGCCGAAATTAAACAGGCTGAAATATCTCAAATAATACCCTGTTTTTCCAGGATTGTGGCTGGTATATTCACGGAACGTGATCAGGCTGGCCAACGAAGAGATCAACGTTCCCACGCCGCCGATATTCACGCCCAACAGCAATTCCCGATAATTTTCGGTGAACTGGGACAGCAAGATCGCCGTAGGCACATTGCTGATGACTTGGCACGACAGCACGCTCATCAGCAGGGTGCTCTTTTCCAGCAAGTAGGAAAACAGCTGCCGTACCGCCGGAACCCGTGCCATATTCCCCGAGAAAATGAAAAAGAACGTAAATGTCAAAAGCAGGGGATAATCCACCATTTTTAATGCTTTCCTGTCTGCAAACAGCAGCACCGCCGGAATGATCACCAGCCCGACCCAATAGGGAATACCGCGAAATACGATGGCGATGGACAGCGCAAACAGCAGCAGATACAGTACCGTCCTGCCCAGGGGCAGTTTCGGCTTTTCCGCTTCCACCTGAAGCGGCTCCCTCTTGACAAAAACCATGCAGCAGATGGTTATCAGCACCACCGACACCGCAAAGGGCAACAGCATGATCTGCATGAATTCCATGGTCGGGATCCCGAACTTGGTATACAGATACAAATTCTGAGGATTTCCGAAAGGGGTCAGCATACCGCCCAGATTGGCCGCAATATTTTGCATGATAAAGGTAAAGGCCATGTACTTCTGCTTTCCCGTGGATGTCAGCACCAGATAGCCCAGTGGCAAAAAGGTCAGCAGTGCCATGTCGTTGGCAATGAGCATGGAACCGATAAACGTAATATATACCAGCGCCAGAATGGCCATACGGGCGTTGCGGAACAATCGCACGATCTGTTGGGCTAAAATATAGAAAAATCGGATATTTTTCAGAGCACAGACCACCGCCAGCACACAGAACAGGCAGGTCAATGTTTTGATGTCGAAATATCCCAGATATTCCCGATCCGGCGGCACCAGGAACATGGTGATCAACGCCGCCGTCAGTGCCACCACCATCACCACATTTTTCCGCAAAAAAGAGGTGGTGTTGCGTATCACAAATTCTCTTGTCATTTTTTTACATCTCTTATTCTTCGTTGGTCGGCTTTGTGCCGCTCCGGCTGTTATGATATCACACCGCCGTTCTCTTTTCAATCGCTTCTTGTTTCTTTTGTGAAATCACCTGCCAATATTTTTCTTTACTGGCTGCTGAAATTGTGATATACTGTCCATACTATCGTGTATTTCCGGAGGGATATCCATGAAACTGCCGCAATTCCGCAAAAAATACAATTGGAACTATACAGCGCTGGCCTTTGCCCTGCCCATGACACTGATGATGGTGATCTATTTCATCACCTCCATCACCCCCTTTGGCAGCTATACCCTGCTGTATTCCGACAATTATCACCAGTATTACCCGTTCTTCTATCAATTCCGCGCCTCCATTCGCTCCGGCGCAGGCCTGCAATGGACCTGGAGTGTCGGTGGCGGTATTGATTATCTGGGCATGATCTCCTACTATCTGGCCTCGCCGCTGAATTTGCTGAGCGTGCTTCTGCCCGACAGCTGGGTGCTCACTTACTTCACCCTGCTCATGCCCATCAAGCTCAGCCTGGCCAGCGGCTTCTTTGCCATCATGCTGAAAAAGCTCTATGGCAAAAATGACCTGTCGCTGACCCTGTTTGGCAGCCTTTACGCCCTGTGTGCCTGGGCACTGGGCTACCAGTGGAATATCATGTGGCTGGATAGCTTTGCCCTGCTTCCTCTTGTCGCACTGGGCACTGTTTTGTTGCTTCGTGACCGCAAATACCTGCTTTATACGATTTCTCTGGCGCTGGCCGTTCTTTCCAATTACTATATCGGCTTTTTCGTCTGCATTTTCGTGTTCCTGCTGTTCTGGTGCTACGAGATCAGTCGCTTTAAAAACCTGTGGCGTTTCTTTGCCGACCTGTTCTATATCGGCGTGTTCACCGTGTTGGCATTGGGCATGACCGCCGTGCTGGAGATCCCCACCCTGGCCTCTCTGCAAACCACCTATTCCAGCTCCAGCACCTTCCCCGAAGGCTTCACCCTGAACATCGTCTCTGCCGAAGCCCAAACCGCCGCCAAGGAAGCCTGGACCGCCTACACCACCGCCCGAGATGCCGGCGACCCCACCCTGAGCCTGTGGTTCAAGGCCATTGTGGCCGGTTTTCCCGTAGTCTTCGGCGGTATGCAGGAAGTGGCCGGTCAAATCGGCGGCGGACAGACCCCCACCTATATGAGCGGCCTGCCCAACCTGTACTGTGGCGTTCTGCCCATTGCACTGGGATTTTTGTTCCTCATGTCCAGAGATGTGAAAATTCGGGACAAACTGTGCAGTGTCGGGCTTTTGACCCTGTTCATCCTCAGTTTCCTGTTCCGCCAACTGGACTATATCTGGCACGGCTTCCATTTCACCAATCAGATTCCCTATCGTTTCAGTTTCCTGTTCAGTTTCGTTGTCCTGTATATGGCCTACCGCGCCTGGCTGCTGAAAGACAGCTTCAATCTGCGGCAAATCATTTTTGCCGGTGTTTTCAGTGTCGCCGTTCTGGCTTTCGGCCAGCATGACAGCTCCGATATTCTTTACTGGCTGTTCAATCTGGTCTTCCTGGCCGTCTATTTCCTGTGCCTGCTGATATCTCATCCGGATTATCCCCTGCTGACCAGGATTTTGTCACGCGCCACCGCCCCCGAAGATGCCACCGTACTGAAAATCGAGCCTGTATCACAGCCCAATCTCCCCCGCCGTCGTCAAATCACCTCCGCCGTTCTGGCAGGTACCATGGTGCTGGAAATGGTGCTGTATACCGCCCTGTTCTTCAGTGGCTTCTCCATCCGTGATTATGACTACCCCAAAAATGAAGATAAGGCCGCCCAGCTATTCCAACATCTGAACGAGCTGGATGACGGAAGCGACCTTTTCTACCGCACGGAAGTGACCCACCGTCAAACCCTCAACGACGGCGCACTCAACGGTTACAACGGCCTGAGCACCTTTACCAGCTCCGCCAACGTAAAGACCACCAATTTCATGAAATGTCTGGGTGCTGCCGCTCAGAACAACTGGAACCGCTACGCCTATGAGGAAAGCAGTCCCGTCTCCAACCTGTTCCTGAACCTGAAATATCTTGTAGAACGGGATAAGGAAACCGAGGGCAACACCTATTTCGATCCCGTTCTCACCGAAAACGGCATGACCGTGCTGGAAAATAACGCCTATCTGCCTCTGGGCTTTTTGGCAGGATCGGAGCTGGCCGATATTGAGTTCACCGACTCTTCCTTTGCATTCCAGAACAAGCTTTTCAAGGCGGCCACCGGCCTGACAAAAGACGTATGGAGCCATACTCCCCTCCCCACCGTGTCCACCACCGGAACCGTCACTCTGGAAAAAGAAAATTCCGGATGGGTCAAATTCTCCACCGGTACCGGCGGCGGCACCCTGACCTACACCTATGACATCCAGCAGGAAGGCTTCATGTGCATGAACATCAACTTCTACAAGATGAGTGCCTTCTCCGTCTATCTCAACGGCGAAAAGCTGTATACGGAGTCCTACAAGCTGGCCCAGATGCTCTCTGTCGGCGATGTAAAGCCTGGAGACAAGGTAGAAGTGAAGATCACCTGCACCGCCAACTACACCAGCACCACCATGTCCCTGTATTCCTCCATCATGGATGAGCAGGTTTACCGTCAGGGTTATGACATTCTCAACGCTTCCACCCTGCAACTGACCGAAGCAAACAGCACCTATTTCAGTGGCACCATCGACTGTAACCGTGACGGTCTACTCTACACCTCCATCCCCCAGAACGGCAACTGGAAAGCCTTTGTGGACGGTGAGGAAGCGCAGATCACCCTGGTCGGCGATTGCATGGTGTCCGTCCCCCTGACCGAGGGACAGCACACCGTTGAATTCCGTTATGAGAACAGATCTCTGCAAATCGGCGGATTGATTTCTCTGGGCTGTGCCGGCGTATTTGCAATCATCATCGTAGTGGACTATACCCTGCGCAAAAAGCGAGCGCTCCCAAAGCCTCAGGAAGAAACGCAACCTAAAAAGAAGAAATAATTCCACAACAAAAAGGTGTCACATCCGCTAAGAATGTGACACCTTTTCTTATTTCATGCTGGCATATTTAAATTCAATGATTCCATCCTGGTTGTATTCGCTGTAGTATCTTGTAATGGCACCGATGATGGTGATGGTATCTCCCTCCCGAGGTGGGTTTTCCATATTGCCATAGCGCACCCCATCGGCATCATTCAGCCCGTAGACATAAACGCTGTAGCCGGTATCATCCTGAATGTACAGGTTTCCGTAGTAATCATTTTCGATGGAAACTATGGTTCCCGTTACTTCAAAGGTCTGTTCCGATGTCTCGTTGCGGCCCAGCATCTGACCGTATTGCAGAGCCTGCTCAATGGTCACCACTTTTGCCGATCCGCCCCAGTTTTCTGCGGCAATGTAATCTTTCAGCAGATCACGGGCATAGTAGTTTTTCAGCCGCTCCACTTCCGTGAACATATTGTACTTGTAGAACGAAGTGTAAGTATCCGTCACCACATAATAGGTCTTGTTGTCGTCGATCTCCAGATCCGCATCATAGGCGCAGTGATAATTTGCACTGTTGGAATGGACAAACACGGTTCTCAACTGTCTGCCCGTCACCTGGCACAGCACCAGATCATTGTCAAATGGCAACAGGCTGTACAGCTGGGAATAGGTCACTTTTCCGCTATAGAGGTTATAGGGGGTGCGGCATTTCAAAAATCCGCCGCCAAGGACGATATCATATTGATCGCCCCACAGCTGTCTGCCTTTTTCCAGGTACAGCTGCGCCACCGTATCGGCAATTTCGTTGCTGTCACGGCTGATGTTATTATAACCGATGACATCGGTGTAAGGGTCTTCCTCAGGGAAATAACGGTCAAACAGTTCCTCAACGATGGGGTCATCTTCCAATGTAGCGTCGGCATAAATGCTGGGGCTCAGGGTGTCTACCGTCTGAACATCATAACTGTCCGTCACCGTATTGTAGCAGATGCTGACATAGCTCAGGCCGCTGTTGTAGCCGCCAGCCTGAAGATGGTACACGCCGTACTGATCTTGCAGAATATAGTCCTGATGGGTGTGTGCCTCAAAAACCAGATCCACATAGCCATTGGACAGTTCCATATCATAATAATCCAGTCGGCTGACGTTCTGGACACCGGAAGTGGAATTTCCGGAGCCCTCATGTAGGCTGTAAACGATCAGGTCACAACCGGCCTCTCTCAGGCGAACCGCCTCCGCCTTGACAAGCTCCGTCAGTGCATTGCCGGTGGCAAACGTAATTCCATCGGTATATTCGCCGGAAATGGAGGACAGACAATCTCCGATGGCGCCGATAATGCCGATTTTCACGCCACCACGCTCCACCACCACGGAACTGTCGCAATAGGGCGTATCCACATTATTGTCCGTCACATTGATGCCCAGGATCGGAAAATCCGCCAGCGCCGCATTGTCGGCGATGCACCCGCTGCCCCAGTCATATTCGTGATTGCCCAGTGTCATACTGACAAAGCCCAGGTCATTCATCCACTGGGTCATCAGCGCACCTTTATTGGAGCTGGACTCTACACTTCCCTGCCACATATCACCGGAAGAAAGCACGATCTCATAGGCACCGTCATCGGCGTATGCGTTCTTCAGGAATGTGGTCAGTTCATCAACACCGACGTTGGAATTGGTGTCCATAAAAACGCCGTGCAGGTCGTTAAAGGCGTAAAAATCCAATTTTACCGTCACATTTCCGAAACATACATCGCAAATTCCGTTGTTATCCTCATCCACGTGATCACAGCTGGGGTCCGTAGGCTCCGTGCTGTCACCCATCGGTTCAGAAGGGTGGGTATCGGGCGTAGTGGGCTGGGTATCAGACTCAGATGGCTGGGTGTCGGATGTAGATGGTTGCGTATTGGGTGCCGTCGTTGCTCCAGTCGAGCCGGTTTCGGTCGTTGCCTGTCCGCAAGCGCACAGCAGGAGCATTACGGCCAGCAAGCCGGCGACAATGCGTGTCGTGTTTGTTGTTTTCATCGAGTTTCCTCCAGTTTTGAACTTCATAATTTTTTAATTATAACACAGTCGGAGTAAAATGGCAATAACCGCCTTGAAAATCTATCATTTTTCGAAGAAATTGCAGATTTTTCTCATTTGTTTATAATTTGTTTGCTTTTCCCCTTGCACGAATGTGATATAATCTTTATAAAGATAAAATTATGAAAGGATGATATCCATGGCCTATTGTCAATACTGTGGCGCCAGTCTGGAAGGTTCTCCCAACTTCTGCCCCAGCTGCGGCGCTTCCCTGAACGGCAATGCCCAAAACAACAACGCAAACACGCAACAAGCACAATCTAATAATCAGTGGTCCACCGCAAAGACGGTTGGCACCGTTGCCGGTGCGGCTGTTGGCGTGTCCTTGCTCAGCCGTTTGTTCCGGCCCAGACCTCCCCATCATCCCCCGATGGGCCCCCATCATGGCCCTCGCGGCGGTTTCGGCGGCCCTGGCGGTCCTCATGGTGGCTTTGGCGGTCCTGGCGGCCCTCGCGGTGGCTTCGGCGGTCCTGGCGGTCACGGCCCTGGTGGAAGAAGATAAGCCTCATCGAGCCATTCTCCTTAAAAAGAGAATGGCTCTTTTCATCCTATTTGATTTTATATTTATCTAATTAGTATTGACATTTTGATTTCATTATGATATAATCCCATCAGGCAGAGAACAACAGTCACTGTCAAATAAAGCAAAGGGAGGTCATTCTATCATGGATGAGAAACTGTCGAATTTCAGCAATTATTTTGAAACGCAAATTGCTCTGTGCAACCGGCGCAGGGATGCTCTGCTTGCCGACGGACGGGCAGACGAGGCCACCTTTGAAAAAGTGCGTGCCAATATTTATGATATTTTCCGCACAGTCTTGTCTGTTGCAGTACAGCATTGCGAAGGGCACCCCGATGCGGTGGGTCAATTCTTTCTCCTGCGGCTGCAAAACATCCCCGAAAGCTGGGAAGCCGCTTACGAAAGTGCAAAATCCCATAACGACACAGAAAAAATCTGTCTGGAACAGCTCAAGCTGGACACGGTCGCTCAAATCAGGGAACGCTTTACAGACCTTTGGGGGGAAATAAAATGACGGAAACCGAAGCCATCGCTCTTTTTAAATGCCTGTCGGATAAATCCCGACTTCAGATTTTAAAATCTCTGGCGTTGGAGGATATGTACGTGGAGCGGCTGGCCGAGCGGCTGGGTATCACCGCCGCCACGGTCTCTTTCCATCTGAAAAAGCTGACTGATGCCGGTGCCGTCACCTCCTACAAAAGCCAGTATTACACCATGTATTCCCTGAACAGAAAAATTTTCGAGACCAGCATTCTGGAGATTTTGCAACAGCGCTCCGACGAAGCAGAAGCGCAAGCAGAGCGTGATGCGCAGTACCGCCAAAAGGTGATCGACGCTTTCTTTGAATACGGAAAACTGAAAGCCATCCCCGCTCAGCGAAAAAAAGAGCGGATCGTGCTGGAAGTGATCGCCGAGGCCTTTGCTTATGACCGGATCTACTCAGAACGGGAGGTCAACATCATCATTGCAGACTTCCACGATGATTTTTGTACCATCCGTCGGGACATGGTCGGCGAGCAGCTGCTGGCCCGTGATTTCAATGGTTATTGGCGTGTAAAACCATGATCGCAACAAAAACCGCACCCCATTCATCAGGCCAGGATCATCATATCCGTGTCTAAAGGGGTGCGGTTTGTCTTATAAAAAAAGCAGACATCCTTCTGGATGTCTGCCTTTGGTGCGCGAGGCGGGACTTGAACCCGCATGCCCGGAATGAGCACTAGAACCTGAATCTAGCGAGTCTACCAATTCCACCACTCGCGCATATATTTACTTTCGCGCCTCAGCGCTTGAATATATTAGCACGTGCTATCCATTTTGTCAACACTTTTTTTCAAAATTTTTGAAAAAGTTTTCCTCTTCCATTTTAAGGCATTTAATGCTACAATAAAAGAAAATTCGTTTTTGGAGGCAAGAATATGTCTTTTCTGCCCATTTCAAAAGAGGAAATGCTGGAACGGGGCTGGCAATGCTGCGATTTCGTCTACATCATCGGCGATGCCTATGTAGATCATCCCTCTTTCGGCCATGCCATCATCAGCCGCATTCTGGAAAGCCACGGTTACAGCGTCGGTATCATCTCCCAGCCGGACTGGAAAGATCCCAGATCCATCGATGTATTCGGCCGTCCCCGACTGGGTTTTCTGGTCTCCGGCGGCAATATGGATTCCATGGTCAATCACTACTCCGTTTCCAAGCATCGCCGTAAAACCGATGCCTTTACCCCAGGAGGTGTTATGGGCAAACGCCCCGACTACGCCACCGTGGTCTATTGCAATCTGATTCGCCGGACATATCGGGACGTGCCAATCCTCATCGGCGGAATTGAAGCTTCTCTGCGCCGTTTGGGGCACTACGATTACTGGAGCGAGAGCATGAAACGCTCCATACTTCTGGACAGTCAGGCAGATATTTTGATGTACGGCATGGGTGAAAAATCCATTGTGGAACTGGCCGATGCTCTGAACGCGGGCATGGAAGCAAAGGACATCACCTATATCGACGGTACCGTATTTAAAACCACCGCACCGGATGACAGTCTGCCCACGATCACACTGCCCGCTTTCGAGGAATTGAAGCAAAACAAGCGCCGCTATGCCGAGTCCTTCAAAATTCAGTACGGCAACTGCGATCCTTTCACCGCCAAGCGCCTTGCCGAACCCTACGGCGATGTATTCGTGGTGCAAAATCCCCCTCAGAAGCCCCTGACTCAGGAAGAAATGGATGCCGTATACGATCTTCCCTACGAGCGCACCTACCATCCCAGCTATCAAAAAGCCGGCGGTGTACCGGCCATTGAGGAAGTCAAATTCAGTCTGGTCAGCAATCGAGGTTGCTTCGGTGCCTGTTCGTTCTGCGCCCTTACCTTCCATCAGGGGCGCATCATCCAGACCCGCAGTCACGACTCCATTTTGGCCGAAGCGGAAAAAATGGTTCAGGATAAGGATTTTAAAGGCTACATTCACGATGTCGGCGGTCCCACTGCCAATTTCCGCCATCCGGCTTGCGAAAAGCAGCTGAGCAAAGGTGCCTGCGGTGGACGGCAATGTCTGTACCCCACCCCATGTAAAAACATGAACACCGACCACAGCGATTATGTAGCGTTGCTACGCAAGCTTCGAAAGATCCCTGGCGTGAAGAAGGTTTTTGTCCGCAGCGGTATCCGTTTTGACTATCTGTTGGCCGACAAAAAGGATACTTTCTTCCGCGAACTGGTACAATTCCATATTTCGGGCCAGCTGAAAGTGGCACCGGAACACGTATCCGATGCGGTGCTCAGCCGTATGGGCAAGCCCAGAAACGCCGTTTACAATCAATTCGTGGACAAATACCACGTTCTGAACAAGCAGTATGGTATGAACCAGTTCCTGGTACCCTACCTCATGTCCAGTCACCCTGGCTCCACCATGAAAGAGGCCGTGGAGCTGGCAGAATACATCCGTGAAATGGGTTATAATCCCGAGCAGGTGCAGGATTTTTATCCCACTCCCTCTACCCTGTCCACCGTCATGTACTATACAGGCCTTGACCCCCGTACCATGGACAAAGTCTATGTACCCACCGATCCCCACGAAAAAGCCATGCAGCGCGCACTGATCCAATACCGCGACCCGAAAAACTATTATCTGGTCCGTGAAGCACTGATCGCCGCCCATCGGGAAGATCTGATCGGCTCCGGCCCCAAGTGCCTGATCCGTGCCATTCCCCCACGGGCCCGAAAAGCCGTTGCTCCCCCACCCAAAGCGCCCCAAAGGGGCAATGCCAAGTCTGCGCCCCAGCGGTCGGTCTCCAGATCCGGCCGAAACGCCCCTCCCTCCGGCGGCCCGAAATCCGCCCATAGAGCTCCATCCGGTACAAAAGGCAAAAAGCGCTGATCGTCAGGCGCCATGATTGCTATTTTTCATAGAATAATACTTGCTATTTGCCCCCTTTTTGGATATAATACAGACTAGAGAGATTATGGGGAGGTATACCCGTGAATAACAAAAAAAATATTCTTCTTCTGACCACCGGCGGAACCATTGCCTCCATGCCAGGAGGCGAAGGGCTGGAGCCTCATTCTTCCGGCGTGTTTGAACGGGAAATGGAGCAACTGCGCACCTACTATGATATCACCGTTAAAGATCTGATCTGTCTGGACTCTTCCAATATTCGTCCTGCGGAATGGCAGATCATCGCTCAGGGCATTTTCGACAATCGCACCGGCTATGACGGCATCGTGGTTTCCCACGGCACCGATACGATGGCCTATACCGCCTCTGCCGTGACCTTTATGCTGCCCAACATCGACTTACCCGTGGTTTTCACCGGCTCCCAACTTCCTCTGGCAGATATGCTGTCCGACGGACCGGACAATCTTCGCACCGCTTTCGCCATGGCCGCCACCGGCTGTGCCGGTGTCTTTCTTGCCTTTGACCGCAAGGTCATGCTGGGCTGCCGCGGAGTCAAAGTCCGCGCCTCCGGTTTCTCGGCCTTTGAGTCCATCAACGCTCGCTATGCCGCTTTGGTCAGCAACGCAGGGCTCGCCATCGACCGTCAGGTTTTGCCCGTTTCCGGCGGAAAGCCCATGCTCAAAACCGCCATCAGTGACGACGTTTTTCTTCTGAAACTGACCCCAGGACTGTCTCCCCGCATTTTCGATGCACTGGCAGACATGGGCTACAAGGGCATCGTGCTGGAAGCTTTCGGTCTGGGCGGTATCAATGTTCTGGGCGAAAGTCTTGCCGCCATCGGCCGTCTGCTGGAGAAGGGAATCAACGTGGTCGTCACCTCCCAGTGTCTGTATGACAGCTCCAATCTGGGTGTCTACCAGGTAGGTGTCAAGCTGCTGCACCTGGGCGTGATCCAGGCCAGAGATATGACTTCCGAAGCCGCCATGACCAAGCTGATGTGGGCCATCGGTCAGGGTTACGACCAGCAGGAGATCGCCAGGCTGTTCGCCACCAATCTGGCCGGCGAAATCAGCGTAGAATAATCCATACCGCTCAATTACGAAATCTGAGGAGGATATTTATGGATCCCATTTATGTGACCGGACATCGAAACCCCGATACCGACTCCATTGTGGCCGCCATGGCCTATGCCGCACTGCGCAATGCGCTGGGTGACCGTGAATATGAGGCCGCCTGCCTTGGGCACGTTTCCGATGAAACCCAAATCGTTTTAAACCGATTTGGATTTCAGCCCCCGAAACAGATACACAATATGTACACCCAAATTCGGGATCTGGACTTTGATACCCCTCCGGTGCTGGATGCAGCCGTCACCGTGGGACGGGCCTGGAAAGAACTGCAGGAGCAGAAAAACATTACAGCTCTTCCCGTAGCCAACGAGGACGGGACACTGTTCGGAATGCTGTCCAGAGAAAATGTTGCAAGCTACAACATGGACCTGGTCTCCTCAGGCTATCTGGAGGAAGTTCCTCTTTTCAACGTGCTTTCCGTTCTGGAAGGCGAAGTGCTCAACGCCGCCGGAGAATGTACCGATTCCATTTCCGGTGAGATCACCATCGCCCTGCCCACCGATCGGGAAAATCTGCTGTTTGACCGTGAAGACAGCATCGTTCTGTGCGGCCACCAGCCGGAGATGATCCGCCGTGCCCTGGAAATGAACGTTCGATGCCTGATTTTGTGTCAGGCGGAGCTTTCCGACGAGTTGCGCAATCTGCCCACCCAAACCTGCATCATCTTCACCCCGTTCGATGCCTATCGGGCTGCCAGATTGATTTTCCAGTCCACCCCCATCGGCCGTATTTGCCGCACCACCGATCTGGAATGTTTCCATCTGGACGACCGTGTGGACGAAGTCAAAGAGCAGGTGCTGAAGCACCGTGACCCCTGCTATCCCATTTTGGACGAAAACGACAGGGTTGCCGGCGTGCTGACCCGATATCACCTGTTGCGCCCCCGTCGCAAACGGGTTGTCCTGGTGGATCATAACGAAGCATCCCAGTCCGTGCCAGGTCTGGAAGAAGCGGAAATTCTTGCCATCATCGACCATCACCGGCTGGCTGACGTCCAGACTAATCACCCCGTCTACTTCCGCAACGAGCCTGTCGGTTCCACCAACACCATCATCGCCTCCATGTTCCAGGAGCGAGGTCTTCTGCCCAGTGCCAAAATGGCCGGCATGATGGCGGCGGCCATTCTGTCCGACACCGTTATGTTCAAATCTCCCACCTGTACCGAACGGGATATCTGGACGGCTGAGCGGATGGCACGGCTGGCAAAAGTATCTCTGGAAGAGCTGGGCAAGGAAATTTTCTCAGCTTCTACCGACAATAAAACCATCGAAGAAATGCTCTTCGGCGACTATAAAGAGTTCCACATCGCAGGCCATTCTCTGGCCGTCTCCCAGATCACCTGCGTAGACAGCAGCCATCTGCTGGAGCGGAAAGCGGAATTTTTGGAAGTCATGAAAAAGGCGGCCGTCAAGCAGGGCTTTGATCTGATGATCCTGATGCTGACGGACGTGCTGATGGAAGGCACCCAGATCATTTATCTGGGCGAGGACGACACCATCCAGCAGGCATTCCATGTCACCCCCAGGGAAAATACCGTTTTCTTGTCCAAGGTGATGAGCCGCAAAAAGCAGGTCATCCCCATGCTGTCGGCATTGTGGGGATAATGATCCACATTTTTTCATAACCATCGGGAGGTTTCTATGCCTTTTTCTTCCCTGCTGGGCAACCGGCGCATCAAAGACAATTTAACAGCCGCCCTGCGGCAGGGGAAACTGGCTCATTTTTATCTGATCTGCGGCCCAGAGGGTTCCGGCAAAAAAACACTGGCAAAACTGCTGTCCGCCGCCGCCATGTGTCGGGGGGATGACCGTCCCTGCGGCCACTGCGAACCATGCCGAAAAGTGATGCACGGCGTTCATCCCGATGTGATCACCGTGGAAGATGCCGAGCATAAGACCGTCCCCGTGCGCATCATCCGCCAAATGCGTGACGATGTGTTCATCAAGCCCAACGAGGGCGAAAGAAAAATCTATATTTTCCCCCAGGAAATGGGGTTAGAGGGGCAAAATGCCCTGCTTAAAATTCTGGAAGAACCGCCAAAATACGGCTTTTTTCTGTTGCTGGCGGAAAATCCCGAAAAAATACTGCCAACCGTTCGTTCCCGTTGTGTGGAACTGAAAATGCAGCCTTTGGAAGACGAGTTGCTCCGCCGAACACTTCAGGAAGAATTTCCGTCCCTTCCGGCGGAAACCGTAGAAGCCGCCATGGCCTACAGCGGCGGTTTCCTCGGGCAGGCCCGTGCCCTTTTGTCCCAGGGGCCGGCCCAAAGCCCGCAAACCGAAGATTTCGTGCAGGCTCTTTGCACCAAGGATGCCCTGCTGTTGACCCGAACCCTTGTGCCTATGGAAAAATGGAAACGGGATCAACTGATTTCCACTTTACAGCAATGGACGGAAATTTTGGAGGGCGCATTGGTGGTTCGTTTCGGCGGAAAAAGCCTGTCCCCTTTGTCCAACAAGCTGTCCGCCTGCCGAAATCCGGCTGATTTGAACGATGCAATCGCTCTGCTGCAAAAATGCAGTACCTATGCCCAGGGAAACGTTTCCCCTGCCGCCATCTGCGGCTATCTGAGCTGGGCGTTACGATGAATATTTCGGGAATTTACAACAAGGAGAACCAAATGGAAGAAATTATCAACGAAAACCCTCTGCCCGAGAACGTGGAAGTGGTGGATATCCAGTTCCGTTCCGGCCAGAAAATATATTACTTCTCCCCTGCCGGCAAGCAGTACCAGGCAGGCGACCACGTGATCATCGACACCGCACGGGGCGCCGAATACGGCACCTGCACCGGCGGCAATCACATCATCGCCGGCAAGGACGTGGTAGCCCCTCTGCGTGCGGTCCTGCGCCGTGCCACCGCCCAGGACGAGAAAATCATGGAGGAAAATCGTCTCAAAGAGAAAAAAGCCCATGAAGTTTGCCTGCAAAAAATCGCCGAGCACGGTTTGGATATGCAGCTGGTATCTGCCGAGTGTGCCTTTGACGGTAGCAAGATTCTGTTTTTCTTCACCGCCGATGAGCGGGTGGATTTCCGTGAACTGGTAAAAAATCTGGCTTCCGTTTTTCACACCCGTATTGAGCTGCGGCAAATCGGTGTCCGTGACAAAGCCAAGATGGTGGGCGGTCTGGGCATCTGTGGCAGACCTTTCTGCTGTGCCAGTTTCCTGGACGATTTCCAGCCCGTGTCCATCAAAATGGCAAAGACCCAGTCTTTGAGCCTGAACCCCACCAAAATCTCCGGCACCTGCGGCCGTCTGATGTGCTGTCTGAAATACGAGCAGGATGCTTATGAAGACCTGCTGCGCCACACCCCCAGAGAGGAGTCCTATGTGGACACCCCCGAGGGTCGGGGCGTGGTCACGGAAGTCAATCTGTTGCGGCAGAAAGTGAAAGTCCGTCTGGATGAAAATCCCGATACCATCAGCCAATTCGCCGTGGAAGAAATCGCCGTCTGGCGCAACGGAAAAGCCCGAAAGAGCGACGATATCGCGCCCCCCGATTGGGCCCCCGTCTCCGGCGGCGGCAAGAAGACTCGCCGTTTGGAAAAGTTGGAAGACACGGAGAAACTGGAGCCCATCCGTTTCCGCTACCGTCAGGAAAGCATCGTAGAGGAGGCCCCCGTTGCTCCGGCGGAAGAGGAAGAGAAAGCCAGCAACCGTCCACGTCGCCACCGCAACAATCGCAAACCGGAGCAGAAAAAGCCGGAAGCGGTCAAGCCGGAAAAGGAGCCGAAACCCGAAACGCCCAACAACTCCAAGGCAAAAAAGTCCCAGCCTCCGAAAGAAACTTCTCCGAAAGAGGCTCCCTCTCAGGAAAACACAACGGCGGATGCGCCTCAGCGCAAGTCCGGCAACCGCCGCTATAATCATTACCACAAAAGGAAGCCGAAAGCTCCCAACTCCGGTGAATGACCCTCCATTTCCCTCTCCGCCGCGGAGAGGGGAATTTCATTTTCCCCCTCTTAAATCTTAAGTTTCCTTAAAATTTATCGACAATCCAATTTTTTCCTGCTATAATTCCAGGAGAAACGAGGTGCTTTCATGGAGTTTTTCCAACCGATTTTAGAATTTATGAACACCAAAATGGAACGCCCGACCCCCTATGGCTGGTATCACCTGCTCTGCCTGCTGATCACCGGATCTTTGGTCATTCTGGCAGTCATTTACGGGCGAACCGCCAAGGAAAAAACCGTTCGGCGCATTATCTTCATCACCGCCGCGGTAGTGGCCGTTCTGGAAGTCTATAAGCAGATCAACTATACATTTGGCAGTGGTGGCGGAGATTTTTCCTACCAGTGGTACGCTTTTCCTTTCCAATTCTGCTCCACACCCATGTATATCGGCCTGTTGGCCGGTCTGACAAAAGGAAAACTGCACGATCGTCTTTGCGCCTATCTGGCCACTTATGCACTGTTTGCAGGTACCTGTGTCATGTTCTATCCAGGTGACGTTTTCATTCGCACCGTGGGCATCAACATCCAAACCATGGTCTGCCACGGCTCCATGCCGGTGATCGCCGCACTGCTGTATTCCAGCGGCCACGTCAAAGCAGAGCTGAAAACCGTTTGGAAAGCCCTGCCGGTATTTCTGTGCTGTGTGGGCATCGCCATGATTTTGAACGAAGCCGCCTATTTGTCTGGGCTTCTGGAAAATCACAATTTCAATATGTTTTTCATCAGCCCCCACTGCGAGCCTTCCCTGCCGGTATACAGCACTGTGCAACGGCTGCTGCCTTATCCCCTGTGCCTGATCGTCTATGTTCTGGGTTTTACCGCCGCGGCAACTGCAATGCTGTTGATTGCCATGGCCATCCATCATTGGGCGGAAAAGCGGCATTATCTCCCTCCGAAAGCCCACCACGCCATATAAAGTACCATTGCCGAGCCATAAGGCTCGGCAATTTATCATTCCCGTCAGATATTTTTGAATTGCCACCGCCTTTTCTGCATAGGATGTTCCATACAACTGAAGTTGAGGTGGTACTGATGGAATATTCCGAAAATAACGTCCATATCCGTGGGGAGCTGGTGTCCATACCCTATTTTTCCCACGAAAACCATTATAAGCGGTTCTTCCGCTTCGAACTGGCCGTGGCACGGCTCTCCGGTGCCGTGGATATCCTGCCTGTAGTGGCCGAGGAACAGCTGTTGGAGGGGTTGAATATGGATCTGGGAGAATGTCTGGAAATTCAGGGACAGATCCGTTCTCACAATCTGCGTGAAAACGGCACACGGCGGTTGCTGATTTTTGTCTTTGCCGCCACCGTTTTTCCCTCAGAGGGAGACCCGTTGAACGAAGTGACCCTGACAGGCCCCCTTTGCCGCACCCCCAATCTGCGCCGCACACCTCTGGGACGGGAGATCTGTGATGCCATGCTGGCTGTTCCCAGGGCCTTTCGCCGTGCAGACTATTTGCCCTGCATCCTCTGGGGCTGCACTGCCCAGCAGATCGCCCTGTGCCATACCGGCGAATTTATCCGCATTCAGGGCAGACTTCAAAGCCGCATTTACACCAAGCAGACCGATGACGGTATCCAGAAACGCACCGCCTATGAAATTTCCGCACTAACCGCAGAAATAATGACCGACCCAATTTAACAGCATACACGCCCCAAATCCCACAGCGGTTGGCAGTAAAAATGCCAACCCTGTTTTTTTCACGCTTTTCGTCTCCCGATAAACGGTGATCAACGTCGTAGAACAGGGCCAATGAAATACAGTCAGCACCATGGCACACATGGCGGTCAGCCAGGTCATTTCCACACTTCCGCCGCAAATCAGGCTCAGTAGCGGAAGCAGCAGTTCATTGGCCGGAAAAGACAAAATAAACGCCAGCACGATTGCGCCGTTCAACCCCAGCAATAGCCCCAGAGGCTGCAACCATTGCGCCAGGGTGTCCAGTGCGCCTACTTGCTCCAGCAGCCAAATCAGCGCCCCAGCCGGTGCCGCCACCAGCAAGGCTCTTGCCGCCACTTTTAGTGTCCTGTCCAGCAAAGAGCGCACCAGGATCTGCCCCATCCGCGGACAACGCAGAGGCGGCAATTCCAGCAGAAAGAAGTCCTTTTCCCGTGGGCGTGCTGTTTTGCTCAGGACCCCCGTGGTGGCCATCGCCCCAAGAAATCCCAGCACCACCGCCATTGCCACCGCCAATGCCGACCAGCCGTCCCCACAAAACATACCGGCCAGCACGATCAAGGTTGCGAACCGTCCGTTACACGGGACCATGACATTGGTCACCATCGCCGTCAGCCGTTGCCGCGGAGACTCGATGATGCGGCACCCCATCACCCCCACTGCATTGCATCCAAGCCCCATGCACAGAGTCAACGCCTGTTTCCCGCAACCGCCACAGCGGCTCATTTTTCCATCCAGCAGGAATGCCATTCTTGGAAGATAGCCCACATCCTCCAGAAGGGTAAACAGCGGAAAGAAAATGGCCATTGGGGGCAGCATGACCGCCAGTACACGGGCCGCCGTGGCATACATTCCCTCTATCAGGAGTCCTTGTAGCCACCATGGCATGGAAATCATCATCAGCCGATCGTACAGCCCGTCAAAAAGCAACTGCAAAGCCTGCGACGGATAATTTGCGCCCCAAACGGTCAGCCACAGGATCATAAACAGCAGTCCCAGCATGATCGGCACCCCATAGCGGCGGCTGACCAGCATTCTGTCCAGCGTGCGGCGCCGGATCTGCCCGTTTTCTTTTTGCCGCACACAGCAGGCGGCGATTTTCTGCGCTTCCATGATGGGATCATCCCATTGAGAGTGCCGCTGAGGCTCTCCGTCCATGCACAGACGGATGGCCTGCACCAGATCTTCCATTCCCCGATGCCGAACGGCCGATGTCAGCACCACCGGTACCCCCAGTCGGACAGAAAGCGCCGCTCCATCCACCTCCAGCCCCTGTTTTTCGGCTTCGTCCACCAAATTGATGCAGACCACAGCCCGTTCTGCCCGTTGCATGATCTGCAGGGTCAAAATCAGATTTCGCTCCAATGCCGCCCCATCGCAAACCACAACGATGCAATCCGCCTGGCCGGCGGCAATGTACTGCGCCGCAAGGCGTTCTTCTTCCGACCGACCGGCCAGAGAATACGTGCCTGGCAGATCCACCAATTCTACGGTCCCACGGCTTCCTTTCAAAAAACCGGTCGTGATATCCACAGTCTTGCCACTCCAATTCCCCGTGTGATGGCGCAGTCCCGTCAGCGCATTGAACACGCTGCTTTTTCCCACATTGGGGTTGCCGGCCAGGGCGACCCTGCGCTTTGGTGCAGTGTTCCTCTCCATTTATATCCGATGGCCGACGATCTGTGCCAGGTCCGTCCGTCGAAGAGCCAGTGTCGTCCCCCTCAGTCCCAGGGCGAATACATCCGTTCTGGGGCTTCGATAACGGCAGATGACGTGTGTCCCCTCCACCAGCCCAAAATCCGCCAGACGGCATCGCAGTGCCTCAGAGCAGAAAAATTCTGTTACCACTGCTTCCGCATCGGGTGTCAAGCTGTCCAGTCTGATTTCCATGTCCATCCCTCCCTGCTGTCATCTTATCCCAGTGGGCGGTTTTTTGTGCAAAAAACTTGTCAAATTTCCGTGACTGTGTTAAAATGGAGAAAAAGGAGAGAGCACCATGGAGAAAGTAGCCGATATCATTTCCATTCTAAACCACAAATATCCTCACGCCCCCTGTGCCCTGCACTACGAAAAGGATTACGAGCTGATGATTGCCGTGCGCCTGTCCGCTCAGTGTACCGATGCACGGGTCAATCTGGTCACACCGGCCCTTTTCGCCGCCTACCCCACACTGGAGGCCATGGCCGGTGCCGACATCAGTCACGTGGAACAGCTTGTCCACTCCTGTGGATTTTACAAACACAAAGCAAGGGACATTGTCCTTGCCTGCCAAATGCTGCTCACCACCTACGGCGGTAAAGTTCCTGCCACCATGGAAGAGCTTCTGCGCCTGCCTGGTGTAGGCCGAAAAACCGCAAATCTGCTGCTGGGCGATTTGTACGGCGTGGCCGGTAGCGTGGTATGCGATACCCATTGCATCCGCATTTGTGCCCGACTGGGCCTGACCGACGGCACCAAGGATCCCGAAAAATGCGAACAGCAGCTGCGAAAGATCTTGCCGCCGGAAGAAAGCAGTGCTTTTTGCCATAGGATCGTCCTGTTCGGCCGCGAAATCTGTACCGCACGAGCCCCTCAGTGTGACAATTGCCCCCTCGCCCCCCTGTGTAAGCACTATAATGGCATATAAAAAATCCCCTTAGAGCCGCCTCGAAAAACTTTTAGCTTTTCAAGTGTCTACTCTAAGGGGATTATATCAGTTTCTTTGCAATTTATGCTGGCTTTTGTTATACGCAGGTATAGGGAATATCATTTTCTTCCATATACTCCTGTGCATAGATTCCTTCCCTGCAGGTCAATTTCAGTCTCGGGCAATGCTTAAAAACGTCTTTTCCGATTTGTACTACACTTTCGGGAATATACAATTCACTTAGTGATATGCAGCCTCTGAACGCCTCATCATCGATATGCAACAATGTGGGCGGCAATGAGATCTTTTTCAGACGGATACAGTTTTTAAACGCCGCAGTTCCGATGTACTTCAAATTTGTTGCCCCTACCACACTCTCCAGCTTTTTGCTGTTGCAGAACGCTTTCACGCCGATATGTCGGATGGTATCCGGCAATTCAACGTGGACCATCGTCGGCGAACTAAAGCTGGAACTGATATTATATACCGTTACCGCACCAATCCGTGCTTTCACATTTACATTCGCCGCGGTTGTAACGGGTCTAACGGCCGTTGCGTGGGTATCAAACAAATTGTACGCCACGCCATCATGATTGCTGCGGTAGTAGGCATTATCGTCGATCAGAATGCTGTCAAAAAATCTCGTACCGTAAACGCAATCCAATGCGTATTCCAGCTTCATCTTAGAACTGCCCTTTGCCATGACCAGATCGCCTGGTTTTACGATAGTAGAAATCAACTCATGGAGTGTTTTCCTCTGGGGCGTATAATATGCGCGCAAGCCATGAGCTTTCACGATATCATAAGTAAACTGCGTGTTTTTGCCGTAAAATATGAACACATCTGCAGGATTTTCCATAAGCGGTGTTGCGATTTCCTTATGGGTGCTTTCCGCCATGTCTCCCAAACCGGTAATATCGCCGATGATCGCAACACGTTTATTTCCTTCCGATACTTCCATCTGCGCAAAGGTTTTGCTGGAAGACTCTATTGAACCGGAAGATGCATTAAAGCAATCCAGGAACATTTTCACGCCGCAGGCTTGCACAATGTTTTGGCGAATACCCTGGGTCTTGAAATTTCCAATACCCTCAACGATGGCATCTTCCGGAATTCCGAACTGTTTTCCTATGGCAAATGCGCAGATCGCATTGAGCACATTATGTTCTCCTGGGACATTGACACAGGCCTCTATGTGATGATCGCCATAGCATATTTCAAAAGAAGTGGTATCTCCCTGGGCTCTTATATTCTGCGCATAGTAATCGGCGTTTTGATTATGAACAGCAAAAAACACGGTCTTACAATTCGGCTTTGCATTAACCAGCAGCGGGTCATCCCCGTTGAGATACAGCACACCGCTTTTCGGCATTCCCTCGATAATACCCAGCTTGTTTTCCATCAGTGCGTTTTGATCACCGTAAAAATTTCCAAGGTGAGCATCGCCGATGTTTGTGACCACTGTTACCTCCGGCAAAACCATACGCGCATGACGGGAAGCTCCACCAGGGCGGCCGCCGCCCATTTCCTGGATGAACACTTCACAGGAACTATCCAGCTTCTGAATGTTCTCGCCAATGGCAACCTGCACATTGGTATTATTCAAGCTTTTCACAGTCCGGTACTTCATTTTTACAACTTCGGCCACCATATCTTTTGTGGAGGTTTTTCCGATGCTGCCTGTAATTCCGACCGTTTTCACGTTGAGTTGGCTACGCAGATAGGCGCACACTGCAATATGCGCCTCTTTTACATCATCACACAGCACGAATTTGCACAGGGAACCCAAATCGCGGTAACTGACCAAAAACATTGCGCCTCTTTTGGCCGCGATTTTTGCCAGACGGTATTGCTGTTTTGGTGTCTGTACATGCAAATCGTTGGGATCTGCAAAGGGTTCGCGGAAGAAGAAAACATCTCCTGGCATGACCTCAAAAGAACGTGCCCGTACTTTTCCTATCGAGAATTTTTCCAACTGACGCATTTCACTCGGCAACTCTTTGCCGATCAATTTCATCACTTTCCCTACCGTTAAAACACGATCCACACTGCGCAGGCGGGGCATATTTTTCTCGATTTTAGCCAGTGCCTCCACATCATCCTGGCGCAACGCTTTGCCGGATCCGCTCAGCAGTTTCATGCTCTTCGCCCTGTCATAACGCAGGGGATAATACGCCTCTTCAAAGGCTTGCAGCTTTCCGTTGACACGGCGCAGTTTGATACGAATGGCCACCCGTTCTCGTGGGAACGCCTCTCTGTCGGACAAGAACGTACCGATGGAATATACACCACGGGACACCGAGCCGTTTTTTTGACGATATGTCACACCGGAATCCATGATGAAAGGCTTGACATTCACCACATAGTCCACGCCGGCTTTCAGCAGCAGATTGCACAACCGTTTATTTTTCTGCGTTATCGTTTTCTGCTGTTTGCTGTCCAGATACATGATGACATATTCGGCGCCCATACGCTTCAGCAGGTAATACTCCCGCAGCAATTCCAGCCGAACATGGTATTTAGAGGCAGATTTGTAATTGAGCTTACAGGCGCAAACTGCCACCGTTCCTGCCTCTGTGCAATAAATCTGAGAGCGGATAAATCGGTTATCATAGGCCAGATCGGTAATATGATACTTGTTAAACTTCTTCTGCAACAGCCCATAGTGTTTGGCACTCTGTTTACCATATCGGCTGGATGTGAAGGATATATCCGCATCCAGCAACATTTTTCGAAGTTTTTCAATGTCCTTACCGTAGCTTTTGACATGACCTTTCAGATTTGTACAGCCCAAACAGTTGATCACGATATCCTGTTCGGATTTTGTCTTCATCCGGTGCACCGTCACATTTTTTCTGCTTCCTCCGGAAAACAGCCCCATGATATACGCCAGTATGATCAGAGTTCTGTCTGTCAGATTTCTTTTCCACGCGTGAAGCATTTTTGTTGTACCGGACAATCTCTTGTTGATAAATTTTGCAAAATTAGTTGCCGTCATTTTTTGCTCCTCTTTTTAAAGACTGCCCAGTGCAGCCTTTAAAAATATCCTGTCTAAGGCACATTTTTCGATCATTGTACCTTTATGTTCAACCCCATCTGCTGCAAACGCCGCTCGGCATAACTGTTCTTCTTGCAGACAAACAGGCAGTTTACACAACCGTGGAACGCATCTTCCCCGATTTGTTCGATGGTGCTCGGAATGTTGATTTGATGCAGGCTCCTGCATCCGGAAAAGGCTTCTTTTCCGATGTGCATCACGCCATCCGGCAGCGTGATCTGTTGCAGATTTCTGCAATTTTTGAATGCGCCGTTGCCGATATACTTTAACTTTTTCGGTAAATTCAACTTTGACAATCTACTGCAATCCAAGAACGCTTCCGCTGAAATATGCCGTACGGATTCCGGCAGTACCACCTCGGAAATATCCTTTTTTCGCAGCGCACGGCCCATATTGACCACCGCAATGCTGCCCACGCGGCCTGCCACCTGCACCCGTTGGGCGCTTCCCTGAGTAGGTGCACATTCCGCAACAGTGGCATAGTTTGAAAACAGATGATACTCCAGCGAGCCTTTCCGGATGGTCTTGTAAGCACGTTCATCCAGCAGGCGCTGATCGGTCAGACGTGTGCCGAATACCATATCCACACTGTATTCCAGCAGCATTTTTGAGCTTCCCTTGAACATGGCCGCATCACCTGGACCCACCACTTCTGCGATCTTACTGTTTAATTTTTCCCGATTTAAGAACCAGTACACATTCTTTTTCGTGTTTTTCAGCACTTCATAAGTATAGCGCACATTTTTTCCGAACAGCAGCACGCAGTCCACATTGCTGGCCTCAATGGCGCGGCCGATCTCACGATGGACACGGATCGATGCCGCACCCATGCCGGTAATATCGCCGATCACGGCAATTCTTTTCTTCCCCTGCTCCACCGGAATTTGCATCAGCGACTCCAGTGCGGATTTGACTGACTCCGTAGAAGCATTGTAGCAATCCATAAACAACTTTCTTCCGCAGACTTCGATCAAATTTTGCCGAATGCCGGTGGTGCGGAAATTGGAAATGCCGGTGGCGATTTTTTCTGTCGGAATGCCGAACTGCTCACCGATGGCAAAGCAGCAAACCGCATTCAGCACGTTATATTCGCCGATGACATGGAGCACAATAGGCGTTTTTACGCCGTTGTGGACAATATTGAAGTGGCAATTTCCACCGTAGTCAGCCATATCCTCCACATAGTAATCCGCACTTTTGTTGTGCACCGCATAGAAAACGGTCCTGTGGGAAGTTTTGGCTGTGGCCAACAACGGATCGTCTCCGTTGAGATACAAGGTACCATCTTCCGTCAGGCCATCGGCAATGTGGAGCTTGTTCTCCATCAGCGCTTCCCGCGAGCCGAAATTGCCGATATGGGCATCACCGATATTTGTGACCACCGCCACCTGCGGTAGCACCATGCGCCCATGGCGGGAAGCTCCGCCAGGGCGACCGCCGCCGACTTCCTGGATCAACACTTCACATCCGCTGTTGATTTTTTGCAGGTTCATGCCGATTTCCACCTGAACATTGGCATTGCGCTCACTTTTCACAGTTTCATAGCGAATTTTCATCACTTCGGTCAGCATATCCTTGGTGGAGGTTTTGCCGATGCTGCCGGTGATCGCCACAGTCTTCATGGGATACTGCTTACGAATATGGGCGCAAACGGTGATATGGGCTTCCATAACATTATCGCACTGTACCGCAACACAGGAGAACGGCAATCGGCAATACGTGATCAGTAGCATTGCGCCTCTTTTCATCGCCCTTTTGGCAATGCGCAACCGCTGTTTATCGCTGAGCACTTCCAAATCGTTGTTATCATGGAACGCTTCCCGAAAAAAGAAAATATCGCCTGGCATGACTTCCGAAGAACGGGCGCACACCTTTCCCACCGAAAAATCCTTCAGATATTGCTTGTCCGAAGGCAGCTGACTGCCGATCAGTTCCATAACGGTACCGACTGTCAAAAGGCGGTCAGCAGGTCTGATGCGCTGCATTTGCGCCTCGATCTCTGCCCTGGCTCTGCCGGCCTCTTTCCATTGGCTGTCAGCCGATGGCAGGTTCAGCAGAGAGATCAGTCCCACGCCGTCTGCGTAATAACATGGAACGTAGGTTTCTTCCACCAGCTGCATTTTCCCTTCAAATCGACCCAAACGCAGGCGTAGGATCACCCGTTTTGCATCAGTATTATCGTTTCCCGTCAGAAACGTACCCAGTGAATAAACCGACCGTGCCACACTGCCATCAGCTTTCCGATAGGTGGTGCCGCCATCATAACGGTCGGGCGTTACGCCGACAATATAATCGACCCCCATTCGGCTGAGGACCTTGTACAGTTGACCGACAATATCTTTTTCCGATGCTTTCCCCTCCGGATTTTTAACATAAGCAATGATAAAATCCGCCTTTTTCTTCCGCAGTGCCTGAATATGTCGCATCAAAAGCATCCGATCTTTGCGACTCATCCCGTTGTGGGCAGACAGATCATAAATCATCACCGCCACATTCCCAAGAGGGCTGCAAATCATGCGGCTGTCGATCCGTGCTCTGCTACGTAACAGGCAAATGCCGTTTTCCTGCAGAAACTGTTCTGCGTTTGATCCCCGTTCAGCCTGAAGGGCATTACTTGCAACACAGAAAGAGAAATCTGCATTCTCCATGCCTTTCAGCAGACGAATATCACGCACGTCGGGGTTCCAACGGTTCACATCCACCGCACCCATACAGTAAAAAGCCAGTCGATCGGAACGGCAAAGCTCCGGTGTTTCGGTCTGTCGGATATTCGCAGCCAGTTTTCTGTCTACCAGATTAACGCAGGCTGCAAACCGAAATTCCACGGCATATTTGACTTTTGTCGTCCAGTGGTTATACACACGAAACAATCGGGGGGCCACCCGATTGCGTTTCTGTGCCAGTTTCTTAATTGAGCGAACAATTTTCATAGTTCTTATTTTTCCGCCATACAAATGAGCTGTTCTACCAGCTCCTCGTACGGAATACCTGCCTTTTCAAACATAAGGGAATAAATGCTGCCACGGGTAAATCCAGGAACGGTGTTGATCTCATTGAATACCACGGTGTCATCGTCTGTCAGGAAAAAGTCGACGCGGGCGAAGCCACGGCAATCCAGACTGCGGTAGATATTCAACGCATCTGTTTTCAGCTGTTTTTCTGCCTTTTCGGACAGCTCTGCCGGAATTCTCTTGTGGGAGCCGCCGCTCTTATACTTCAGTTCAAAGGTATTGAAAATACCGTCTTTCACCACGACCTCGCACAGCTCGCCCACGCGAACATCGTCGCCCTGGCCCAGTACGGCCACCTTGATCTCCTTGCCCACGATGGTCTCTTCCACCACGATGTGGCCAGGATACTGTGCGGCAACATTCAGTGCCTCCAGCAATTCTTCCCAGTTGTTGGCCTTGGTGATGCCCACGGAAGATCCTGTGGATGCAGGCTTGACAAACAGGGGGTATACATTTCCCAATTTTTCCTCAAAATGTTCCACCACCTGTTTTGCAAATCCCTGGGGATCGGCAAAGAAATCTTCACGGGCGGCTGCAAAATACTCGGGGCAGCGAATATTGCAACGGCGTGCAAAATGCACCGTCACGCTCTTATCCATGCTGCAGGCAGAGGCGCAAACGCCACAACCCACATAGGCAATGCCGGCCACTTCCAGCAGGCCCTGAAGCTGTCCGTCTTCACCGGTCTCGCCATGGATGATGGGGAAAACCACATCGATATGTTGCAGAGAAATACCGTCTTTCCCGAAAACCAGCAGACCGTGATCTTCCCGATCGGGAGACAGGATGGCTTTACGGTTGCTTTCATGGTCAAGCCATGTTTTTGCATCGCCGATCTGCTCGGTCGGAGCCTCGGTCAGCAGCCACCGGCCCTCTCTGGTGATACCCAGGCAATGAACATTGTATTTTTCACGGGAGATGGCACCGATCAGCGCAGCAGCAGATGCACAGGACACCTCATGCTCGGGAGATGCGCCGCCGAAAATAACCAAAATTTCTTTTTTCTTTAACATTTTCCTCAGTCCTCATTATTTCATAACATTACATTTGAACGGATTACCTTTAAAGGTTTTTTCATTAATACTGTAATTGTTGTCCGGTCGAACATGGGCAACAATATCCATAAATATATCAGAAAGGTTGCTGGCGTAAAAATCATACTTTGCCTTCACACCTTTTTCTGCCTGGAGATTCTGTTCCAGCAGGACTTTCTGCACCTGCTGGGTGACGATTTTCGATGGATTGATAATTTCCAGCTGGGGATACAGCTTGCGAATAGCCCCCTCAATGAAGGGATAGTGCGTACACCCCAAAACCAGCGCATCGATCCCCGTTTCGGAAACAAAGCTGTCCAAATAATGGGCAACCACCGTATCTACGACCACGCCTTCCCGAAATCCGTTCTCGATCAGCGGCACGAACAACGGGCAACTTTGGGAAAAAATCTGTGCTTTCGTGCCGCTTTCCAGCAGCTTTCTTTCATAAGTTCCGCTATTGATGGTCGCCTTAGTGGCAATAACGCCAACCTTGCGAAACCTGTCCGTTTGGGAAATATAGGACACCGTCGGCGAAATCACGTCAATGATCGGGATATCGGGATAGCGGATCCGCAATTCATCGGCGCAGAGGGCGCTCACCGTATTGCAGGCGATCACCAACATCTTTGCACCGTTGGAAACCAGAAAATCTGTAATCTGTGCAGCATAACGGTGGAGTGTCTCCGGCTCTTTATCGCCGTAAGGCGCCCGTGCCACATCACCAAAATAGATCACACTTTCATTGGGAAATATCTGTTTCCAATTTTCCAGGCAGCTGAGGCCGCCCACGCCCGAATCAAAGGCGCCAATTGGATGATTGTTCATTTTTCTACCTCTTTATTACACTTTCCATACTCCATAAAGTCTTGAGGCGTGTTGAAATCTCTTGACCCGTCCTCGATTAGGATATACCCGTCACCGATGGCGCGTCCCTCCAGTTCCATCGCCTGAATGGAATGGTACACTTCCCATCCGATACACTCCCCGATTTGGTGGTTCAAATACAGGGTACGAACGTTGTGGATGTGATCCCGAAACAACTGCGCATCCGCCACTTTTACCGCAATGATGGATCTGCGGTTGCCAAAGGCCAGGACTTTATCGGTTTTGACGGAAAGGATCGTATCCAGTGCCTCGTCGGAATAAAAAACATCTCCATACAGGAAGCATACATCCGGCTCGATCAATTCTGCGGTAAAGCGGTCGACTTCCAGCACATTATTCAGCGGTTCATGCCGAATGGTGCCCTCAATGTTCAGCTGAGGGTCATGGGAAGTAATATAAATCAAAGCGTCAGGGTCCCGCCGGCGCAGGAGCCGACAGGTGCGCTCCAGCAACGTTTGATCCTCGATGCGGATCTGCCATTTGTGGATCCCCTGATGGTTATTCCAGCGGCGCTCCTTGCCGTCTGCCATGATGATATATTTCATATCGTTTTTCCTATCTTCAAATTCTCCGATCGTTATCGAATAATGCCGTGGGCTCTGTAGAAATCACCCAGTTCTCCGTTTTTCTGGCCGCCCCACAGCTGGATGATGTTAACGCCGGAGGATGTATTGGCTTCGATCACGGAGAAGCCCTCATCCGTCACAAGAATGTCCCATGCAATAAAGGACAGATATGGGAATTTTTCAGATACGGCCACCATTTTTCGCTGCAATTCTTGCCAGCGGGGGATCTGAACCCCCTCAATGGGGCTTCCGCTGTCAGGATGCACCTGATGGACCGCCAGATCGTGCAGTGAACGGGCCTCGCTGAGCTTGCCCGTGGTCAGGTCGATCTTTGCCACCAGGCCGCCACGACTGCCGTTGTCCACCGGAATGGTTTTGGCGGTGCCGATTCGCTGGACCGCAAAAAACACCTTAAAATGCTTGGTATTGGTATCGCGCAGTGTGATCAGGCGAATGGTATTGGCGGTGTGCGGATAAATTTCATCCAGATATTTCGCCTGATGGACATATTTCGACAGGAACCAGTGCTTACTGTTGGCCAGGAACGCCACCAGCTTATTTTCGGTAATGTGCTCGTTATCCAGGAAATACCAGCCGTCCTGGAAGCAGATCAGGTGAACACCTTTTCCTTTTCCGTAGCCCACCGGCTTCATGATGACCTTTCCCTCACGGCGAAACAGCTGAAGCAGCGTCGCACGGGATGCCACCTGTCCGTTGTTAAAAATGATGTTCTCCCCATGTTTGGATGCCAGTGTCTGGGGCACATCGACGTACTGCTTGAGCATATCCGCGCAGACCAGCTTATTATTCAGGACAAAGCTGTAATCGCCGTTGATACGGCGGGAACGATACCAGTCAAACTCCGAAAGGTAATCCTTTCTGCTGCGGTGCTTCAAATCATAGAGTACATATTGGTCTGCCAGATAGCCGTGTAAATTCATCCACAGCTTGGTCCAGGGAGCAACTTTAAAATGATTATCCGCAAACAGGATCTTCGTGACCCACTGATAGGCCAGTTTCAGTTTCTCTATGCAGATTTTTACGAATTCCCTCATCTTTTCCTTCCTCCACACAGTCTCGTATCAGTTTCGTCATCCGTTTGGTGCTCTGTCCCAGATGTTGCGGAAGATACCGCTCTCGGAACAGCGCCAAAGCCTGCCGATCATAGCTTCCCTTTTCGATCGCTTCTTTCAGGTTTTGGGGCTCTTCATAAACATTGCCCGCCATTTCGACACAAGGGTCGATATTCACGCCGTTATGACGCATATATCCCTGTCTGTCAAACAGATAAAAATAGATCCGTTTGTTCATCACCGCCGCTTCAAAGGTGATGGCGGAAAAATCGGTGATGAGAATATCGCAGGCCCCCAGCGCCTGCATGGTCGTCAGCTCCCCACAGCTGTATTTTTTCAAATCGTTGGGCTGTTTCAGCACCTGATTGGGATGGGGTTTGATGATGAGCGCATATTTTTCGGGGTCAAACAGCCCCGTCATTTCGCCATAATCCGCTTCCGTATTTCTGCGGAAAGTCGGAGCATACAAGATCACGGTCTTGCCTGCAAATTGAGGATATTTTTCCAGCAGCAGCGCTCTGTTTGCCTGCTCGGTCGCCAGCAGGAAGTCGATACGGGGCAGTCCGATATTCAGCAGCTGTTCCTCTTTTACCCCAAAAGAGGCGCAGTAATAATCATTCATCCGGCTTCCGCCGGCAATGACCACATCATATCCCCTGTGCATATTCATGGCCTGTGCCACACTGCCACTGCGGCCATAGCGCTTATCCAGGGTCTGATAGCCGGATTTTTTCATTTTTCCGATGGCGTGCCACATTTGGATCACCGTCAGTGACTTCTTATGATGCAGCAGGGACACCACCGGCCAATATGTATCCAAAACGCAGACCTTCGCCGTAGCCAGATGGTACATACTTTGAAGAGAACACAGGCCGAAAGTCACCGCACCTGGCAGTCCGCCCTCAATACGCTTTGTGATCATCACGATTTTCAGCGACGGATCCTGCCGCAGCAGCTCCTCTTTCAGAAGAACAAAATCCAGCGGCGGCTCATTGCTCTGTCGGCTCAGAAACAGCACCTTGTTTTGACTGGGAAAGCATTTCAGCGGAACGTATGCCACCGCCAGCACCGCTTTCAGCAGACCGGCTGCCACCGAATATAGCTTTGCGGTAAATCCGCTCATTTTTCTTCCCCCTTATTCCTCCGTCACCGTGCCGCAGATGCCATCCATCTGCCGACCGCTTCTGTCCGTGACACCGTTCATCATTCTGTAAGCACGAACGGTATAGCGGTAAGTTTTTCCGCATTCCACATCCTTATCTTCGTAGCGGTCGCTCATACTGCCGGATACCATGCCGACGCGCTGATAGGCACCGTCTTCCTCTTTGCGGAAAACAGTATAGCCTGTTGCATCGTTGACCGGCTCCCACAGGACCACCAGATGCTTGTCCACGCACTGAACTTCCAGCAGTTCCGGTGTCTGCAAATCGGAGACCAGGGCGCTTCCGCCGGCGGCTCTGTATTCATGCTGATAATCTTCGATGACTGTTTTCGGGTCACCGATTTGACGCAGTTTACCGTTTTCCAGCCAGACGATACGGTTGCACAGGCTTTGGAGCCGGCCCATATCGTGGGACACGATCACGACCGTATGGTTTTTATCCTGGATCAGTTCCTGCATTTTTGCATAACTTTTCCGCCTGAACGCCACATCGCCCACGCTGAGCAGCTCGTCAATGAGCACCACTTCCGTGGTCAAATACACCGCAATGGCAAAGGACAGCTTGGAACGCATACCGCTGGAATAGGTCTGGACCGGCTGATCGATAAACGCCTGCAATTCCGCAAATTCCACGATTTGATCGTATTTCCGCTGAATTTCCTTTTTGGAAAATCCCAGTTGCAGACCGATGAGGTAGATATTGTCTCGACCGGACAGTTCTATTATCATGCTGGAAGAGACTGTCAGCAAAGATACCCGATTGTCTCCCATGTCCACACTGCCACTGTCCGGCCGAATGATACCGGCCAACACCCGCAACAAGGTGGATTTACCGCTGCCGTTTTTTCCGATGATGCCCAGGATCTCCCCTGGGACGACATCGAAAGAGACCCCGTCCAGCGCCACAAAACGCTTGCGGTGCTTTCCGAAAATACGGGCACGGTTTCCCTGTTTATGTACCAGCGGAGAATAGGACAATTTGATATTATCAACTTTAATCAGCTTCTGCTCCATTTAAATAACCTTCAAATAATTCTTTTCGCAACGTGTGACGGTTTCCACTCCGGCAAAAGCGATGACCAGTGCCGCCACCAGCCATTTGCAAAGGCCGCCCACGGAGCAGTTCTGCCCGTAAAGCAGCACATGACGAGCCTCCTGCATGAGCCAGGCCACCGGATTGTAATTGAGCATGATCGTGGCCATCGTGCCCTCCAACCGATCGCTGATGTTGTAAAACACGCCGGAAAGGTAGAAAAATATCTGCAAGACCACATCACAGATCTTTTTCAAGTCGGGCAGATACACCGCCAGGTGCATCATCCAGATACTGACGGCAAAAGTATACACCATCAGCACCGCCACGATGGGGATCAGTTGCAAGGCTGTAATGCTCAGAGGGATCTTATAGTAGAACAGCATAAAATACAACACGATCAAAAACGCAATGAGCATTTTTATGGCGTTGAGCATAATATTGGAAATGATGAGAATGTATTTGGGCATATACACACGGTTGAGCAGGCCCGTATATCGCTTGACCACGCTAACACTGCCCAGTACCGTCCGCTTGAAGAAGCCCCACATCATGATACCGCAGGCGATGAACGCCATCAGATATTCCATTTTTCGCCCGAATATCACCGTGTAAACATAGGTGTAGATCGCCATATTCAGGGCAGGTTCCAGCAGCCACCAGAGCCAGCCCAAACGCATACCGACAATTTCCACGTTTAATTGGCATCGGGCCGAATACCAGCAGAAATTCCAGTATTTTCTGCATTGTTTAAAGAATTCTTTCATTTTTCTTCCTTTATTCTTTCCGTGGGTCCCTAAAAAAAACTGACTTTGTTTATTTTTCAATATAAATTCGGGGAACACGTTTTGTGATACCGCAAATGATCTCATAGTTGATGGTCTGCGCCAGCTGCGCCACCTCTTCTACCGGCAGGCCAGGTCCGAAAATCGTCACCACGTCACCCATGGCAACATCGGCAATATCCGTTACATCCACGCACAGCTGATCCATGCAGACTCTGCCCACGATGGGCGCCCGTTGTCCGCGGATCAAAACGCTGCCTTTGTTCGACAGCATTCTGGGCACGCCATCGGCGTAACCGGCAGTAACGGTAGCGATTTTCCGTGTTTCGGGTGCAGCGTAGGTTCTGCCATAGCTGACAGTCTGATCCTGCGCCACGGTTTTTACCATAGACACCACGGAGTACAGCGACATGACCGGCTGAATGTCTTTCGGCAAGGCTACATCCGAAGAGGGCTCCAGACCGTACAGGATGATACCGGCCCGAACCGCATCGCCTTTTTCTTCCGGCAGGCACAATGTGGCCGCGGAGTTGCAACAGTGACGTTCCTGGAACGGATGCTCCTTTTCCAACGCTTCCACCGCGCTACAGAAGCGGTCGTACTGGGCGCGTGTGAACTCCACATCTGCCTCTTCGCCGCTGTCGGCCACCGCAAAGTGCATGAAAACACCGGTGGTATCGATATTTTTCAATCTCAGCACCTGTTTGGCTTCATCCAGCGCCGACAGTTCATCGGTCCGCAAATCAAACCCAAGCCGCCCCATGCCGGTGTCCAGCTTCAGGTGCGCCTTCACGACAACGCCCTCTTTTTCCGCCCAACGATCCAGCTTTTGCGCATATTCGGCCGAATACAGGCACTGAGAAAAATCGCCCTGATAAAGCCGCTGGGCATACTCGGCAGGGGTATATCCCAAAATCAGGACAGGGCCGCTGATTCCGGCCTGACGCAGTTCCTCTGCCTCCACCAGATTGGAAACGGCAAATCCATCCACACCGGCCTGCTCCAGCACCTTTGCCACTTGCACGGCTCCATGGCCATAGGCATCTGCCTTGACCACCGCATAAATTTTCTGCTTGACCATGTTGCGGATCATCTGAAAATTATCACGCAACCTTTTTAAATTCACTTCCACCCAGGTGCGGTGGAAAAATATATTTTCCATATATAAAATCCTCGCATTTGCAGAGGCATTCCCTTGCAAATGACCGCCTTATTTTTATTCCGTCCGCCCAAAGCAGAGCATTGTCACTCCGCAGTACGCACACTCTTGCATTTTATTAATTACTCGTTATAATACTACATTTTCCCCTAAAAATCAACATTTTTAGTATTTTTCCTATATTTTGTAAAAAGAAAAGAAAAAAGTAGAGTCGCCCTGAACATTTTTAGCACAATTAACAACCGCCAAAGGAAATAATTCAAAAATATGGCCCGTATATCCGGTGATACACGGGCCAAAAGATGTAATTTTTGTCCAAATTTCCTATTTTCCCATGACGATCTGTCGCAAAATCCTGGCAAACATCCGGCTCCAACTCAATCTGGCCACCGCCGTTTCCGCCACCATGGGCACCTGTGCCAGGATCTGCTCGCCGCAATAGACGGTCATGGTGCCCAATTTCTGTCCGGCGCTCACCGGTGCCGTCACATATTCTTCCATCTCCACCTGGACCCGAACCTCATTTCGCTGGGCTTTTTCCACCAACTGAGCCACATTTTCCGCAGGCGATGCGGTGACGGCATCATCGGTTCCCAGTTTCACCGGAACCTGAGCCGTCGGATTTTCCGGTGTTACCAGCGCATAGTTGGCAAATCCGTAATCGAGCATGGATTTGCAGGCGGAAAAACGATCTTTCGAAGTTTCCGCTCCCATGACCACGGCGATCAGCTCCATTCCATCCCGTTGAGCGGAAGCCGATAGGCAATAACCGGCCTTGGACGTATAGCCTGTTTTCAAACCGGTGGCACCGGAATAGAAACGGATCAGCTTATTGGTATTTGCCAGGCCAAAGGTGCCGTTTCGAACCGTATCCATCCAAATGGTGGTCAATTCTTTGATATCGGGATGTTTTACCAGCAGTTCTCGGGACATGACGGCAATGTCATAAGCGCAGGTTCGGTGCTGGGCGGCCTCCGGTTGGTCATCCAGCCCTGTGCAGTTGACAAAGTTTGTATGCTCCATTCCCAGTGCCTTTGCTTTTTCGTTCATCAGCGATACAAAGGCTGCTTCCGAGCCGGCAATATGCTCTGCCATGGCGCAGGCACAGTCATTGGCGGAACTGACCGCAATAGACTTGACCATGTCTCTGACCGTCATGGTCTCTCCCACTTTCAGGTAGATCTGGCTACCGCCCTTGGCGGCAGCCGCCTCTGAGGTAGTCACCATATCCTCCCAGCCGATTTTTCCGCTGTCGATGGCCTCCATGATCAGCAACATGGTCATCACCTTCGTCACGGAAGCCGGTGCCAACGGTTCATGGGCATTCTGCTCGTAAAGGATCGTGCCCGTTGCCGCATCCATCAAAAGAGCACTTTTTCCGGCCACCTGCAGATCCACAGCCTGCACCTTGACGGGCAACCAGCTCAGCACCAACGCCACCAGGACCGAAAACACTGTCCATCGCTTCATAATTTTCCCTCCCTTGCTTGATGGTATACCCTATGAAGGCTTGGACGGTAAAATGCCAAAATAATTTTGATTTTCCTATTGACATTGCACAAAATTCAGCTTAAAATACTGTGCAAGATTACAGAATTCTCTTTTGAAAGGCGATGACTATGGCAAGAAATAAAACACAAGACTTGACCGTCGGCTCCCCTATGAAGCTGATTTTATCCTTTATGTTGCCCCTGACCTTTGGCCTGCTGTTTCAGCAGCTTTACAGCATGGTGGACACTTTGGTGGTCGGTCAAACACTGGGCGTGGATGCTCTGGCCGGTGTGGGTTCTACCGGCTCCGTCAATTTTCTGGTTTTGGGACTGTGCAACGGCATCTGTGCCGGATTTGCCATTCCCGTTGCCCAGAAATTCGGGCAGAAAGACATGGAGGGCCTGCGGCGCTATGTGGGCAATATGATTTGGCTGGGGGTAGCCATTGCCGCCATCGTCACCCTTGTAACAACGACCCTGTGCAGCAACATTCTGACCTGGATGCACAACCCCGAAGAAACTTTCCGGTATGCCTACGACTATATTTTCGTGATTTTCCTAGGCATTCCGGCGACCATGCTCTACAACCTTCTGTCCGGTATTCTCCGCTCTCTCGGCGACTCCAAAACCCCTCTGTTTTTCCTGATTTTGTCCAGCCTGCTGAACATTGCACTGGACATTCTCTTCATCGTGGTCTTTCAGATGGGCGTGGCCGGTGCAGCCTGGGCCACACTGGTCAGCCAGCTGGTTTCCGGCATTGCCTGTCTGGTCTACATGATCAAGCGTTTCCCCATCCTGCACCTGAGCCGTGATGACCTGCATCTGCGGCGTGAATATGCCCTGGCATTGCTGGGCATGGGACTGCCCATGGGACTGCAGTATTCCATCACTGCCATCGGTTCCATTATGCTCCAAACCGCCGTCAACGATCTCGGTCCCACCGCCATGGCCGCCATGACCGCAGGTTCCAAAGTCAGCTTCCTCTGCGCCTGTGTTTACGATGCCATGGGCACCACCGCCGCCACCTTTGCCGGCCAGAACTGGGGCGCACAAAAGCCGGAACGGATTCACAAGGGTGTCCTTTGCTCGACAATCCTTGGTGTTATCTATGCGGTGTTGATCTTCGGCGCCATGTCCCTGTGGGGAGACGATCTGGCACGACTGTTTTTGGACTCCGATGACCAGGCGGCCGCAGATTTGATTTTGCCCATGAGCCAGCAATTTTTGCTGACCAACCTTGCTTTCTACGTAGCACTGCTGTTTGTCAATCTGCTACGCTTCACCATTCAGGGCCTCGGTTTTTCCCGACTGGCGGTGTTCGCCGGTATCTTCGAAATGGTGGCACGGGGCGTGTTCGGTCTGTGCCTTGTGCCCTGGCTGGGATTCTCGGCTGTGTGTTATGCCAGCCCCGTGGCGTGGATCATGGCCGATCTGTTCCTGTTCCCTGCCTATTTCTACTGCATGAAAAAACGTGGTTTTTCCCTGCGAAAAAAATCTCCGGTAAAAGCCTCCGTCTAAAAAGGATATAAAAACGGACATTCCCTGCGGAATGTCCGTTTTTCGTGCGCCTGAACGCTTATTTGATTTTGGCTTCTTCCATCGTCTTTCCCAGGCTGTAGTAGAAAATGCAGTCACGGGCAGGGG
This sequence comes from uncultured Oscillospiraceae bacterium, assembly GCA_964628315.1. GTDB lineage: Bacteria > Bacillota > Clostridia > Oscillospirales > Oscillospiraceae > Faecousia. The sequence goes on from CAZVMK010000001.1 coordinate 43,707, forward strand.
CAAAATCTTCCACCAGATCCGTCTGCACGTACACGGCGTAGGTCAGAAATGCCACGGGGCAAAGCATGGCATCGGCCATCACCGCCCGATGGAGGGTATCATAGTTGCCGGAGTTGGCCAGCGCAGCCTTGCACAGAGAGGAAATGCCGCTGTCCTCCATACCGCAGAAATTCAGCGCCCCGTCCTTGTCGAAAAAAGCCGACAGATCCATATTGGGGGAAAGCATGGTTTGCCCCAAATGCAGGTCGTAACTGCCGTTATTCAGCGCCTTGGTATACTCACTGCCGCTGACGGCTTTCACCGTCACCACCAGAGAGCAGTCTTCCAGCATCTTTTTGATGGCCTGCGCCACTTTTACCCGTCGGCCGTCGTCCTGATTGACGAGCAGCGTAATAGAACTGCCCGACAATCCCTCCTGCTCCAACGCCGCACGGAAAAGGTCCGCATCAAAGCCGTACTGGGCGGCCAACGTCTTATTGTAATAGGGCGAATTTGGGGAAGCGGGCAAGGTCGCCGCCATGGCAAAGGTGCGGTAATATTCCCTGACGAGGGTATCACGGTCGATGGCGTGGGTCAATGCCGCACGGACGGTTTCGTTGCTGAAGACTGCACTTTTTGCGCGGCACCCCAGATAGAGGAAAACGCCGTTTTCGCAGTCCCATAGTTCATAATTGTTGCGGAAGTCCACGTAAGCATCGGATGCCGGATTGGCACATACCACACCCACATTCTCCCGCTCGAAAACATCCCGAATTTCCTTGGCCGTCTGTGCTTCCACCAGGGTGATGGTCTGAGCGGTCAAGGGCAATGTGGCCGCACACCACCAGTTGGTGCGCAGTCGCAGTCGATAACTGCCGGCACTGTATTCCAGCCCATAGGGTCCCGTCCCCTCGGGATAGGCCATGTCCACCTGTTCGGCTCGAACAATGGGGATATCCAGAAGCAGGGGGAGATTTTCATAAGCGGTGGCCAACTGGATGCAAACGCCGCCGTCAGAGGTGGCATATACGGAGTCCACCTGCTTCAGTCGGCCGCTGTAGACAGGGCTTGTCCGTGCCGCCTGCAAGCTGGCGACCACATCCGACACTGTCAGCGCCGAGCCGTCGGCAAAAGTCGCCTGCTCCAAATAAAACACATAGGTCTTCATGTCCTGCGAAATACTATAGCTTTTGCACAGCTGGGGCTCCACAACGTAATCCTGATCCACGGTAAACAGAGACTGATACAGCAAAGAGAACAGCAACCGATTGGTGTAATTTGCGCAGGAATAGGGATTGAGCGTTTTATCGGGGTCATAGGCCAGTGACAGAGATTGGTTCGGTTTTCCCACATCTTCCACCGGTTCTGTGACAGGATTTTCTTCATCGGCACCTACAGTGGTGCTGATGCTCCCTTCTGCACAGCCGGCCAACAGCAAGACTGCGGCCAAAAATATTGCAATGAGCTTTTTCACCCGATCCCTCCCTTACAGCAGATGATGGCGCCCTGGCTGCCCCGCTGTCCTGCCGTGAAACGATGCGACCAAAAGCGGTCATGCAGGCAGTAAGTGCAGTCCTGACTGATGTCGATTTGACACACGCCGGCTCTTCTGAGCGCAAGCGCGTTGATTTGTTTTAGATCCGGATGGTATTTTTCCCCTTTTTTCTCGATAAACGGTTCCACCGACGGGCCAAACGCAGTCAACATGGCCTGAGGCACGTCCTCATCGGTTTCAAAATGGCAGGAGCCGATGTTGGGGCCGATGGCCGCGCGGATATTCTCGGGGCGGCAACCGAACCGCCTGACCATGGTCTCAACGGTTTTTCCGCCAATGTCCGCCGCCGTTCCACGCCAACCCGCATGGGCGGCGCCTACCGCCCCCGTGACGGGGTCATGGAATAAGATGGGGGTGCAGTCCGCCGTGAATACCACCAGCGTGACCTGCGCATCCACGGTCACCAGTGCATCGCATTCGGGATAACACCGGTGATCGATGCCGGCGCAGTCGGCCTTTGTCACCACACGGACGATGTCGGAATGGACTTGTCGGGTCAGCACCAGATTTTCAGGGTCAAAGCCTATGGCTTTTCCCAGAATGCGATAATTCTGCGCCACATTCTCCATGGGGTCACCCCGATGGCAACCGATATTCAGGCTTTCCAACACGCCGGTGCTGACCCCACCCAGACGGGTGGTAAAGCCATGGGGCACGGCGATCAGATCAGAGGTCAAATATTGCAGATCATTGTGTGTTTGAGTCGTAATTGCCATAATTTCAAAGCGTGATCTTTAATTTTCCAGTTTTTCTTTCTGCATACAGCACTTTTTGTATTTCTTTCCGCTACCGCAGGGACAGGGATCGTTGGGCCCCACCTTTTTGGCCGCATTGCGCACAGGCTGTTTCTTGACCTCCGCATTGACGGCGGCAGCCGTGCCGGTCTCCTTTGCCACACGCTCACGCTTGACTTCCTGCTTGGGTGCCAGACGCACCAGGAACAGGCGGCGGACCGTCTCTTCCCGAATGGCAGTGATCATGGCCTGGAAGAGCTCATAGCCCTCGTTTTTGTATTCCACCACGGGGTCATGCTGGCCATAGGCACGCAGGCCGATGCCCTGCTTCAGGTCATCCATGGCCTCCAGATTGTCCATCCAATACTCGTCCACCACACGCAGCATGATGACCCGTTCCAGCTCACGCATGACCGGCTCGCCGATGGACTGCTCTTTTTCCCCATAGGTCTGCACGGCACACTCGTAAAGGGCGTCCGCCAGCTGAGCATGGTCGGGATTTTCCTCCAAAATGCGGCCGATGGTCCCCTTGGGGAAATAAATGCCCTCCAGTTCCATCTCCAATGTCTGCAAGTCGCCCTCGGCTCCATGGATGGCATCGGCCACGGTGGAGTCGATCTTACTGCGGAGCATGGACATGACATTTTCACGCAAGTCCTCGCCGTCCAGCACTTTCTGGCGCTGGGCATAGACCACCTCACGCTGGGTATTCATAACATTATCATACTCCAGAACGTTCTTTCTGGAGCGGAAATGGCGGCTTTCCACATTTTTCTGGGCGTTTTCAACGGCATTGGACAAGATTTTCGCATCGATGGGAGTATCTTCATCAATGCCCAGCGTGTCCATCATATCCATCACACGGGAAGCGGAGAACAAACGCATCAGGTCGTCCTCCAAACTCAGGTAGAAACGGCTTTCACCAGGGTCACCCTGACGGCCTGCACGGCCACGGAGCTGATTGTCGATACGGCGGGATTCATGCCGCTCCGTACCGATGATGAACAGGCCGCCGGCGGCTCTGACCTTTTCGGCTTCGTCGGCGATCTCCGCCTTGTATTTGGACAAAAGCTGCTGATACTGGGCACGGACAGCCAAAATTTCCTGATCTGCGGTTTCCGCATGGGAGTCGGCCTCGGCCAGCAATTCCTCGGCAATTCCGGTGGCACGCAGAGCGCTCTTTGCCAAAAATTCCGCATTACCGCCCAGCATGATATCCGTACCACGGCCGGCCATGTTGGTGGCGATGGTCACGGCGCCGAATTTACCGGCCTGGGCAATGATCTGGGCTTCCTGCTCGTGATATTTGGCGTTCAGGACATGGTGAGCAATACCCGCTTTTTTCAGCAATTTACTCAGGATCTCACTCTTTTCAATGGAGATAGTACCCACCAGCACGGGCTGACCCTTGGCATGGCACTGCTCCACCTGGGCTACGATGGCGCGGAACTTACCGGCCTCGGTCTTATATACCACGTCGGTATGATCCTGACGGATGACAGGGCGGTTGGTAGGGATCTCCACCACGTCCAGCCGATAAATGGCACCGAATTCTTCCTGCTCGGTCAGCGCCGTACCGGTCATGCCGGAAAGCTTATTGTACAGGCGGAAGAAATTCTGGAAGGTGATGGTGGCAAGGGTCTTGCTTTCGTTGGCAACCTTTACCCCCTCCTTGGCCTCAATGGCCTGGTGCAGGCCCTCATTGTAGCGGCGGCCGTACATCAGGCGGCCGGTAAATTCATCGACGATGATGATCTGGCCGTCTTTGACCACGTAATCGATATCCTTTTTCATCAGGCCACGGGCTTTCATGGCCTGATTGATGTGGTGGGACAAGGTGGTATTATCCATGTCGCCCAGATTTTCCACGCCGAAGTATTTTTCTGCCTTTTCAACACCGCTGGCGGTCAAAGAAACAGTGCGGCTCTTCTCGTCCACATAATAGTCGCAATCCAGATCATCCAGATTTTCCTTTTCGTCGGTTTTGGCGAAAACATGGCGGCGCAGAGTAGACACGAAATAATCAGCCATTTCATAGAGCTTGGAGCTCTCCTCGCCCTGACCGGAAATAATCAGAGGGGTACGTGCTTCATCGATGAGAATGGAGTCCACCTCGTCCACGATGGCAAAATTATGGCCACGCTGGACCAGTTCTTTCTTGTACAGGGCACCGTTGTCACGCAGATAGTCAAAACCCAACTCATTATTGGTGCAATAGGTGATATCGGCGGCATAGGCCTTGCGGCGCTCATCGGAACTGATACCAGGAATGACCAGACCCACCGTCAGTCCCATAAATTTATAGACTTTGCCCATCCATTCGGACTGATACTTGGCCAGGTAATCATTGACCGTCACCACATGGACGCCCTGACCGGTCAGTGCGTTCAGATAGCAGGGCAAAATGGCCACCAATGTTTTACCTTCACCGGTTTTCATCTCCGCAATGCGGCCTTGGTGAAGCACGACACCGCCGATGAGCTGCACAGGATAGGGGCGCAGACCGATGACACGGTCGGAAGCTTCCCGAATGGCCGCAAATGCCTCCACCAGAATATCATCGAGTGTCTCTCCCTGCGCCAGGCGCTGCTTGAACTGGACGGTCTTGTTCTGCAACTGTTCGTCCGATAAGCCCCGATACTCCTCCTCCAAAGCAATGATCTGATCAACGATCGGCTGGATCCGTTTGAGTTCCCGCTGAGAGTGGGTACCGAAGATCTTAGAAATCAATCCCATAACGATTCTCCTTCGTAAAATTAGCAATATTGAAGCATTTTACCCATTATAACACATAGAACGAAAAAATCTAGTTCAATTTGTAAATAAGTGGTTAAAAAATGGGGCAAAATATGCCGGCTTTGGGGGCTTTCTTTTTCCGAAAATCTGGTGTATAATGAACAGACATCTCATCCATGTAAACAGGAGAAAGACATGCGAATACTTTTTGACAGTAAAAAACCTCAATTCAAAACTCCCTTCGGCACCCTGACTCCCGAGGAAAAGTGTACCCTGAACATCCACATTCCCTCTGCCGTCGGCGCGAAGACCGTAGAGTGTATTTTCCAGAACGACAGCGGCGCGCAGGTACTTTGCCTTTCCATGGAATACGCCATGAAAAAGGGAGCTTACGATATTTTTCGGGGCAGTTTCGATTTAAAAGCCACCGGCCTGTATTTTTACTATTTCCGCATTTGCAACAACGGCGGTTGCTTCCGGCTGTTCAAATACGGTGATGAAACCAACATCGAAGACGGTGCTCTTTGGCAGATCTCCTGCATTCCTGCGGATTTCGAAACCCCCGACTGGGCCAAAGGCGCCACCATTTATCAGGTCTTCCCCGACCGTTTTTATAAGCATGGCCGCTGTGACCTATCCGGCAAGCTGGAGCCCTACATTCTCCACAAAGACTGGTACGAAGACGTTCAGTGGCAACCCAACTCCCAGGGCGAAGTGCTCAACAATGACTTTTTCGGCGGCAACTTCCGCGGTATCATCGAAAAAATGGACTATATCGCCTCTCTGGGCACCACCCTGCTGTACCTGAACCCGATCTCCAAGAGCTTTTCCTCCCACCGCTACGACACCGGCGACTATAAAAAGCCCGATGAAATGCTGGGCACCATGGAAGATTTCCGCGCACTGTGTGATGCGGCTCATCAACGGGGCATACGGGTCATTCTGGACGGTGTCTATTCCCACACCGGTTCCAATAGCCTCTACTTCAATCGCGAGGGTGCCTTCAGCGGAAAGGGAGCCTATCAGGACCCCTCTTCCCCCTACCGCAGCTGGTATGATTTCAAAAACTGGCCCAACAGCTATACCAGTTGGTGGGGATTTGATACCCTGCCTACCGTCAACAAGCTGGATCGGGGATTTTTGGATTATATCATTGACGGGGAAGACAGCGTGGTGGCATTCTGGCTGCGCAACGGCGCAGACGGTTTCCGTCTGGACGTGGTGGATGAACTGCCCGATGAATTCGTGCTGAGGCTGAAAAATCGCATCCGTCAAATCAAGCCCGATGCCCTTTTGATGGGCGAGGTCTGGGAAGATGCCTCCAACAAGGAAGCTTACGGCCGTCGCCGCCGCTACTTCGTGGACGGGGAACTGGACAGTGTGATGAACTATCCGTTCCGCACCGCCATCATGAATTTCGTGAAAAAAATCGACGGCGGCGAACAGCTGAAAAACACCGTCATGACCATTGCCGAAAATTATCCGCCCCAGGTGCTGGCCTGCAACATGAATTTGCTGGGTACCCACGATACGGAACGCATTCTCACCGCCCTGGTCGATGACTTTAACGGCAGTCGTCAGGAGCTGGCGCAACGGAGCCTGTCCCGAAGCCAGTATATTCGTGCCGAGGAACGATTGCTGATGGCCGCTTTCCTGCAATATACTCTGCCTGGCAGCCCCAGCCTTTACTATGGCGACGAGGCCGGCATGGAGGGCCACAAAGACCCCTTCAACCGCCGTACCTATCCCTGGGGACGGGAAAATCGACTGTTGCTGGAATATTACCGTCAACTGGGTCAAATGCGAAAAAACTGCGATGCCCTGCGTTTGGGTGATATTGAATTCACCTATGCCACCGATCACCGTCTGGCCTTTACCCGTCGCCACGGAGAAAAGACAGCTCGTATTTACGTAAACCGCAATATGGATGCCTGGGATATTCCGGCCGGTCAGGTCATCATGGGCCACAATTTGCGCACCGTGGCACCCAACTGGCTGAGTCTGGCACCTCAGGGCTTCTGCGTGGTGGAGGAATAACATGGAAAAATTCATTTCCGGCTATTGCCGCGCCCTGGACAAAAGCCGCATGGTAGAAATCGAAGACGAGGGCGGCGAAGTCTTCATTGACTGCGCCTATCGCAACTGCCCCCATGCCGCCGTGTGTCAGATCGGCCGCCAGATTGCCCAACTGTTGCAACAGGAGGAAGAAAAATGAACATCCGTCATCTTCATGCCGCGGATTTTAAAACCACAGCCTGGTCCGGCGGCAACACCACGGAGCTGTTTCTTTATCCCTCCGACGGCGACTACGGAAAAAGGGATTTCCTTTTCCGCATTTCCTCTGCCACGGTGGAGTTGGAAGAAAGCGACTTCACGGCGCTGGAGGGCGTAGAACGCTATATCACGCCGCTGGATGGTTCTTTCACACTGACCCACCCCCACAGCGCTCCCATCATCCTCGGGCCCCTGTCGCAGCCTTATTGCTTCTCGGGCAGCATTCCCACCCACTGCGTGGGCAAGGCCACAGACTTCAACCTGATGCTCAAAGGCTGTCAGGGCAAAATGGAACTGTGGCAGGACAGCGCCCCCATCCGGACGGGTTTTAACGGTTTCTACCCCACAGAAGATGCCGTTTTTGAAATTGAAAATCGAAGTTTTTCTCTGGAAAAAGGGGAAATGCTGATGGTTTTCTCGGAAAAGGACAGCGTTCTTTCCGCTCCGTCGGCAAAATTTCTCGGTTGCTGGGTGTCGGTTTGATTTTTTCGGAATAAAATTTTCAAGAGCGCATATACTAGGCTCGGACAGCAAATGAAATACATTTTTCAGTTGTGACGACAGCGAAAAGTGAATTACATTTTTTGTCAAGTGTGTCGCCGTGTGTACAGCGGTGTGATGCGAAAAAAAGCAGACAAGGCGGCCGCCCTGTCTGCTTTCCCTATTTTTCCGCTCCGTCAGCGCTTCAGTCCGGCAAACCGGTAGCGGCGGCAGTCAATATCCCCAGATTGTCCCTGTAAATCTCGTCAAATTGGCTCAGGGGCAATGGATTTTCCCCCTCCCCTGCCTCAATGGTAAAGCCTGGCCGCCGAAAATCCTGAATAAACCAGTCCTTATAGCCTGCATAGGATGACTCCGGCGGCACCTCCTCCAATCCATAGCCGCTGGTACGGGCAAAATCCTCGGCCAACGCCCGTGCTTGGGGCACCACATAATCCTGAAATTGCCAGTAGATCACTTTCCCCTGAGTATGATAAGCCAGCACCAGCGCCGGATCGATCTGCTCCGTCAACTGCGCCAGTGCTCTGCTTTCCAGCTGATTTAAGGGTGCCCTGCCAACGTAATCTCGGGGGCCAGGACGTGTATAGCCCTGAGAAAACTTGATCTCACGGGCACGAAGCCATCCGGCCGGATATTGCAGGTTCAGATCCACCCCCAAAAGATTGGCTTTCCATCCCTCGGGAAAAGGAATCTCGGGATAATATTCGGACAGCGCCCGTGCCAGCTCATATTCGGGGGTATCCGAAGCAATGGCGCCCGTCACCAGATCCACCCCATCGGGATCCATCAGCGGAACAAGGGTAATGGTGGCAGCATCGGCGATGGTTGCGGCAGGGATCCCGTAAACATTGCCGCCGGAAGCAAGGGCGGCGGCCAGTTCCTCCGCAAATTTCAGCAGGATATACGCCGTGATCCATTCGTTGGCATGATGTGCCGCTGTATAGAGCACCCTGCGCTCTCCGTTTCCGATGGTCAAAGCCCACAGCGGGCGGCCAAAGGCGGTCGTGCCGAACTGTTGGGTCCGAACAAAGGGGTAAGCCCGAGAAAGTGCCTGTATCATCTCTGTATTTCTTGCGGAGCTGATGGGGACATCCGTTGTCACAATAGGCATTCAAAATCACCTCTGAGCAGTATATGCGCCCCCATGGTTTTTGTGTATAGGAAAACAAGACCTTTACACGTATCGGACCTCAATTTCGCCGAAGGACACACCGCCGGTCAGGTGGATGGTTCGGGTGCAATCGGCATCGGGAGCACCCACGGTCTCGATACCGCCAAAAGATGTGCCACCGTCACACTGGACGCGGCAGGTTCGGGGCACCAGCAAATTCAGCTTGCCAAAGCTGCACCCCACGTCAATGGTGCAATCCGGCGCAAAATCGGCACATCCGGTCAGATCCAGCGTTAATTCGCCGAAACTGCAACTGACTTTGCCATCGGACAATCGGGGCAATGTGATCGCATGCCTCGCCTCGCCAAAAGAAACTGCGGCATGAAAATATTCTCCGTTTTGGTCAAAATCCTGCTTCATTTTCGAATTTGTTCCCCGTTTTTTAATATAGAACTTCGGCTTTTTGGGTTTCTTGGCGGCATCCACCAACAGGCACAAGCCGAAAATCAAAATCAGGGTCGGCAAAATCAACTCTGCATCAATATTCCAATTTATAAGGTTCATATTTTTCAGCAGGAAATATCCACCCAGCAAAGTGCAGGCGATGCTGGTAAAATTGAACCGTCTGCAAAGGCGGTAAATGCCGAACGTCAGCAAAACGCAAGGCCAGCAAATGCTCCAGAAACCTACGTTCCAGCCCAGAATGCGGTCACAAAGGAGCAGCATACCCACCGCCAGGATGCACAGCGCCGTTGCCACGGTTCTCCCACGGCCGTTATCCCATTGAAACTCCCAGCCGCTCTGCTTTTCGTCCTCATCCACCACCTGTGCTTCGTAAACCGGTTCATGCCCCAGCAGGGCATCGGTACTCGTCCCGAATAGTGCTGCCAATTTTGGCAGCATATTGATATCGGGACAACTTTGGTCATTTTCCCACTTACTGACGGCCTGAGCCGTGACCCCCAGTTTTTCCGCCAACTGGTCCTGGGTCAGATGCAGCCGCTTTCTGTGGTGCATGATGCGTTTTCCTAAGGTCTCGTCCATAAGATTACCTCCTTTTTTATCTGAGCCTATTATATAGGAGCAGTCGACAAATTGCTATCAATTCGTTGTTTATTTTTGAATTTTTCAGGTCAACGATTGGTTGAGTACCCACTCAACCGGCTGTTGAAGCCCCTATATTTTGCAAAAATTCCCCTCCGCACTGCGGAGGGGAATCGGCATTTCTTAGCCAAACACGCTCATCAGGAAACCTGCGGCGATGGCAGAGCCAATAACACCTGCAACGTTGGGGCCCATGGCGTGCATGAGCAGGAAGTTGGAGGGATTGGCTTTCTGGCCTTCCGTATTGGAAACACGGGCAGCCATGGGAACGGCGGAAACACCGGCGGAGCCGATGAGGGGGTTGATCTTGCCGCCGGAGATGAAGTACAGCACCTGACCGCCCAGCAGGCCGCCCACAGTGGACAGGCCGAAGGCCACAACACCCAGAATGATAATCTTCAGGGTATCGAGTGCCAGGAATGTGCTACCGACCATAGTGGCGCCCACGGAGGTGGACAGCAGAATGGTGACGATGTTCATCAGGGCATTCTGCATGGTGTCGCTCAGGCGTTCGGTAACGCCGGTCTCTTTCATCAGGTTGCCGAACATCAGGCAGCCGATCAGTGCAGCGGCGGAGGGCAGCAGCAGTGCCACAAAGATGGTGACCACGATGGGGAAAATGATTTTTTCACGCTTGGAAACGGTACGGGTCTGCTCCATCTTGACCTTACGCTGTTTCTCGGTGGTCAGCGCTCTCATGATGGGAGGCTGGATCATGGGGATCAGCGCCATGTAGGAGTAAGCCGCCACGGCGATGGGTCCCAGATATTCGGGAGCCAGCATACTGGTCAGGAAAATAGCGGTGGGGCCGTCAGCGCCGCCGATGATGCCGATGGCGGCGGCTACATTGCCGGCAAAGCCCAGCAGGACAGCGCCGAAGAACGCCAGCACCACGCCCAGCTGAGCGGAAGCGCCCAGGAACAGGCTCTTGGGGTTACTCAGCAAGGGGCCAAAGTCGGTCATGGCACCCACGCCCATGAAGATCAGGCAGGGGTAGATGCTGGTCTTGACGCCGATGTAGAAATAGTCCAGCAGGCCGCCCTCTTTCAAGATGGTGCCGTAGCTGTGGTAGAACTCACTGTTTTCATCCATGAAAGCAGTCCACAGTTCCTGATGATACAGCCCTGCGCCAGGCAGGTTGGTCAGGATACAGCCGAAAGCAATGCCGCACAGCAGCAGAGGCTCAAATTTCTTGGCGATGGCCAAATACAGCAGGAAACAGCCGATCAAAAGCATGACGGCGTTCTGCCATGTCATCTGTGAAAGACCGGAGTCATACCACAGTTTCAACAGAGTTTCTCCTATATTCATTGAGGTTTGCCCTCCTTAGCCGATGACGACCAGAGGTGCATCGGTATCTACGGTCGCACCCTTGGCGGTAACGACCTGGGTCACGGTGCCGTCCTTGGGTGCCATGATCTCGTTTTCCATCTTCATGGCCTCCAAAATCACCAGCACATCGCCTTCCTTGACGGCCTGCCCCTGGGTCACATTGACTTTCAGGATGGTGCCAGGCATGGGAGACTTGACCACTTCACCGCTGCCTGTAACGGCAGGTGTGGCAGGGGCCGCAGCGGTGGGAGCAACGGGAGCGGCGGCCACGGGGGCAGCGGCAGGAGCAGCAGGGACAGAGGGAACGATGGCCTCGTATTCAGCCAGCAGCTGTGCCTGACCGGCTTCCACTTCAACTTCGTAAGTACGACCGTTCAGGGTCACTTTGTATTTCATCTTACTTGACCTCCTTGATGGAAATAAAACGCAGTTCATTGATGGGCTTGCCCATCTT
>CAZVMK010000002.1:0-50574 GCA_964628315.1 uncultured Oscillospiraceae bacterium
GGGGACGAGAAGAAGCTCCAAACCGACCAGATCAAGGCGCAAGTGCTCAAACAGGAGTATAACCGCCTTTCCAAGGCCGCCGGACTGCGCGTGCAGCATGACCGCATGGAAACTGTTGACTATAACTGGAAACAGGAACGAGCGGCGGAAAAAGAGTATCAAGTTATTGCAAACAAAGCAAACTCGATGTATAATACAGGTAGCGAGGCCGAAAACATTAAAGTGTGGCAAAGAGATGAGCCGATACGCCAGAAAATCCGATCAAATCCGAATGCGCTTGTTATCAACGAGGAAAAGCAAGCAAGACACATCAAGGACAGCGGCAGTTACATAGAGGGAAGAAGCTATATAACCGTCGATAAAGGACAGCTACAAAAGATTGTTAACGCCTATGCAGGAACGGGCAAAATCCAAAGAGACAAACATGGCACTTTTATAAACAAGGAAATAATAACCATCGACAAACAAATAGGCGTTAACATTAACATGGAAACAGGCGAAGAAACGCCAACAAATCGTGCGTATATCCATTATAGCAATACAGGGACACATGTAGTGCCTACCATGAGGAATGAAGAATGAAATTATTTGACTTTTTTCGAAAAACAGTAAATCTAACCGATTGTGACGGAGGGCGGTGGAACGGAAAGGTTTCGGCGTATACTCCTGCTATCGATAGCGAAATCGGCGAAGAAGAAATTGCAATCGAGATCAAAGACGGGCGATTGATAGGGTTTACAGAGAGCGAAATCAAAGAAATTACAATTGCAGATTAACCGCCAACCCGATGGGACGGCGGCTTTTCTATGCCCAAATTTCATAAGAATAGCCGGACACCGTTCCGGCTATTTCCATACGCTGTCGTAGCTCAATCGGTAGAGCAACCGCCTTGTAAGCGGTAGGTTGTAGGTTCAAGTCCTGCCAATGGGGTACGGGTGATTTGCGTGTTATGTTATATCCAGCTGCAACTCCACGGGGCAATGATCGGAACCCATTATTTCCGCATGAATCACGGCATCCTGGATGTTGCTTTGAAGCCGATCGGACACAAGAAAATAGTCGATACGCCAGCCGGCGTTGTTCTTACGGGCGTTGAATCGATAGCTCCACCAACTATAGGCACCAATAGTGTCAGGATAGAGGTATCGGAATGTATCCGTAAAGCCACAGGAGAGCAGTGCATTGAATGCACCACGTTCCTGATCGGAAAATCCGGCACTGCCACGGTTTGAAGACGGATTTTTTAAGTCGATCTCATTATGAGCCACATTTAAATCACCGCAGATGATGACCGGTTTTTCTTTGTCCAGGGCGGAAAGATAGTTTCGGAATGCTTCTTCCCATTTTAGGCGGTGCTCTATGCGTGCCAGTTCGGGCTGTGCATTGGGAGTGTAGCAGGTCACAAGGAAAAAATTCTCATATTCCAGTGTGATAAGCCTGCCCTCGGTGTCCAATTCGCTAACGCCGACTCCGTACCGAACGGAAAGGGGCTCTTCTTTTGCGAAGATCGCCGTTCCGGAATAACCTTTTTTCTCAGCATAGTTCCAATACTGGTGATATCCGGATAGCTCCAGTTGAATTTGACCGGCCTGCAGTTTTGTTTCCTGCAGGCAGAAAAAATCGGCATCCAGTTGATTGAATTCTTCCAAAAAATTTTTACCGACACAGGCACGTAGGCCGTTGACGTTCCAGGAGATAAATTTCATTGTTTTTCCTCACTTGAGATGGTGTTGATTTGTTCGGCGGAAATATCAAAACAGGGGAAAGCTACGGTAAACGTTGTGCCCTTGCCCAGGGTGCTTTGCAGGTGGATTTCGCCGTTATTACGTTCTACCATACTGCGCACGATGGAAAGCCCCAGTCCGCTACCGCCGGATTCACGGGAGCGGGCTTTATCCACCCGATAGAACCGCTCGAAAACGTGCCCAAACGCTTCGGGAGGAATGCCAACGCCGGTGTCCTGAATGCGCAGGACGGCCATGTCTTCCTGCCGATGCAGAGAAATGGATAGTTTACCACCGGAAACGTTATATTTAATGCCGTTTTCTACAAGGTTGAAGGTGATCTGATACAGGTCATCTTCTTGCAATAGCACAGTAGAGTCTTGACGAAGGTCCAGTGCGATGGTGATATTATTACGCTGGGCGATGCCTTCCAACATTTTGACGACCCGTTCCACGGTGGGAGCCATATAGATGATCTCGGCATCGTCCAGGGCGGTGTCTCCCTCGTCTTTGGTCAGAGCCAGCAGCTTGTTGGTCATACGGGTCAGGCGATCGGCTTCGTTTCCGATATCTCCGGCAAATTCACGGACGGTCTGTGTGTCCATTTCGTATTGCAAAATGGAGTCGGACAACAGTTTGATGGAAGCCAAAGGCGTTTTTAGCTCATGGGAAGCATCGGAGACAAATTGGCGCCGCTTGTTTTCGGAAATTTGAAGCCGCTCGGTCAGGTAGTTGAATTCATCGGCCAGAAATGCCAGCTCATCGTGGCCCCGCATTTCGATTTTGTGGCTGTAGTCGCCCTCCTGAATAATGCGCATGGAAGCCATGATCTTATTGAGCCGGCGTGAATACCGCCTGACATAGATGATCGAAAAAAAGATCACACCCAGCTCCAGAGCCAGAGTAATGGTAAGAATATTGGTATGCAGTGTTTGCAGCAGCTGTCCGTCATTGCTGTCGATCTCCAGCAGATAGACACATCCGCAGTATTCTCCGTCGTTTCGAATGGGAATTGCAACGGAAGAAGTCATAACGCCGTCCTGAAAGTCCCAGTTAAACTGAGAAGATGTATGGGCGGCAACGATTTCCGCAGGGAGGGAAGCAGAGCCATCCACCGAATAAGTGGAATCGTAGATGACCGTGTCATCGGCATCGGTGATCATGATGCGCGTCAGCTGCATATCGAGCCGAAGCACGATGGAAGAGATGACCGAGCGATTGACCTGCTCCGTTGCGGAAAGCTCTGCCACGATGAGATTTGCCTTTTCGGTCAGGGTTGTTTTCTTATTTTGGCAGAAAAGCTGCTCGTTGACCTGTGCGCAATATATGTTGAGAAATACCAATACGATCATCGTCACGGCAACATAAGTGATGGCATAACGGATCTGCCAACTGGTAAAGGCTCGGAATTTCGTTTTTTTACTTACGGAAGTAATAGCCAACGCCCCATTTCGTCATTAAATATTTCGGTTCGGCAGGATTTTCCTCCAGTTTTTCTCGCAGACGACGAATGTGGACATCCACCGTGCGGATATCGCTGCGATATTCATAAGCCCAGATGGTGTCGAGCAGCGCTTCCCGAGAATAGACCCGATTTGCGTTGCGCATGAGAAACTCCACCACGTCAAATTCTTTTGCTGTCAATTCAACGGTTTTGCCGGAAACAATGGCATTTCTGGCATCCAAATTCAGGGAAATACAGCCGATGGTCAGCAGATTTGAACCTTTCCCCTCGGTTGGATTGGCACGGCGAAGCAGTGCCTTGACACGGGCTTTCAGCTCCAGAATGTTAAATGGTTTGGTCAGGTAGTCATCGGCACCGTGATCGAAGCCGATGAGCTTGTCCATATCATCGCTCTTGGCGGTGAGGAAAATGATGGGTACGTCGGAAAATTCCCGAATGTGGCGACAGGCGGTCAAGCCGTCCATTTCCGGCATCATGACGTCCAGAATAATAAGATTAACGGAGGGATCACGGGCCAGTTGCACGGCCTCCAGGCCGTTTGAGCCGGTAATGACTTCGTATCCTTCGTTTTGCAGATTGAAGCGAATGCCTTTGAGCAACAGAGCTTCATCATCTACGACCAGTATTTTCATGCTATAGTGCCTCCTTATACAGTAATGTGATCCATAATTGCTTCGTAGATCCCAGCCCCGATACCGCTGACATCCATAATATCTTCAATACGATTGAAAGGCCCGAATGTTTCGCGGTAATCAATGATACTTTGGGCCTTGGTCGGTCCGATTTTTGGGAGAGACTCTAATTGTTCTTTGGTAGCGGTGTTGATATTGATAAGCGTATTTTCGGCGGATGTTTCGCCGGTAGTGCTGTCTGCGGCCCCGTCAGGGGAAAGGGATGGGGCAGTGGTCGCCGCATAAGCAGATACCTCGACCTTGGTGCCCGAAGTGTTTCTGCCGAGGCAATAGCCACCGACAAAAGCGGAAAAGGCCAATGTAACGGCCAGTAGAATGGTTGTCGTGGAATTTTTCACTGAAAACGCTCCTCGTTCATTGACTAGCGGCGAGAAAACTGATATAATTCTCTAAACTGAGTCTATTATACACGATAATTCTCTGTTGGACAAGTCCGACAAAAAATAAAAGAGGATAAAATATGAGAAAATTCTTTGCTTTTTTATTAGTGCTGTTGTGTTTGCTGAATTGCGGTATTTCTGCAATGGCCGAGGAAACCGTAACCGCCGACTGCGGTGGGATGGATGCCCCTAATGCGCTGGCAAGCACGGACGATCACAGTTGCAATGCCGCCGCTTCCATTCTTTATGAACTGGATGCCGGTACGATGGCTTACGCTATGAATGCCGATATGACTGTCGAACCTTCGGAATTGGCACTGCTGATGACGTTGCTGGTCGCGGCGGAATACGGGCAACCTGAAGCCGTGGTAACGGTGCAGCAGGAAACGCTGGGGGCATTACCTGAGGGTGTAAAAATCATCGGATTACAGCCAGGGGAAGAACTAACGGTAGATGATCTGTGTCACTGCATTATGCTCGCTTCCGCCGGTGATGCTGCGGCTGTTCTGGCTGAATATATTGCCGAGAGCCAGGAAGCTTTCGTTGAAATGATGAATGGCCGTGCCGCAACCGCAGGTTGCACCAATACTTATTTTTCAAATGTTTACGGTTTGAAAGACGGCTCTCAACATACGACTGCAAGAGATTTTGGAAAAATCCTGGTAGAAGCATTGAAAAACGAAGGATTTCAGCGGATTTTTGAAACTGTCAACTACAAGTTGCCGGAAGAACTTGGCTGTTCCCAAATGCTTTATACCGCAAATGAACAGCTGGTCGTCGGCGGCGGTAATTATGATGAGCGTATTACCGGCGGCAAAGTGACGGCGATTTCTTCCGGTGTGTATAGCGCGGTATGCACGGCAGAGGCCGAGGCCGGCCGATATCTGTGTATCGTGTTCTCTGTTCAGTCCAACACGGGCCCTTATACCACGGCAAAGAAGTTGCTGAATTTCGGATATAAGAATTTTGCGGTTCAAAAGGTTTTGGAGGCAACTTCGTCTTATGATCTGTTTTCTGTCAGAAATGGAGAAAACGGTGTCGTTGTTGGATTTGCGGACAATGCTTATGCACTGTTGCCCGTGAAATACGATCGCTCCCTGTTACACTTTGTGACGATCGAAGATAAAAAACAGCTTTCTGCTCCTGTGGAAAACGGTGAGAGCGTCGGTACATTGCAGATCTGCTATGATACAACAGTTGTAGCCCGTGTGCAGTTGCTTGCTCAGCACGATGTTCAGGAAAAGGGAACGACCATCCAGACGGTAGCGGTATCGGGGCAAAGCAGTGCTTTTTGGAATGTGATGAAATGGATCATACGCATCGTTTTGATCGCCGCTTTTGCCGCAGCCATCGGACTTGTCGTCCTTCGTCAAATCAATGTCAGACGTTACCGTAAGCGTAACGCCGGAAAAGGTTCTGCCCGTAAGGAGGTAGCCAATGGAGTGGAATGAACTGAAAAAAGTTTGTAGCGACTGCACCCGTTGCGGCTTGTGCGAAACACGACGTAATGTTGTGTTCGGCGTGGGAAATCCAAAGGCGGACATTATGTTCATCGGCGAAGGACCTGGCGAGCAGGAGGATATTCAGGGCATTCCCTTTGTAGGCCCTGCAGGCATTTTACTGGATGATATGCTGTCTATCATTGACATTGACCGCACGAACTGCTATATCGACAATATTGTGAAATGTCGGCCGCCCCATAACCGTGATCCGCTCCAGACGGAGCAGGAAGCCTGCATGGGCTATCTGCTCCGACAAATTCAGCTGATCGAGCCGAAAATCATCGTATGTTTAGGCAGAATTGCCGCCAAGGCGCTGCTCAGTGAAGATTTCCGCATTACAAAGGAACATGGGACCTGGGTGGAAAAGAACGGCATTTGGATGACGACGATATACCATCCGTCGGCATTGCTTCGGGATGTGACAAAACGTCCCGAAACCTTTGACGACCTGCTGTCCATTCGGGAAAAATGCCGCCAATTGAAGCTGATGTGATTTAAAACGCTGGAAACAGGAATGTTTCCAGCGTTTCAACGTTATTCTTTGACCAGTATATCGTATAGAGATTCCATGGTTTCTGCGATCGCAATGGCACCGGCGGCTTTCATTTCTGCCAGATCACCGTATCCCCAGGCAACGCCGATGGAGGGAAGATTCAGCGCATTGGCACCTTCAATATCATAAATGGTGTCGCCGATCATGATTTTTTCTTCATCCTGAGGCAACTGTTTCAAAAGATGGTCTATGACCTGTGCTTTTGTGATTCGATTGCCGTCCAGGGTGGAGCCGCAGATAATGCGGAAATAGGAAGCCAGACCAAAGTGTTTCAGAATATGCTCTGCCATGATTTCCGGCTTGGAAGTGGCTACGTATATACCGAACCCTTTCTGGCGGAGTTTTTGCAGCAGCTCTTCAATGCCGGAATAGGGGACGTTTTCATATTGGCCGTGATCTACATAGGCCTGCCGATAAAATTCGATGGCTTCTGCCATATTTTCTTCGCTAATGCCAAAGCGGATCAGGCTGTCCCGCAGAGGAGGGCCGACCATGGGGCGCAAGTCGTCATAATCCGGCACATCCATGCCGAAATGTGCCATTGTTTCCTGACCGCAGTGGATAATTCCTGCGCCGGAATCGGAAATCGTTCCATCCAAATCAAATAGAAGGTGCTTCATTTTGTTCTCCCGTTGTTTTTTCATGATTATAGCGGAAGAAAAGAAAAATGTCCATTGTTTTTTCAAGGAAAATGGATTATACTTTAATAAAATGTTGACAAGGAGAAATAAAATGCTGATTTGTCCTGTTTGCGGAAAGATGCTGGCCTTTGATGTCCATACTGCCAAATGTGAAAATGGTCATAGTTTTGATATTGCCAAGGAGGGATATGTGAATTTGCTTCGCTCATCCCGTTCGGGTGATTTGATCGGCGATGATAAAGCCTCAGCTCGTTGTCGAAAAGATTTTCTGAACAAAGGCTATTATCAATGCCTGAAAGATACGCTTTGCGATATTTTCAAAGATCGGACAGGAAACCTGCTGGATATTTGCTGCGGCGAGGGATACTATACTGCCGCATTGGGGGGAAATCCCAATCTGGATGTCTATGGATTTGATATCTCTCGTGAAATGGTCCGCCTGGCGGCCAAAAGGGGAAACTGCCGTTTCTTCGTGGCCAATATGGCAGCTATTCCTATCGCAGATGGCTCTATGGACTATGCGACCCATCTGTTTGCACCCTTTAATGAGATTTCCTTTGCACGTGTTTTAAAGTCAGGAGGGCGACTGTTTACGGTCATTCCTGGCAGTTGTCATCTGTATGGACTGAAGCAGGCGATATATGATACCCCGTATGAAAACGATGAAAAACTGCCTCAAACAGAACTGTTCCGCCTTGTGGAAACACGCAAGGTAACAAATGAGATCACCCTTGGGTCCCAGGAAGATATTCAGGCGGTATTTCGAATGACTCCGTACTTTTTCCATACGTCTCAATCCGATAAGGACAAGCTCCTTGCCTTATCCCAGTTGGACACGAGTGTGGAATTCGTGATCGCAGAGTACGAAAAATTATAAATTTACATTACAACAGAATTTTTCGCAATTGTTCCAGCGTTCCGGCGGAGGGGTTCCCCAACGGCAGCCGACATTTGCCGCAGTCGAAGCCTACCATTTCCATGGCGGCCTTTACGGGAATTGGATTGACCTCCCGAAAGAGACTGTCGATCAAGGGCAGAAGCTGACATTGTAAATCGGCGGCGGAATCGAAATCGCCGGCGAGAGCGGCACTTGCCATCGCCTGTGTTTCCATGGGCAACAGGTTAGAGACCACGGAAATGACCCCTTTGGCGCCCAATGCCATGGCGGCCACGGCCTGTTCGTCATTTCCTGACCATACCGCAAAATCGGGACTGCAGGCGTTTCGAATGCGTGCGACTTTTACGATATCCGTTGAGGCTTCTTTTACGCCTGCGATATTACTCACGGTGCTAAGGCGCCTGTATAGGTCAACGGAGAGATCGACTCCGGTCCGACTGGGGACGTTGTAAATGATGACGGGAATGTCTACTGACTGTGCAATGGTCAGATAATGCCCGAATTGACCTTCCCCATTGCCCTTGTTATAGTAGGGGGATACGATGAGCAGACCGTCTGCGCCGCATTGTTGGGCCGCAATGCTCAGTTCGGTGGCGTGGCGTGTGTCGTTAGAACCCGTGCCGCAGATGATTTTCATTTTGTCACCGACAAAAGATTTTCCGCGGCGGAAAATCTCCAGCTTTTCACGGTCGGACAGGGTAGGGGATTCACCGGTCGTTCCGCATAGAACGACGGCGGACACGCCGGCATCCATTTGCCGCTCCAGCAGACGTTCCAGCATCGGATAATTAACTTGGCCGCCCAGAAAAGGGGTGACCAGCGCTGTACAAACACCTGTAAATAACGTTTTTTCCATAAGCTGATACCTCCATACCAATTTATGCGCATAAAAAGAATTGGGTGCAGTATTGCAATTATGGGGGATTTGGAGTATAATAATCAGGCTTTTTATTGAATCGGAGGATTTTACATTGAAAACCAGTGATTTTTGGTATGACCTGCCGGAGGAACTGATCGCCCAGACACCTCTTGAGAAAAGAGACACGTCCCGTCTGTTGGTGCTGGATCGGAAAACCGGAGAGAGAACACATAAACATTTTTATGATGTACTGGATTATTTGCAGCCAGGAGATTGCCTCGTGATGAATGACTCACGGGTGCTGCCGGCACGATTGTTGGGCCATCGTCCCACCGGCGGTGCGGTGGAAGTGCTGCTCTTGCGAGATCTGGGCGATAAGAAATGGGAGTGCCTATGTAAGCCTGGCCGCAAAATGCAGGTTGGCAGTCAGGTGGTTTTCGGCAATGGCGAATTGACTGCCACGGTTGTTGAGGTAAAAGAGGATGGCAACCGAATCGTGCAGTTTTATTATGAGGGGATTTTCCTGGAAGTGCTGGAACGGCTGGGTAAAATGCCTTTGCCGCCCTATATTAAGGCGGAATTGGAGGATCAGGAGCGGTATCAGACGGTGTATTCCAGAGAAGTCGGCTCCGCCGCTGCTCCGACTGCCGGACTGCACTGGACACCGGAATTGCTGGAAAAGGTCAGAGCAAAGGGTGTAAAAACCGCTTTTGTGACTCTGCATGTCGGACTGGGCACTTTCCGTCCCGTAAAGGCTGATGAGATCACCGAGCACCATATGCACGCCGAATTGTGCATGATCTCTCAGGAAACGGCCGACATGCTCAATCAAACCAGAGCGGAAGGCGGCCGCATTATTTGCGTGGGTACCACTTCCTGCAGAACACTGGAAAGCTTGGTGTGCGAAGACGGTCATTTTGAGGCGGGTTCTAAGTGGACGGAGATCTTCATCTATCCTGGCTACACCTTTAAGGCAATGGATGGATTGATCACCAATTTCCATCTGCCCGAGAGCACGCTTGTCATGCTGGTTTCCGCTTTCGCAGGCAGGGAAAATGTGCTCGCCGCTTACGAAGAAGCTGTTCGCATGGGCTATAGGTTTTTCTCTTTTGGCGATGCAATGCTTGTTATTTGATAGGATCAGTGAGGTAGTTTATGTTTGAATTGAAAAAAACGGAGGGAAAAGCTCGCCGAGGCGAATTTACCTGCGCTCACGGCACGGTACAAACCCCCGTGTTTATGAACGTGGGCACCCAGGGTGCCATCAAAGGCGCATTGAGCGCAGAAGATTTAAAAAACATCGGTTGCCAGGTGGAGCTTTCCAACACCTATCACCTGCACCTGCGGCCGACAGATAAAGTGGTTCGGGAGATGGGCGGACTGCACAAGTTCATGACCTGGGACGGACCGATTTTGACCGACTCCGGCGGATTTCAGGTGTTTAGTTTGGCCTCTTTGCGGAAAATCAAAGAGGAAGGCGTGTATTTCTCCTCTCACATCGATGGCCATAAGATTTTTATGGGACCGGAGGAGAGCATGCAGATCCAGTCCAATCTCGGCTCGGATATGTGCATGGCCTTTGACGAGTGCATTGAAAATCCTGCCCCCAGAAAATATGTTCAGGACAGCGTGGACCGCACTTATCGCTGGTTGGTGCGGTGCAAGGCAGAAAATGCCCGCCTGAACGCCCTGCCTGATACCGTCAATCCCCAGCAGATGCTGTGGGGAATCAATCAGGGCGGTACTTACCATGATATCCGTGTGGACCACATGAAGCGCATTGCGGAGCTGGATCTGCCAGGCTATGCCATTGGCGGCCTGGCCGTGGGAGAAACGGCGGAGGAGATGTATGATATCATCGAAGCCGTGGAAGAACATATGCCCAAAGAAAAGACTCGTTATCTGATGGGTGTCGGTACCCCCAGCAATATTATCGAAGCGGTTGCCCGTGGCGTGGACTTCTTTGACTGCGTTATGCCTGCCAGAAACGCCAGACACGCTCGGCTGTTTACATGGGAAGGTGCCATCAACCTGAAAAATGCCAAGTACCAGTTGGACGAGCGCCCCATCGATGAGCATTGCGATTGTCCGGTGTGCCGCCGTTATTCCAGAGCCTATATTCGCCACCTGTTCGTTGCGGAAGAAATGCTGGCCATGCGGTTGGCCGTCATGCACAATCTGTATTTCTATAACAAATTGATGGAAGAAATCAGATTGGCACTGGATGAGGGCCGATTTGAGGAATTCAGACGTGAATTTTCTGTTAAATTGGGACAGCGCATCTAATTTATTCTTGCAATTTATGGAAACAATGGTATAATAATCAAGATAACAAACCAAAGGAGTATTTATAATGCTGAATTTTTTGACTGATGCTACCACAGATACCGGAAGCAGCGGCATGATCACCACCATCCTGATGCTGGTCATCATGGTCGCAGTATTCTACTTCCTGATGATCCGCCCCGAGAACAAGCGCAAGAAGGAAGCAGAACAGATGCGTTCCGAGATGAAGATCGGCGACAAGATCACCACCATTGGCGGTATTGTCGGTAAGGTCGTGGATATCAAGGAAGATAAGTTCGTTGTCGAGACCGGTGCCGATCAGGTTCGTATCGAGTTTACCAAGTGGGCTCTTTCCACCAACGAGACCGGTGCAGAGCGTGCCAAGGAAGAGGCCAAGAAAGCTGCTGAAGCTGCTGCCAAGGCCAAGGCTGAGAAGAAAGCTTCCAAGAAAAAGTAAATATGAAAAGGCAGAGCGTATGCTCTGCCTTTTGATTATGAAAGGAGCAGGGGAGCCTGCTCCTTTTTGCATTGGTTTAAGAGATGACGGGCCCGTCAATCGAAAAAGTTACTGCATCCGTTATCGCTCCAGTATTCACGCAGCTCCGACATGGTTGCTTCGCCGCTCAAATCGAAGAAATAGTAGAAATCGTCACCATTGTCTATGGATAGGTTGACTACCCAGTGCTCCATATCGTCGCCGATGTATAACGTGGAGCGGTAGGTGGAATTGCTGATTTTCGTGGAGCTGTCATTAATTTTTGACGAAGTGGTGTTTACCACGCCCCAAGAGGTTTGGTAATAGTCATTCAGTAAATCTTTGGTGCATTCTCTGGTGTCGATGTCCAGAGTGATATCGTCGAAATTTCCCATTTCAACCAGATAGACATTGCGCCGCAGCAGATAATTCAATTTCCAGCCGCTGAGGGAAATATCGGACTTACCGATTTCGTTGCCGTTATCATCCATTTGGATTGCTGTGACAGTCTTGTTGCATGGTGTGGGGATGGGGACAAGACACGCAACCACTGCGACCGCGACAACAACAGCCGACAGGATGATGATCGCTTTTTTAGACATAGAAAGACCTCCGTTCATATTTTATAGCGGATACTATATCATATCGCGCTGGTGAGCAGGGGCATCTTTACAATCAATGTTTTATGCTAGTTGGGCCAATATGGACAAAGTACTGAACCAATTCTTCCATAGAAGCAGTACCGCTTACACTAGCATAATAAAAGTAGGGTGTGCTTGAATCCCCAAGCGCTGATATGCAGAATTGCCAGTACTCGCCGTCAGGTGAGAAATTCATTACGGCATTAGACAGATATTCGGTGTCTTCATCGTAAGTCATAAATTGATAGGTATAATAATCTACGTTGTAATATTGCATGATTCCACCCTCAATGTTGTTCAGCACCATCGGGTAGAAATCGCTATAACCGTTGAAGGGTTCAATGGTGATACTGGCCTTAACATCGTTGATGGTTCCGCTCATTTTGATAACTTCCGTGCCGAGACAAGTGCCGTCTTTGGTATACTTTGTAAAAGTCATAGCCTCGGGAACGGTAATATCGATAATATCATTGGCCTCTAACATCGGCGGGGACGTGGATTCCTCGGCCGGTGCAGTTGTATCTGACACAGATGGGGACGTTGAAGAATCCGGCAAGCTACTTTCTGCAGGGGTACTTTCATCTGCCGATGCGGTGGTTCCAACCGAGCCGGTGGTATCTGCGATGGGCGTGCAGGCGCACAACAAAAATATCACCGCAAGTAAGAGAAATAGCCCTTGCGGATACTTTTTCATAACCATTCCTCCTTAAACAAATAAAGAGGTGGCGGGGGCAAGCAGTGCGAAAATCATGGTCAATGCGATGGTTTTCTTTAACATGGTGTTTGCTCCTTTCAGTTTATGAATAGTCGGATGGCTC
This sequence comes from uncultured Oscillospiraceae bacterium, assembly GCA_964628315.1. Lineage (GTDB taxonomy): Bacteria > Bacillota > Clostridia > Oscillospirales > Oscillospiraceae > Faecousia. The sequence goes on from CAZVMK010000002.1 coordinate 12,935, forward strand.
TTACTGCTTTTTATAGGCGATATCAACTCCCTTATAGTATTTCGATAATATAATATCAAATAAGTGACTACTTGCCAAGAACAAATGCCTTTCTGGCATCGAAGAAAAGTGTTGCAATAAAAAACTTGTCTTTTGCAGGGAAATGGGGTATAATCAGGTAAAATGGCGAAAGGGGCGCATTTATGATTTGCAGCGTTCATACTCTGGGCATCACCGGCATTCAGGGAAGCGATGTTGTGGCTGAATGCTATATTTCCAATGGCTTGCCTGGTTTTGATATTGTGGGTCTTCCCGATGCGGCGGTAAAAGAGGCACGGGAACGAGTGCGTGCCGCGGCGAAAAACAGCGGTTTGAATTTTCCTGTCAGCAGGATCACGGTCAATTTGGCACCGGCCAACCTGAAAAAAGCCGGTACGCACTACGATTTGCCGATTTTGCTGAGCATTCTGTGTGCCGCAGGTTCGGTGCGCCGCCCCAAATCCACCAGTGCGTTCATCGGCGAACTGGGACTGGACGGTACCTTGCGGCCTGTTTCGGGTGTGTTGCCGATGGCTATCGCGGCGAAAAGATCCGGTATTCAGGCATTGTTCGTTCCGGCGGAAAATGCGGCGGAAGCGACTTTGGCCCGTGGCCCTGCAATTTATCCGGTCCGTAACATTCGGGAACTGGTGGCCGGACTGAACGGAGAGACACAGCTTGTTGAGGAGCCGCTGTGGCTTCCCACCGATCAGAATGTGACAGGCTTGGATTTTAAGGATGTTCTGGGGCAGGAAAATGTAAAACGGGCGCTGGAAGTGGCGGCGGCCGGTAGCCACAATGTACTGCTCATCGGGCCTCCAGGCTCCGGTAAGAGTATGCTCAGCAAGCGCCTGCCCTCTATTTTGCCGGACATGACCTGGGAAGAGTCGCTGGAGATCACCCAAATCTGCTCCGTTATGGGAATGCTGTCGGCAAAGGAACCGTTGGTCACACGGCGGCCTTTCCGTAGTCCCCACCATACCGTTTCCAATGCCGGTCTGGTGGGCGGCGGCACCAATCCCAAACCTGGAGAAATTTCCATGAGCCACAAAGGCGTCCTGTTTTTGGATGAATTGCCGGAATTTCGGAAAGATACCCTCGACCTTATGCGCCAGCCGCTGGAAGATGGGAAAGTGACCATTTCCCGTGTGTCCGGTGCGGTGACGTATCCGGCGGAATTTATGATGGTTTGTGCCATGAACCCTTGTAAATGCGGCTGGTATGGGGATCCCAGCGGACGTTGCACCTGCTCGGAACGATCGGTCAATGAATATCGTAGCCGTATTTCGGGGCCACTACTGGATAGAATTGATATCGTGGTGGAGGTTCCGGCGGTCCATTTTGAGGAGTTGCGTACCCGTGCCGAAGCCGAGCCTTCTGCGCAGATCAAAAAGAGGGTAGATGCAGCCCGTCAAATTCAAAATCAGCGCTTTGAGCGCAAAAGCGGTATGTGCAATGCACGAATGGGGCCGGACGAAATGCGGCAACACTGTCAGTTGGATGAAGCCTGCGCCGCAATGATGAAACAGGCATTTGAAGCGATGGGACTGACGGCACGCAGTTATGACCGCATTTTGCGTGTAGCAAGAACCGTGGCAGATTTGGACGGAAGTGAACAGATTCAACCCCAACATATTGCCGAGGCCATCCAATATCGGGCGGTCAATCTGGGAAATCGATAAGAAAGAGGAAAAATAAATGAACGAGATTTTTTTGATGAAACTGGGCGAAATCGTCCTGAAAGGTGCAAATAAGCGCCAATTTGAAAATAAGCTGCGGCAAAATGTGCGCCGCCGTCTGAAATCCTACGGCAATTTCGATGTATATATCATGCAGTCAACGCTGTATGTTGAGCCTATGGACGAACTGGCAGATGTAGAGGGGGCATGGGAAGCCTGCCGCTCCATTTTCGGTGTGGTCAGCATTTGCCGTTGCCGCCCCTGCGAGAAGAATATGGATGCGATCTTTAGCGCCATTGAGGAATATCTGGGAGACGATCTTGATTTTGCACGTTCCTTTAAAGTGGAGTCCCGCCGTTCCGATAAGGCGTTTCCGATGACTTCGATCGCCATTTCCCAGGAAATCGGCGGTCGGTTGGCCGAGGCACATCCGAATTGCAAGGTAGATGTCCATAAGCCGGAATATACGGTTTATGTTGAAATTCGCGATTTGGCGGCCTATGTCCACGGGCCTGCAGTGGCCGGCGCAGGCGGCTTGCCTACGGGCGTGGGAGGACGTGCTATGTGTCTGCTTTCCGGCGGCATCGACTCTCCCGTGGCGGCTTATATGATCGGTAAGCGGGGCGTAGAGATCGAATCTGTCCACTTTTTCTCCTATCCGTATACCTCTCAGCTGGCAAAAGACAAGGTCATTGAGCTGGCACGGCTGGTCACACGGTATACCGGCCGCATGACGGTGAATGTGGTTTCCTTCACGGAGATCCAGGAGGCCATTCGGGATAATTGCCCCGAAGAATACTTCACTCTGATCATGCGCCGCTTTATGATGGAAATTTCCCAGCGAATTGCCAAGCAGGATGGCTGTGGTGCCCTTATTACCGGTGAAAATCTGGGTCAGGTGGCCAGCCAGACCATGGAGGCCATGACTGTGACCGGTGCAGTGGTGGATATTCCTGTTTTCATGCCGTTGATCGGCATGGATAAGGAAGAGATCGTAAGCATTTCCAGAAAAATCGGTACTTTTGAGACTTCCGTGTTGCCTTATGAGGACTGCTGTACGGTCTTTACCCCCAAACATCCCAAGACCAAGCCTACCATCGGCCAGCTGCTTCATGCGGAAGCCAAATTGGACAGGGAAGCGCTGATCGGCCGTGCGCTGGAAAATGTGGAAAAGATCACGGTAAAATACCATGATGACAATTTGTAAAGAGGTTCTCACTGCGCTTGCAGGCAAGACCCTGGGCACTGCCGAAAGTTGTACCGGCGGCGGTATCGGGGCGGCGTTGACCGCTGTTTCCGGCGCTTCAGCGGTATATCGTGGCGGCATTATCAGCTACTGCAACGATGTGAAGAAAAACGTTCTGGGAGTATCGGAAGAAATGCTAAATCGCTATGGCGCCGTTTCTGCGCCGGTGGCAGAGGCCATGGCTCAGGGTGCCCGTAAGGTGCTGGATTGTGATGTGGCCGTATCCGTGACAGGCCTGGCCGGCCCGTCAGGCGATGAATTCGGCAATCCGGTCGGGACGGTTTTTATCGGCTATGCTGACGATCATTCGGTCATATCCAGACATTTTCTCTTTGAAGGAGACCGTCGGCAGGTGCGCCAACAAGCCGTTTATGCTGCGCTTGCATTGATTTTGGAGGTAGCGTGTGGGAAATAAAATAAAAGAATTGGTAACAAAACATTGGGACATTTTTTCCTATCTCCTGTTTGGCGTGTTGACCACAGTGGTAAATTACATGGTTTACCTGCCCTGCTACAACTGGCTGGGACTGTCTGCAACCGTCAGCAATATGGTCGCATGGGCGGCCTCGGTGGCCTTTGCATTTCTGACAAACAAGCCGTTTGTTTTCAAAAGTCACGATTGGTCGGCAAAGACTGTTTGGCCGGAATTGACAAAATTCGTCGGTACCCGTTTGGGATCCGGCATTCTGGAAACCGCTGTGATTTTTGCCACAGTGGATCTGCTGAATTGGAATGGAAACATCATGAAACTGGCGGTATCCGTCTTTGTTGTGATCATTAATTATGTGGGCAGTAAGCTCCTTGTGTTTCGAAAAAAGTAAAAACAAATCCCACGGTTCGCCTGAAACCGTGGGATTTGTTTAACCGTATTTGTCCACAAGATATTTCATTGCCTGACGATAGCCGTCGATTCCGCAGCCTGTAATTTGCTTTTCGCAATACAGTCCCGTATAGGAAATACGGCGAAAGTCTTCACGGGCGGATATATCGGAAATATGGACTTCCACAGCGGGAATGGATACGGCTTTCAGGGCATCCAAAATGGCAATGGAGGTATGGGTATATGCGGCAGGATTGATGATAATGCCATCAAAACAGCCGTAGGCCTGTTGGATCTTGTCCACAAGCGCACCCTCATGATTGGATTGAAAATGCTCGACTTCAACTCCGTATTCCATAGCGCAGGAGCTGAGAAGAGATAGAAGCGCAGCATAGGTCTCTCTTCCGTATATATCGGGTTCCCGAATGCCTAAAAGGTTGATATTCGGGCCGTTCAATACAAGTATTTTCATCGTTTTTCCTCCAAAATTTGCGCCAAGGTGTGCTCAATCGAGCTGCTGTTATCCACAGTTCGGTCGGCAAGACTTTCATACAAAGGCCGCCGTGCGGCATACAGGGATTCTAGGTCAACAGAAAGGGGTCGACCGGCGGTGGCAAGTTGAGAAATCGGACGTTTCAAATAAATAATATGGCTGTTTTGACGGAGAAAAAAGTGATTTTCCGGCATAATAACAGCGCCGCCGCCGGTAGCGATGACTGCAGAACTGATTTTCCCGAAGGTACGCAGCGCTTCACTTTCCAACTGTCGGAAGAACGATTCTCCGTGTTTGCCAATGATTTCAGCAACAGATATGCCGACTTTTTCCTCTATTTCATTGTCGATGTCTATGAATTTTCGGCCTGTTTTTTCAGCCAGCAACATTCCGATCGTGGTTTTTCCGCAGCCAGGCATTCCAATCAGCAAAGTATTTTCCATTTGCTGCCGAATGTGCCTATAAATGATTTCCACTTTTTCCTCGGCAATGGGGGCCCCTGTGAAATATTCGGCACTCTCTTTTGCCTGTGCTACCAGCATCCACAGACCGTTTTGGGCAATGAGCCCCCGTTCTTGAGCATCCTGTAACAGTCTGGTTCGGGCAGGGTTGTAAATCAGGTCAAAAACCCCCTCCAGCTTCGGAAATTGCTGAAGTGACAACGGTGCAACATCACTGTTGGGATACATTCCGACCGGCGTGGCGTTGACAATGATCCTGGCATCTTGATGGAGGGAAAGATTATTGTAATTATTTTCTCCCTGTCGGGAAATCACCGTTACCGATGCGCCCAACTCTTTCAGAACTTCCGTCACGGTGGCTGATGCACCACCCGAGCCCAGGACAAGTGCCTTTTTACCGCCAACTTCTAAACCGCTTCGTTGGAGCATGGAAGCGAAACCATAGTAGTCGGTGTTATGGCCCAGCAGTTTTCCATTTTGCAGACGAACAATGGTATTGACGGCCGATAGCTTTTGCGCAGTGGGGGTCAATTCATCCAGATAGGGGATGACTGCCTTTTTATAGGGGATGGTCACGTTAAGACCCGTAATATCCCCATGGCGCAGAAATGATTCGATTTCCCAGTTTTGCTTTTCGAATAAATCATAGCTGTAGCATCCAAGCTGACTGTGGATAGCCGGAGAGTAGCTATGGCTGAGCTGAGCGCCCAGCAGACCGCATTTCATTAAACCACCTCGCTGTAACTGCCCAGATATTGGAAATCTTCGGAAAGGTCGTCCAACTGGCACATCAGGCGGACAAATTCCTGAGAATAGATGGAAGTTTCCAAATCAAAGTAGAACAGCATTTTAAAACCATCGGTGGGATGGGGACGACTGTCAAGCTTGGCAATGTTTAGGCCCAAAGTGTAGAGTCGTGCCAGCACACGATACAGACTGCCTGGCTTGTTGGGCAACACCATCATCAGGGAGGTGTGATCGGCACCTGGGTAGATCTCCAACTGCTTGCTGAACAGAATGTAACGCATGAGATGGCCGTCTTGCTGCTGGATGCGCAGAGAACGGACAATATAAAATCCATGGTTGCGGAGTCGATCATAGGCATCCATGCTTTCCAGTGGCAGTAAACCGTAGCGACACATATTTTGATCCACGGCAGAAAATACCGCTTCGGCGCAATTGAAATACAGTAAATTCGGGGATTTCATAATACGTTCGGCGGCGTATTGCAGGTGCTGATCTACCTGACCGCAACAGGCAACAATGGCCTGCTGGGGGAACAGATTCGGTGTAGCCTCTATGGCATTGGTGATCTGACGGAACAGGGGAGTCTGCGTGGCGTTTTTGGAACTTTGGTGGTTGCGGCTCAGCTCAAAAAGAAGACTGTAGAGTACCTGAACCGCACTTTCCAATTCCGGCTCGACCCTGGAGGCAACGTCAGATAGCTTCTGGCGTTCACGAACGGGGTCAAAAACAGGAATATTCTGGTCCTTTTTATAGTCGGCAATTTGAGCGGAAATGTCCATGCGCTGCTGAAAAAGCGCAATCAGCTGACGGTCCACATTGTCAATTTCCGAACGTAACTGGGTAATATCCATATCAATTCCTCTTTATCGGGATAGTATCATATCGTAAACGGCGATAGCGGCGGCTGCTTCGACCACAGGCACGGCACGGGGCACGATGCAGGGATCGTGGCGACCGTGGATGGTAAGGGTAGCATTTTCCATCCGTTGCAGGGAGATGGTTTGCTGGGGCTTGGCAATAGAGGGGGTAGGCTTAAATGTGACATCGAAAATCAGGGGCATCCCCGTGGTGATACCGCCTAAAATGCCGCCGCAATGATTCGTTACAGTAGAAATATCGCCGTTTTCAACGGTGAAAGCATCATTACATTCGCTACCAAGATGGGAGGCGAATTCCTCGCTGTAGCCAAATCCCACGTTTTTGACGGCCGGAATTCCGAAGAGGATTTGTGCCAGTCGATTTTCCACGCCTCCGAAAATCGGGTCGCCCAAGCCTGCAGGCAGGCCAACAACGGCACATTCAATGCGGCCGCCGATGCTGTCGCCCTGACTTTTTGCATTTTCGATGGCTTTTTTAAATTCTTCTCCGCTTTCGGCAGTCAATGTCGGGAAAATACAGCCAATTCGCTCCAGTTCGGGAGCGGTAGAAGAAAAACGGTGAGCCTTTTCGGTGCCGATTTGAATGATGTGAGCGCCGATACGTATGCCCATTTCCTCAAGCCATTGCAGGCAAAGACCGCCGGCAATGCACAGCGGTGCGGTCAAACGTCCTGAAAAATGGCCGCCTCCCACAGGGTCCTGAAAACCACCATGTTTGATTTGGGCGGTCAGATCGGCGTGACCAGGTCGCGGCAGATCGGGGTCATAATCGGAAGATACGCAGTCGGTATTTTCGATGATGGCCGTCAAAGGAGCGCCGCAAGTGCGACCGTTGACAATTCCGCAGAGGAACTCGGGCAAGTCGGCCTCTTGACGAGCGGTAGCGTAGGCGGAACACCCAGGGCGGCGCCGGTTAAGAAATTGCCGGAGTTGCTCCAAATCGATGGGCATACCGGCAGGAATTCCATCCAGGGTCATGCCGATCGCTTTGGAATGGGATTGTCCGAAAATGGAGAGTTTTAAACTTTTACCGTAAATTGAACTCATATTTACCTCCAAGATGGGTAAAATCCTTCCAAAAATCGGGATAGGATTTGCTGACACATTCTGCACCCAGAACGGTAACAGGGTGGGGACAGACAGTGGATGCCACGGCGGCGGCCATGGCAATGCGATGGTCATTGTGGGCATCGATTATGCCACCGACCGGAAAAACGGGGAAGATGGTCATTGTGTTCTCATCGGCCACGGCTTTGCCGCCCAGACCGTTTATCATTTCCAAAACGCCTTTTACCCGATCCGACTCTTTCAATCGCAAACGGGAGATATCCGTAATGACAGCGCCTTGATTTGCTGCTGCAAATACGGCCAGAACAGGTACGAGATCGGGGATATCCGCCGCAGAAAAGTGAATGTTGTCCCGCAATTGCTCCAAAAGCGGAATGATGGCTTTGTCCCCTTGTGGGGAAGTCGGATTTAGCCCCTCTACTGCGATATCGCTACCGAGTGCATTGGCGGTGAGCCAAAAGGCGGCATTGCTCCAATCGCCCTCGACACGGATGTAAGCGGGGCTTACGAATTTTTGTTCACCGGAAAGGGCGTTTCCGTTCCGACAAACACCGAACTGACGGAGCGTATGGGCTGTGAGATCGATATAGGGGCGTGAGGTTACGGTGCCGGTCAGTTCCAGCTCAGAGGGGCCGTCCAGCAGCGGAAGCGCCATCATCAATCCGGAAATGAACTGACTGGAAATACCGCCGTTCATCCGATAACGACCGGCATGGAGTTTTCCGGTCAAACGCAGTGCGGCGATGACAGTGGGAAAAGCGGTGCTAAGAGATTTTAGCTCATCGCCTGTAACCCAGCTGAGATGACAACCGTGCCGTTCCATTTCCTCCCATAGAGGGGACAAGGGGCGCTTGGGAAGATGACCCTCTAATAAAAAAACGGTCTCAATGCCCAATGCACCGGCCAAGGGAAGACAAAAGCGAAGGGTAGCACCGCTTTCGCCGCAATGGCACAGAGCGGAAGATGGGATTTCCCCAATGGGAGTAATGATGACAGAATGGTGATTTTTACGTTCAATTTTGGTGCCGAAAGCTGAAATGCAACCGATAGTTGCCTCTAAATCGTTTGAAAAAGTTTGAACTTCAACTTCGGTCGGCTTGTCGGCCAACGCCGCACAGAGGAAAATACGATGGGCGTGGGATTTCGAAGCAACGGCGTTGAGAACGCCGGAGAGCTTATTGGGAAAAAGTGTAATATCCATGTTACAGCCCTGCTTTTAAAATGACTTCCAGTTGAGTGATCGGAACCTTTTTTATCTGATAGCAACCGATGGTTGCGGGGAAAATCAAAGAAATTTCCTGATCGGAACGTTTCTTGTCGGAGAGAATGTGGCAAATTAATTCTTCAGCGGTGTATTTCGTGGTACAGGGAAGTCCAAAATTCGACAAAAGGGAGCGCAGTTGGTGGCAGAGTGTGTTGTCACAATACCCCATGGCCGAGGCCGCTTTTGAAATTGCGCACATACCGATGGAGACGGCCTGTCCGTGCCGAACGGTGTATCCGCTGGCTTTTTCTATGGCGTGACCAATGGTGTGCCCCAAATTCAATGCCTGACGGGCACCTCTGTCATATTCGTCTAAGCTCACCACATCCCTTTTTAACTCTACGCACCGAGAAATCACGTCTTCAAGTGGAAATGCGGCCTCTTTTTCGACCAGAGTGGAGAAAAGTATGGGGTCAAACAGGACGGCGTATTTGACGATTTCAGCACATCCGTCGGAAAAGTATTCCGCCGGAAGGGTTGAGAGCGTATTCGTATCACATAGGACCAGCAGCGGTTGATAAAATGCCCCCGCCAGATTTTTTCCGGAGGGAAGATCAATGGCGGTTTTTCCCCCGACGGAGGAGTCGACCATGGCAAGCAGGGTGGTGGGAAGCTGGACATAAGCAATTCCGCGCAGATAGGTTGCTGCGACAAATCCGGTCAAATCGCCGACGACACCGCCGCCGAGTGCGATCAGACAGTCGTTTCGTGTTATGCCGCTTTCTGCCAAAAAAGACAAAAGGTGCAAATAGTTTTCGCCGTTTTTGCTTTGTTCACCGGCGGCTATGACCCACGAAATCACTTCAAAACCGGCTTTTTTCAGAGCTTTCAGGGCATCTTCTCCGTAAATAGGCCACACGTTGCTGTCGCTGACAATACAAACGGTTTGACAGCAGAGAAGCTGCTGTAATTCCTGCCCCAATGTGGGCAGCAAATTCGGACCGATTTTAACATCATATTCCGTTGAAGCGTGTACATGGATGGTTTTCATAGACGTGCCTCCGTGGGGTTATTGCAGAGCCTTTCGAAGTTTTGTTATTTTTTCGCTTAATTGAACAAATTGTAGCGGTGTCAGCGACTGTGCACCATCGCATAGAGCGTGGGACGGATCGTTGTGGACCTCTATCATAATTCCGTCGGCACCGCAGGCGGTGGCGGCCAGGGACATAGAGGGCACGAGTTTAGAAAGGCCGGTGCCATGACTGGGGTCAACGATAACGGGCAAATGAGAAAGCTCATGGAGCATGGGAACAGCGGATAGATCCAAGGTGTTGCGTGTCTGGGTCTCAAAGGTGCGGATGCCACGTTCGCAGAGAATGACCTGCTCGTTGCCCTGGTTGATGATGTATTCGGCGCTCATCAGCAGTTCCTGCAGTGTGTTGGCTAGGCCGCGCTTGAGCAAGATGGGTTTGCTGCTTTTGCCCAGCTCTTTCAGCAGGTCAAAATTTTGCATATTTCGGGCACCGACCTGAATGATATCCACATCTGCAAACAGATCGAGGGCGGAGATGGTCATGATCTCCGTAATGATGGGCAGCCCCGTGGACTTTTTTGCTTCCAGCAAAAGGGAAAGGCCATCTTTTCCCAATCCCTGAAAAGAATAGGGGGATGTCCTCGGCTTAAAAGCGCCCCCACGCAGGATTTGAGCACCGCCGGCTTTTACGGCTTGGGCGATTTCGATGATCTGCTCTCTGGATTCAACGCTGCATGGCCCTGCGATAACGGCAAAATGACCACCGCCGATTTTGACATTTCCTACCTCCACGATCGTATCCTGGGGGTGAAATTTTCGATTGGCCTGCTTGAACGGATCGGTGACACGGCAGACCGACTCCACGATTTCCATGGAGCGCAGTAGCTGGGTATCTATATGGTCGATATCGCCGATGATGCCCAAAATGGTGGAATTATCATTGGGGTAGCAATGCACATCCAGACCCTGATTTTTCAGCCAGCTTTTCAGCATGGACAACTGGGCGGCGGTGGCACCCGATTTTACAACAACGATCATATTAACTCCTTCTTATTCAGGCAGAAAGCGCTGCACTCCATGTTTTTGTGCAGCGCTCCGATTTCATTCAGGGGATGGTGAGTGTGACTTTTGTGTGACCTGTCAGGGATTGGCCGTCTTGGGCGGTCAGGACAAAGGTATAGGTCAGGCCGGAAGTCAGATCGGGGATTTCTACCGATGTACCGGTGAAATAAAGTGTCTTTTCAGCCTCGCCATCGGCATAATATGTGACGATCCATCCCTTTTGATCGCCTTTTTGACAGTCCAAAGTCAAACTTGCGGCATTGTCAGAGAGCCGTTTGGCGGTGAAATCCTCAATATCCATGGACGGTGAGCGAAGCAAAAAGTGACCAATGACAAGCTCTGCGGCCAAAATCAAGGCCAAAATCGCAATGGTGATGGCCAGACGCTTGCGGAAACGGGCGAATTTTTTGGCCTGCGCACGGCGCTTCATATCCTCATCGGTGGGGCCGGCACTGACTTTAGGCGGCTCCATATCCCACAAAGGGACCTGAAAGTCCATTTTGTCGTATTTTTCGGGAAGAAAAGGCTCAACTTTGGACTGATAAATGCTTTCAATTTCGCGCAATTCCGCAGGTGCGACCAGCGCATTTCGGATGCCGTTGCGGTGCAGGTAATGAGACAGCGCAAGACGAACTTGCTCAGGGTCATTCCAGCGGAGCTTGGGATCGGGTGCACAGGCGCGCAGAATGATCTCGGCCATTTCGTAGTCGGCATATTTTGGCGGAACGTAAAGTTTGCCGATAATATCGTTTTCTGTGGGGAGGACACCGCCGTTGTAGGCCTGGTAGAGCATTAGTCCCAGGGCGTATACATCGGCAGATAGGTTAAGCATTTGACCGCCGGAACAAAGCTCCGGTGGGGTATAGTCACTTTGAAATCGTTCGGGCAGGGGAGTTTGCCCGATGGCAGACATGGGCATAAAGCCCAAATCGCCAATTCGGTAATGCTGGCCGACACAGAACACGTTGCTGGGTTTCAGATCGGCATAATAGAAACCGGCGTGGCGGCAGGCGGATAGGGCGACACAAATGTCCAACGCCATATTAATGATTTCCAAATGGGTCACATCGTTACGCTTGAGCACCTGTCGGAAGCTTGTCCGCATGGGGCTGAGCAAATAGACTTCATATCCGTTTTCCTGGGGAGCGGGGACGACTTGCACGCTGTCAAAATCCAGAAAGCCGCCAAGTGCAGCCATGTGTTGCAGGTTTTTTGCTTCACCCAGAATGATTTTTGCCTGTTCTTTGAAATAGAGGTTGGCGGCCTGACGATCAGCGAATGCGTGGGATATCAGAAGTGCATTCATTTGACTGTCGGACTCGGGCAGAGAAATGACCTTCAGGACATAATCGGCACCGCTTGAAATTTCCTTTGCACGGCAACAAACGGCGCTACCTTGTCGGCGAAATGTTTCGCCAAGTACGAAACCATCCAGAATGGGGGAAACAGCCCGTGGCGTGGTCATATTCATCGCTCCTTTCCTTGTTTTTACTTATGATAAAATAAAACGAAGAAAAAAGCAATAGATTTATGACCCAGAAAAAGAATTTTTCGGCAAAAAAACTGTCGGCGGTACAAAATGTGGTACTTTTCAAAAAAACGAAGTCAAAATATAGGAGAAATTTTTAAAACTTTTTTCAATTTCCCTGTTGTTTTATCGAAGAGGAACTGCTATAATAAGGAAAACTTTGATGCGCACGGCGCATCGGAACGGAGGATAAAATGAGCAAGATCGTATGTGACGTTTGCGGATCTTCTTATTCCGAGACAGAAGCCTATTGCCCCATCTGCGGCACGAAAAGATCGGAAGAAGCAAAACCCGTCGTCGAAACCACTGCAGAGGAGCGACCTGTAAAGGCCGGCAAATACTCTCAGACTCAGACAAATAAAACCGGTTCGGGAACCACCCGCAGAACCGGAAATGAAAGAGGAAACAACCGAAGCAAACAGGACAGCAATACCGGAATGATCGTGATCGTTGCGATTTTGTTGTTGGCGATCGTGGCGGTGTGCGTGTTCATTGTGTTGAATATGCTTGGAGATCACAATGATGGTCCGGTCAGCACCGGCGACAGCTATTCTACCACCGCCCCCAATGAGGACGATTTGGGCGATGTCGCTTGTACGGGTATCGAGCTGGAAGTTCCTGCTAACGAAAATCTGGTGTTTACGGATATCGACCAGGCAGCCATCCAGTTGACTGTGAAAGCCGTTCCCGAGAATTGCACCGAGAAGATCGTGTGCACCTATTCTTCCAGCGATGAAAAGGTCGTCCTGGTCGATAATTTCGGCAACGTGACTCCGAAAGGAAACGGAACCGCTACCATTACCATTGCATATAAGGACTTCACCATTACGGTCAATGTTACCTGCAATCTGATCGGAGAACTGACGTTGACTTCCAATGACATTACTATCAGTCCCAGCAAGCCGAAAGAGAACCTGTACAAGGGCTCCCTGAATCCTGCTGATATTACATGGACAAGTTCTGATGTATCCATTGCAAAGGTTGAAAATGGCGTTGTTGAGGGTATCAAGGACGGTATTGTTAAAATTACCGCCACCTATGGTACCAAGACGGCAGAGTGCACCGTTCGTGTCTCCGGTTTCGATAAGGCCAGCAAAGCAACCTATGCGCTGCACGGCGGCTGGAGTTATGGCTACGATTTCACAATGAAGTTGAACGAAACTATCAAGCTGACACTTCGTAACAAGAACGATAACAGTATCGTTACCGGTCTGCAATGGCATATTAGCAATGACTTCGAAACACACTGTACCTACACCGTACAGGATGACGGTATCGTGAAGATCACCGGTGTCAAGTCGACAGGTAAGAGCTATGTGAAGATTTGGACGGAATACGAGGGCGAAAAATACGAATGCTTAATTCGTGTTTCCAACGCCACCGCATGATAATTGATAAAGCAGCACGGAATTTCCGTGCTGCTTTTTGCCGCTCTGAGGGGTGGGGAATGATCCTTTTTCATTCTATGCCCCAGTTGAGAAATTATTCGCCGGAATTGCCCAGCATCGGTTTGCGGAAGAAAAAACAGATCGTCCAGAGTCCGGCCAGAGCGACTACCGTGTAAATGATCCGACTGATGACCGTTGCGGTACCAAACAGCCAGGCCACCAGATCAAACTGAAAAATTCCCACCAACCCCCAGTTGATGCAACCGATGATAGAAAGAATCAGCGCCAGAATGTCCATAACATACCTCCTTGTGTATTTTTACTGAAAATAGTGTTTCCAAATTGCAGATTTTTATACTTTATGATTGACGAAACCGTTTTTCTTCGTTATAATAGGCCGTGGAATAAAACCGAAAGGAAGGGTCAACACCTTGAATATTTTTGGAAAAGCTGACATTTTACTTCCGGCATCTGCCGATATGCACCGCTGGGCGGTGATCGCCTGCGATCAATTTACTTCCGATGCTGATTACTGGCGCAGAGTTCGCCAGGAGGCGGGCGATAGCCCGTCCACCATCCATATGATTTTGCCGGAGGCAGATTTGGGAAGTGTAGATGAGGGTGCGGAAATCGAAAAAATCAACGCTACTATGGAGCGCTATTTGGCAGAGGATGTTTTTACCCTGTATCCCCAGTCCTATATCTATGTGGAACGGACATTGCTCAACGGTACCATCCGTGCCGGATTGATCGGTGCAGTTGATCTGGAGGAGTATGACTACCATCCAGGCTCAGTTTCCCGTGTCCGTGCTACGGAAAAAACTGTCCTGGAGCGAATTCCCCCCCGTCAGCGTGTTCGCAAGGATGCTTCCGTTGAATTTCCTCACGTACTGATGCTCTGCGATGACGATAAAAAGGAATTGATCGAGCCCATAGCAAATCTGAAGAACGAACTGAAAAAAGTTTATGACTTCGATTTGATGGAGGGCGGTGGACATATCACCGGTTGGCTGGTCGAGGGAGAAAATGCGCAGGCCTTTGATCGCCGCCTTCAGGCTTATATTGCCTCCGTTCCCGAAAAATATGCAGATCTGGAGGGCGCACCTGTTGTTTTGGCAGTGGGTGACGGCAATCACTCTCTGGCTACCGCTAAGAGCTGCTTTGAAACACTGAAAGCTCAGCATCCCGAGGTGGACTATTCCAATCATCCTGCCCGTTATGCGCTGGTTGAACTGGAGAACATTCATGATGACTCGCAGGTCTTTGAGCCTATTCACCGAATCCTGCTGAATGTGAATGCGGAAAAACTTTTGCAGGACATTCAGTCCGTATGTGCGGAGGATGGCTTCGCTGTGCGCTATGTCATGGGCGAAAAAGAGGGAACACTTTATCTGGATCGTGCCAAGGGAGAACTGGCAGTGGCAGTTTTGCAGGAATTCCTGGACCGATGGATGGTTGACAATTCCGCTCAAATCGATTATATTCATGGGGATGATGAGGTAACACTGCTTGCCCGTCAGGAAAATGCCATCGGTTTTCTGCTGCCCTCTATTGAGAAGCATCAGCTGTTCCGTGGCGTGATTTCCGGCGGCGTGTTGCCCAGAAAAACTTTCTCCATGGGTCATGCCCGAGAGAAAAGATATTACTTGGAAGGCAGAAAAATCAAATGACTACTCTTTATGAAGGCGCATTTGCCAAGGTGAATTTAACGCTGGACGTACTTGGGAAGCGCGCCGACGGCTATCACGACATTAAAAGCGTGATGCAGACCATCTCCCTGCGAGATGATATTCAAATCGAACTGGGAACCGAAAAGCCCTGGAAAATCGTCTGTGATAAGGACGGGGTTCCCGCAGATGAGAATAATTTGTGCTGGAAAGCGGCAAAATTGTTCTTTGACACCATTGGCCAGGATCCCAATGGCCTGGAGATACGTATTACAAAGCGTATTCCCATGCAGGCAGGCCTGGGCGGTGGCAGTGCCGATGCAGCCGCAGTTTTGCGTGCGTTAAATCGTCATTATCATGCTCCTTTCTCGTTGCCGGCTCTGGCGGAGCTGGGTGCAGCGGTGGGCAGCGATGTCCCATTCTGTGTGCTATGCGGTACAGCATTGGTAGAGGGGCGGGGAGAGCGCATCCGCAAGCTTCCCGATATTCCCGAGTGCATTTTTGTAGTGTGCAAGCCTGATTTTTCCGTTTCCACGGAGGAACTTTACAAGGTCATCGATGAAAAGGCCATTGCAAAGCGTCCCAACACCCAGGCAATGGAAAGTGCCATGTTGGCAGGCGATCTGGGCGCCGTGGTGGAAAATGTCTGTAACGTGTTCGATCCTATTGTGTCGGCAGACCATTTGGAACTGAACTATATTAAGTCCATTTTCAATTCCTACGGCGCTGTGGGATACCAGATGACCGGCACCGGCTCGGCGGTGTTCGGAATTACCTCCGCATTTGAAAATGCCGCAGTGATCTGCAATATGCTCAAGGAAAATTATCCGTCGATATTTATTGCCAAATCTGTATAATCCTGCCTCAAACCGTCCATACTGGAAGTATTTCAGTATGGACGGTGTTTTTATGAAGAAATGTACAACTTTTTTGGCACTGCTGCTGTTTTGCGGCAGCATTTGGACGGTGGGAAAGCTGGTTTCCGATCGGGATGATCTTCAACAACAGCTGATCAGATTACACGTGGTGGCATCTTCAGATTCGGAGCATGACCAGAGCGTGAAACTGTCCGTTCGGGATGCTGTTTTGGACTTTTTACAGCCGATGCTGGATGGGGTAGCCGATGCCCAGCAGGCAAAGAGCATCGTCAGTGCCCACATGACGGAAATCCAATCGGTGGCTAATCGGGCGTTGGCATCCCTGGGGGAGACAAAGCAGGCAACGGTCACTTTTCTGAAAGAGGAGTTCCCCCTTCGGGAATATGACAGTTTTACTTTGCCATCGGGGATTTACGATTCGCTACGTATCGTCATTGGGGAGGGAGAGGGAAAAAACTGGTGGTGTGTGGTTTTTCCGAAAATGTGCTATAGCACTTCGGTCAAGGACGTGACCACCGGTGCTGGATTTTCCGATGGCCTGACCGGTGCGATCACAGGTGAATATAAGGTTTCTTTTTATCTGCTGGATGTGCTTGGAAAAGTGGAGAATTTCCTCCACAGAGGATAAGACTGCCCCTTTTCTTTCATGTGGAACTGTGATATAATGAAAGAAAAAAGGCGGTGGTGCTATGCTGACACTGTTGCTCGGCAAGGATTGGACCGAAAATAGAAAAGAAATATTAAGCCGTATCGCCACGGATGTGCAGAACCGAAAAGAAAATCGCATTTTGCTGGTGCCGGAGCTCATCAGCCACGACACCGAGCGCCGTTTGGCTGCGGCGGCAGGAGATACGGCCAGCCGTTACGCCCAGGTGCTCTCTTTTACACGCCTGGGACGGCGTGTGATGGACATCGTGGGCAACGCATCCGAGGAGTGCCTGGATGATTGCGGCCGTGTGGTTGCCATGGCTGCATCTGCGAGGCAACTGCATAGCCTGCTGAAAACCTATGCATCCGTGGAAACAAAACCGGAGTTTTTGTGCCAGGTTTTGGATGCAGTGGATGAATTTAAGCGCTGTTGTATCAGCCCAGAGGATTTAAAACAGGCATCGGAGCAGACCGAGGGAATCTTATCACAAAAGCTTCAGGAGCTTTCTTTGCTGATGGAAAGTTATGACAGCTTGTGCGCACGAGGGAAACGGGATCCCCGTGATCAAATGACATGGGTCCTTGAACAGCTGGAGCAAATCGATTTTGCCGGTAACCATACCTTTTACGTAGATGGTTTTCCGGACTTTACCAGACAAAATCTGGCGATTTTGGAGCATATTATCTGCACCGGAACGGATATCACCGTCAGCTTGAACTGCGATAGCCTGCATAGCGCGGATGTGGCTTTTGAAAAAGCGGGGCAGACAGCCGGACAGCTGTGGGAAATTGCCGAACGGGCGCATATCCCCGTAAAAATCGAGTTGATGGAAACCAAATCTTCGCCGATGCAGACCATGCGTGACTCTATTTTCCAGGGGAAAAGTCAATTTCAGCCCCAGCTACAGCAATGCGTAAAGGCGGTAAAAGCAACATCGGTTTACCAGGAATGTCAGGTGGCGGCACAGGAAGTTATGGAAAAAGTGCAAAAGGGTTGCCGCTATCGGGATATTTCCATTGTTTGCACGCAAATGGAGAGTTATGTTCCGATTTTGCGCCTGATTTTCGGGAAATGCGGCATTCCGCTGTACTTATCGGGAACGGAGAATGTGCTGGAGTCCGGCGTGATTTCTACTGTGATATTTGCACTGGATGCAGCCCTTGGCGGCTTTGAACAGCGTGATGTGCTTCGCTATCTGCGTAGTACCATGTCGCCGCTATCTCAGGATGATTGCGACAGAATTGAGAACTATGCCTATATCTGGACGATCGACCGCAAAAGGTGGCTGGAAAAATGGACGGGTCATCCCCAGGGACTCTCGGTGGAATGGGATGACCGTTCGAGACAGGAATTGGAATATTTAAACTGCAAACGTTCCATTGTCATGGAACCGCTTGCCCGATTGCAGGAGAAATTTCACCATGCAAAAACCGTGGCAGAGCAGGTGAAGTCGCTTTGCGATTTTTTGGAGGACATCCAATTTGCACAGCGCCTTGAGGAATTGGCGCAGTCCATGGACAGTGCAGGAGATAACCGAACGGCACAAATTTACAATCAGTTGTGGGGAATTTTGCTTAGCGCACTGGAACAGCTTTACAATGTGCTGGGAAAAACGGCATGGGATGAGGAAACCTTTGTGCGGCTACTGAAACTGTTGCTCGGCCAGTGCGAAGTGGGAACCATTCCTCCTGTGCTGGATTCTATCAGTGTCGGCTCGGTGTCGGCGCAACGGTGCCAACAGCAGAAACACTTGATTTTGCTGGGGGCGAACGAAGGGGCGTTGCCTGGATACGGTGGCTCTACAGGTCTGCTGACGGATCAGGAACGTGTGGCACTGCGTGCCTTGGGCGTGCCGCTGACCGGCGGAGCGATCGAGGGCTTGCAGGCAGAATATGCGGAAATTTATGGCGTGTTCTGCGGTGCGGAAGAAAGCGTGACTGTGACCTGTTCCGGCGCTCAGCCCTCTTTTATATATCGGCGATTGGCAAATATGTCGGGTGGAGAAATCACGGCAGATACACTCATCACGACACAGCTGCGGCAACCTCTGGCGGCTGCCGCATATCTGGTTTCCAATCAGGATATCCGTGGAGCGGAAGAACTGGGACTTGAGGCACTTTATCAACGGGTGTTTCAGCTGAAAAGCCATGATTTCGGACGTGTCACCCGAGAAAATATCGACCGATTGTATGGCCCCAAACTTCGGCTGTCGGCCTCTCAGGTGGACAGACAGGCCGAATGCCGGCTGTCCTATTTTCTGAAATACGGCCTACGTGCGAAAGAGCGAAAAGAGGCAACCGTTGATCCTGCGGAATTCGGTACTTATGTTCATGCAGTGCTGGAGCAAACCTGTGCGGCAGTGATGGAAAAAGGCGGATTTCATACGGTCACGCTGGAACAGACCATGACCCTGGCACAGGAGTTTTCTCATGCCTATGCCGAGACGCATTTCCAGGTACTGGACAGCCAGCGGATGGAGTACCTGTTTAGGAGAAATATGCAGGAATTGGAAATGGTTGTTCGGGAATTGTGGCGGGAATTGAGCCAAGCCGACTATGAACCCCAATATTTCGAGCTCCATTTTGACGAAAAAGGTCAAATGCCTGCTGTTTCCATACCGAATGCCGGTATTCAGGCGGAGTTGAGGGGATATGTCGACCGTGTGGATGTTTGGCAGCGTGATGAAAGCGCCTATTTCCGTGTGGTGGACTATAAGACAGGCAAAAAAGCTTTCGATTACTGCGATGTGTATAACGGCGTTGGATTGC
The DNA here is from genome assembly GCA_964628315.1 of uncultured Oscillospiraceae bacterium. Classification (GTDB taxonomy): domain Bacteria; phylum Bacillota; class Clostridia; order Oscillospirales; family Oscillospiraceae; genus Faecousia. Next base: position 32,522 of record CAZVMK010000002.1, read on the forward strand.
AAATGTTGATTTATCTGTTTGCGCTGGAAAAGGCCGGAGAGCAGTTGCTTGACGGCCATCGGATCGGGGCAGGGGTTCAGTATTTTCCGGCAAGAGTGCCTTATATAAGTGTCGATGGAAGCATGACCGAAGAAGAGGCCGATGCCGAGAGAAAATCTTCCTGGAAACGAAGCGGACTGCTCCTTTCGGATGTGGAGTCGCTGTACGCAATGGACCCGTCGGAAAAAATGGATACCCTTTGCTGTACCGTGCGTAAAGACGGCAGACTGTCCGGTGATGTGGCAGATAGACAGCAAATGGGCCTTTTGCGTGATTACATGATGAATATTTTGGGAAACATGGCTGAGGATATCGCTTCCGGAAATGTTGAACCCAATCCCTATACCAGAGGAACGGCTCATAACGCCTGTACCTTTTGCCCCTATGGGACCATCTGCCACCAAGATACGGTGGCGGGGCGGCGAAATTACAAGGCAATGACAGGCGAGCAATTCTGGGAAGAACTTGAAAAGGAGGCGAACAGAGGTGGCGGAACAATTAACAGAGCAACAAAAACAGGCTGTATTTGACCGTGGCGGATGTCTGCTGGTTTCTGCGGCCGCCGGTTCCGGAAAGACGAAGGTGCTGGTGGACCGACTTTTGAGCTATTTGACCGATCCCGTTGCTCCGGCCAATATCGATGATTTTCTGATGATAACCTATACCAAAGCGGCGGCGGCGGAACTTCGGGGCAAAATTGCTGCCAAGCTGACGGAACGGGTAGCATTGGATCCCGAAAATGTACATTTACAGCGACAGCTACAGCGCCTTTATTTGACAAAAATATCCACGGTCCACTCCTTTTGTGGTGATATTCTGCGTGAATACGCCTATATGCTGAATTTGCCCAGCGATTTTCGAGTTGCAGATGAAAATGAATGTTTCGAAATTCGCTGCCGTATGATGGAAAAAGTCTTGACTGAGGCTTATGAAAATAAGATGGGTGATCCCTATTTTCGCGCGTTTGTCGACAGTCAGGGGTTGGGCAGAGATGACCGACAGGTGCCTCAGATCGTCATGCAGATCTATGACAGCGCCCGATGCCATCTGGACCCTGAAGAATGGTTGGCTCGTTGTCTTGAATTGATACATACGGAAACAATAACGGATGCCGCACAGACCGAATATGGTCGCTTTTTGATGGAACGGATGAAAAAATGGTTGGCCATTCAAATCCAAATTTTGGAAGAGTGTATCCGGCAGGCGACCTGTGTCGATGAATTTCAAAAACCTGCAGCATTGTTGGCCGATACCGTATATCAGTTGAGGCAAATCTATGATGCCGAAAGCTGGGAACAGGTTATTGCCGCATCCAACGTGGATTTCGGGCGGCTGACATTTCCGAAAAATTGCGCCGATGAGGAATTGAAGGAGCGGATCAAAGCGGTTCGTGATGCCTGCAAAAAGGGACTGGAAAAAAATTTGCAGCCCTTTGCGGATGGCTCCGAGCAGATATTAAAGGACATGAGTTCTTCTGCTGAGGCAGTTCGTGGCCTGATTGATTTGGTAACAGCTTTCGGAAAAGCCTATGATACTGCAAAACAGAGCCGCCGCATTCTGGATTTCGGTGATTTGGAGCATAAAATGCTTGATCTGCTGTTAGGCAAGAGCAGATCCACTCCAACGGCGGTGGCTTTGGAAATCGGAAAACGCTTCCGTGAAGTTATGGTAGATGAATATCAGGACTCTAACGAGGTGCAGGATGCGATTTACGGTGCACTGACACGGAAACGAAAAAATCTGTTTATGGTAGGTGATGTGAAACAGTCTATCTATCAGTTCCGCCTTGCGGATCCCCAAATTTTCCTGGATAAATATAACCGTTTCACTCCGGCCGATCAAGCAGAAGACGGACAGGACAGAAAAGTGATTTTAAGCCGAAACTTCCGCTCCTCCGGCGGCGTACTGGAAGGGTGTAACGATGTTTTTCGTTTGTGCATGAGCCATCAGGTGGGGGGGATGTATTACGGCGATGATGAGGCACTCTACGAGGGAATCCCGCATGTATCGCTGGGACAGCCGGAAGTGGAGTTACATTGCGTGGATGTTCAGCAGGAAACCTATCCCGAAGAGGCGGCATTTGTAGCGGCACATATCAAAAATATGTTGGAAAACGGGACGGTCCGTCAGGGGGAAAATCTGCGACCTGTGGTGCCGGATGACATTGTCATCTTGTTGCGCTCCCCAGGCTCTGCCGGAAAATATTATCAGCAGGCGCTGGAACGATATGGCATCCGATACACCACCGGCGGCGGTGTCGATCTACTGAAAACAGAAGAAATCGAAACGTTCCATGCTATTTTGCAAACAATTTATAATCCCCGTCTGGACATCCCTCTGATTGCAGCACTTTCAAGTCCGGCCTTTGGCTTTACGGCCGATGATCTGGCTTCGTTGAGAAGCAAACATAAAAGCTGTGCGTTTTATGATGCTGTGCAACGGGATGACAGCAATAAAAGCTGTAGCTTTATGAATACCTTACAGAGGCTGAGAGATGCAGCTCGGCATTGCAGCCTCACAGGACTTTTGGATCAGGTGCTACTGGAAACCTCACTGGAAGAAGTTTATGCTGCAATGGAAGATGGTCAGACCCGTTTGGCGAATATCCGCAGTTTTTATGAACTGGCGGTCAATTTTGAAGTCGGAGGCAATCGGAATCTGGGCCGTTTCTTGGAATACCTGCAACTATTGCAGGAAAACGGCATGATTTCATCCGGTGAGCAGAGTACTTCCGGATGCGTGACGATCATGAGCATTCACAAATCCAAGGGCCTGGAGTTTCCGGTGGTGTATCTGTGTGGGTTGAGCAGAGAGTTCAACATGGAGAGCCAGCGTGCACCGGTGCTGTGCCACAAAAAAATGGGTCTGGGATTATCTGCGGTAGATGTAGATAATCGCCTGCGTTATCCTACCATTGCAAAGCGTGCGATCAGCGCCAAAATCGGTGAGGAAACGGTGTCGGAGGAACTGCGTGTTTTGTATGTTGCCATGACCAGAGCAAGAGATCGCCTGATCATGACATACGCGTCCAAACGACTGGAAAAGGAATTGTCACAGATGGTCCTGCGCCTTGATATGGGCGGCCTGGATCTGCTCTGCCAGGAAGCGTTGTGCCCAGGCGATTGGGTCTTGCTGACAGCTTTGCACAAGATAGAAGCAGGAGAATTATTTGCCTTGGGCGGAAAGCCACGACAGGTGTTCGGCGGCGAACATCCATGGAAGATTTGTGTTCAGACTGCTCCCCAGGAAAAGGAAAGTGAACAGAAAGAGGCAGAACAATGTTCTACAGTTCCTCGGGATGTGCTGGAACGAATTCAAAAAGGGCTGTCTTTCCAATACGGTCATACGGCGGCAACATCAGCACCGTCTAAAATGACCGCAACAGGTCTGAAAGGCCGCTATAAGGACGAGGAGGCCGCGGAGCAAACGCCTGTTATTCGCAGGCAACAGTGGCGAAAGCCGTCTTTCGCTCAGAAGCAGCTCCAGGGAAGAGACTATGGAAATGCCATTCATGCAGTGATGCAATATATCGACTATGGTGCTTGTGAGACGCCCGAAAGTGTTCAAAATGAAGTGGATCGCCTGTGGCACCTGAATTATATCACACAGCAGCAGGCTCAGGCGGTCAATATCCAGGCGATTGCAGATTTTTTTGCATCCGATATCGGGAAAAAACTGCGGCAAGGGAAATTCGTCAGAGAGTTTAAATTCTCGATTTTACAGGATGCGGCAGAGTATGACAGCCTGCTTTCCGGAGAAAAGGTACTGCTGCAGGGCGTGGTGGATTGCGCTTTGCTGGAAGATGACGGTTTGACTATCATCGACTTTAAGACCGATTTCGTGACGACGGAAACGATCAGGCAGAAAGTCGACCGGTATGCACTGCAGATCAATGCTTATGCCGAAGCAATGGAGCGAATTTTTCAGAAGCCCGTCAAGGAAAAATTGCTTTATTTCTTCCATTTGGGAACGTTTGTCCCAGTGTAGTCAACGAATAAATGCCCTCCCGTGTGGGAGGGCATTTGGCTTTAGCGCTCGTTGCGATTTTCTTTGCAATTCTCGTTCTTATTTTGATTCTGGTTCTGTTCGTTACGGTTCTCGTTTTTGTTCTGATTTTTGTTATTCATGGTTTTTCCTCCATTTTCTTCTCTGCGGATAGGCCGCTATCATAGAATACCCTGAAATTCAGGATTTATCCTTTCCTTTGAACAGAAAGCTTACGATCAATCCCGCAAGAACTGCGGCGGTGATGCCACCGGCTGAGGCGGTAAGCCCTCCGGTAAAAATTCCGATAAATCCATCCTCTGTCACTGCCTTTTTGACCCCCTTGGCGATCAGATTACCAAATCCTGTAAGGGGAACGGAGGCACCGGCACCGGCAAAATCTACCAGCGGCTCGTAAAGACCGACCGCCCCCAAAACAACACCGATGACGACATAGCTGACCAATATGCGTGCAGGGGTCAGTTTGGTTTTGTCGATCAGGATCTGGCCGATAAGGCATAGTGCTCCACCAATGACAAATGCTTTCAAATATTCCATTTTATCTTCCTCCTACAATGGAAACAGCGTGGCACACCCCTGGGATACTAAGCCCCTGTTGGGTCGAGGTAGGGGAGAGCAGCGCCCCAGTGCCGCAAAATAAAATGCGGTGCAAACGTCCGCTTTTCAGCTGATCCAATAAATGACCACATAGGGTGATGGCACTGCATCCGCAACCGGAGCCGCCGGCGTGTACGTCCTGAACCGTGTTGTCAAATACCAGTGTGCCACAATCGGCAAGCTTGCCACCTAACGGAAAACCGTCACGGCGTGCCATTTCCAGCACTAATTCCTTGCCCAGCTGTCCTAAATCTCCCGTAACGATCAAATCGTAGTCATTGGGATCTGCTTTCAGGTCTTCAAAATGGGCAACGATGGTGTGGTAAGCAGCCGGAGCCATGGCAGCCCCCATGTTGTTGGCATCTTTGATACCCAGCTCCATAACGGTGCCGACGGTGCAACTTTCGATTTTAGGTCCGTGGCCGCAGCGTTCGACCAGCGCCGCACCGGCTCCGGTCACAGTCCACTGGGCAGTAGGCGTTCGTTGACTGCCATAGCCCAGAGGAAAGCGATACTGCCGCTCGGAACTTGCAAAATGGGAGGATGTCATGGCCACAACACGGTCAAAAAAGCCACCGGAAACGGTGATAGAGGCAAGTAGCAGACTTTCTGCCATTGTGGAGCAGGCACCGTAAAGCCCAAGATGTGGAATACCGGTGTTATTGAGACTGAACGATGAACCGATACACTGGTTCAGCAGATCACCGGAGAACACAAGGCCAAATTCATTTGGCACAATTCCTGCTTTTTCGGCTAATTTATCCAATGCCAGTTGCTGCATCCTTTTTTCTGCCTGTTCCCAGGTCTTTTCGCCAAAAAGGGTGTCCTGAGATGTATGGTCGAAAAAAGAGGCCAATGGACCTTCGGATTCCTTTTTTCCTGCGATGCTTGCCCAGTGGGTGATAACGGGCATTTGTGGCAGAACAAAACTTTGGCGCCCACGTTTGTTAGTGTTTTGCATACCATTCCTCCTGTTTTTTCTAGTATGCCCCAAAAATAAAAAATCTGCCGAAGCAAATGCTTCGACAGATCATTTTTTCATAGGATACGACGTGCGCCGTAGTAATGCGATACGTAGTAGCTGGAGGAGAGGTTGCTGATCACCACACCTTTTGACGAGGAAGCGTGGATGAACTGACCGTCTCCGATGTAAATGCCCACGTGGGAAATACCGGCTTTATAAGTGTTCTGAAAGAACACGAGATCCCCAGGCTGCAAATTACTTTTGGAAACAAAAGTCCCGTGCTTGTATTGGGTGGCAGCCGTTCGGTTAAGGGAAATGCCGTGTGCGTTAAAAACGTACTGGACATATCCCGAGCAATCAAAACCGCTGGGGGTAGATCCGGCCCATTTGTATGGTACACCGATGTATTTCTTTGCGGTAGCAATGATCGCATCGGCCTGGGAGGAAGATCCCATGTAGTTGGAACTGTTTTTCAGTGCCACAACACTGACCGACGTTCCCGTAGAACTGCCTTTACGGAAAAACAGCGGAGACTTGCCGGAGGCTTGGTTTTCGTAGGGAATTTCCGTCAGAGTCAGGTAATCACTGCGAATATAGCAGATCGTATCGTTCCAAATCACTTTATACCACTGCTTGTTAAAGCCGATGATATAGGCCAAATCGTCTTTACTGCTTTTGCCGACGATGGAATGGGAAGTACTGGGCCCTGAACGCATATTGACCTGCGTATAATTGACCTGCCCATATCCAAGCTCCACATTTTTCACAGTGGAGGTGCTCAGGTATGACTCGTGCATATAACCTTCTTTTAGATTATAAAGTACCTTGTACCAGTTGCCGGTCTTCCCCAGTAGAACGACTACTTCATTTTCTCTGGCATAGGCCAGGGTGGTAGAGGATGTGGAAGGAGCGGTGCGCAGGCGCAACGAGTCCGTTGTTACATAGGCGATCCCTGTTTTCAGACCGCCACTGTCTGCGGCGTTGGCCGGTAAGGTCAATAAAACCGTACACACGACCACCAACAGGGAAACGCCCAAAAGATGCTTGAGGAATTTCATGGGAGCCACCGGAAAGATTATTTGCCGGCCAATGCTCGCTCCAGCCAGATGCTGCCCAGATCAAGGGCAGTGTACAGACCGTCTTTCTCACTCTTTTTAACGATGCGATCACGACTTCTGACACTGGGATCGGTCAGCTGTAACTGGATGGATACCTTGCTGGCCACATCCTCACCGCCGACTTTTTGAGATTCGAGAATTTGGAGCATCACGATATGCGTATCAGCCATGGATCCATAGTAGATCAGATTATCTTTGCGCATCAGGGGATGTCCTTTGTACATCAAAACAGCATTTTCTTCAGCCATTTTCTATACCTCCTTGAAATATTTGTGACCAGATTGTAACATAGAAAAATAATTATGTCAACCGATTTGGAGAATGTGGCAACATTTACCAGAACCACAAATCCGGTCGAAAATAGAAATAGGGGGAAGATTTCCCCCTATTTGCCAAATCAATAATTATTGCTCAAACAGATAACACCGCACCAATTCCTGTAACAGCTCGTCCCGATCGATCTTGCAGATCAGCGCACGGGCGTTGTTATAGTTCGTGATGTAAGTGGGGTCTTCCGACAGAAGATATCCAACGATCTGATTGATGGGATTGTAACCCTTCTCGTTCAGGGAGTCGAATACGCTGCGGAGAATGAGGCGCATATTGGTTTTGTCATCGCAGGGGACTGTAAATTTAATGGTACTATCCGTCATTTGGGTTACCTCCTTATTCCGATATAGGTATTATAGCCCAAAAATCGGCCGGTGTAAAGACCTTTCTTGTAAATTTTTATCAGCGAAGTGTTGCGCCGCATTCCGTCTCCAACGCAGAAAGCACTTTGGCGATCACTGGCTCGGTGTCGGAATCTGTCAGGGTGCGGTCATCGGCACGCAGTTCAAGAGAGAATGCCATGCTCTTCTTTCCGTCACCCAGGTTAGCGCCACGATAAATATCGAACAGGTCCACTTTGCGCAACAATTTTCCGGCAGCGGCGGTGATGGTATTTTCTGCCTGAGCGACCGTCAATGCCTCATCGCAGACGATGGACAGGTCACGGGTGACGGCGGGATATTTGGGCAGGGGAACATAGGTGGCATCGGGCAACAGAAGTGTCAGCAAACGGCTGAAGTTGATCTCGGCGCAGTAAACTTCAAAATCCATGCCGTAATTCTGGGCAACCAGAGGATGGATCTGTCCCAGGTAGCCCAGATGGACACCGTCAATGCTGACCTCAGCACAGCGGCCAGGATGGAAAGAGGGATTGCTGCTGCAGGCAGTGTAGGTGGCTTTCTTTGCGCGCAGAGAAGCAAACACAGCCTCCAGCTCGCCTTTGATGGTGAAGAATGTTTCGCCGGCACCGTAGGTGCCCAAAACCAGCATCTTCGGCTCCTCGGGCAGGGCCTGTCCGTTAACGGGCAGATAAACTTTGCCGATCTCGTACATACGAACAGACTTGTTGTGGTAGGCGTTGTTTCGGGACAGAATGTCCAGCATGGAGGGCAGCACAACGGTACGCATGACGGAAGTATCTTCGCCCAAGGGGTTTTGGATCTTCATGGTGTTGCGCAGGGGAGAGTCGGCGGATACACGGATCATATCCAGACTTGCAGGGGAAACAAAAGAATAGGTGATGATCTCGTTGTAGCCCATGGCACGGCACTGGCGGCCGGCCTTTGCTTCTAACTCCATACCGGCGCTGTATCCGCCCTGGGTAGCGGTCTTCAAATCAGTAATGGGGATTTCATTGTAACCATAGGTTCTGGCAACCTCTTCGGCGATATCAGCCATGTGATTCAAATCGGGGCGGAAAGAGGGAACCTGAATTTCGCGGCCTATCACGGAGATCTCCAGCCGCTTCAAATAGGAGACCATGGCTTCCTCGGAGATGTCGGTGCCCAGTAATTTATTGATTTTTTCGGGCTCAAGAGCAACGGTATGAGGCTGGGGTACATAGTTGATAATATCGATGATACCATCGAGCACATCACCGCAGGAGAGCATTTCTACCAGCTCGCAGGCACGCTGTACCGCAGGCAGCGTCATCATCGGATCGATGTTCTTTTCGAACTTGCCGGAAGCATCCGTGCGCATACCCAGAGCCAGTGCGGTCTGGCGAATGGAGGTGCCATTGAAGTTTGCGGACTCAAAGACAACGGTAACGGTATCGTCTTTGATCTCGGAGTTTTCGCCGCCCATGATACCGGCCAGGCCAATGGGCTTGTTTTCGTCTGCAATCACCAACATACCGGATTTCAGGTTGCGAACATTGCCGTCGAGGGTGGTCAGCTGCTCGCCGTCCTCCGCTTCGCGGACGATGATGGTACCGTCACCGACATAACGGTAGTCGAAAGCGTGCATGGGCTGGCCGTATTCCAGCATGACATAGTTGGTGATGTCGACGATGTTGTTGATCGGGCGCACGCCGTTTGCACGGAGCCGCTGGCGCATCCACTTGGGGGAGGGGCCGATTTTGACATTGGCTACCATACGGGCGGTGTAACGGTTACAGAGATTTTCTGCGGGAACTTCTACATCCAGTTTCTCGTAGATGGAACCGACCTCGGAACCATGGACCTGGGGCTCGTGGTGGCGCATGGGCTTATCAAATGCAGCCGCGGCTTCACGGGCAAGACCGATGATGGAGTAACAGTCGGGGCGGTTGTTTGTGATCTCAAAGTCGACCACACAGTCATCATTGCCGATGACAGTGTTGATATCATCGCCTACATTGCAATCCTCTTCGATGATAAAAATACCATCTTCAATGGCGTAGGGAAAATCACCTTTGGTCAGGCCCAATTCTTCCAGACCACAGAGCATACCGTTGGATTTGACACCGCGAAGCTTGCCTTTGGTGATGTGAACACCGCCAGGCAGCCAGGAATTGTGGCGTGCCACAGGCACAAGATCGCCCACTTTGACATTCTGGGCACCGGTAACGATTTGAACGGGCTCGCCGGATCCGTCATCAATTTGGCAGACCCACATATGGTCGGAATTTTCGTGGCGAACGATTTCCAGGACCTTGCCTACCACGACATTTTTGATTTCGCTGTCCAGCCGCTCGTAGGTTTCCACTTTCTGGCCGAAAATGGTCATGGTTTCCACGAATTCCTTGTCGGAAACAGCAGACAGGTCAACAAATTCTTCATTTATCCATTTTCTGTTCAGTTTCATTTGAATTCCTCCTTAGAACTGGTTCAGGAACCGGACGTCATTTTCGAAAATCAAGCGCAGATCGTTGATCTTCATGCGCCCCATGGCCATACGCTCCAGGCCCATACCAAATGCAAAACCGCTGTATTTTTCAGGGTCAATGCCACATCCGGACAGGACGTTGGGATGAACCATGCCGGCACCCAGCAATTCAATCCACCCCTCACCATGACAGGTGGAGCAGACTTGACCGTCTACCTCACCGGTGCCGTGGCATTTGTGGCACTGCATATCCATTTCACAGCTGGGTTCGGTGAAGGGGAAATGGTGGGGACGGAAGCGCATGATTGCATCCTGGCCGTAAATCTGGCGCATGACGGCCACCAGGGCGCCCTTCAGGTCACCCATGGTAATATTCTCGGCAACGACCAGACCTTCGATCTGGTGGAACATAGGGGAGTGGGTGGCATCGGCTTCGTCCTTACGGAACACACGGCCAGGAGCCAACACACAGATGGGGGGCTTGGTGTTCTCCATGACACGGACCTGCATGGAGCTTGTCTGGGTGCGCAACAGGACGGAGTCGTCATCCGTAAAATAGAACGTATCGGAACGGTCACGGGCAGGGTGGCCCTCTTCTGTATTCAATTTGGTGAAATTGTAGTCCGACAGCTCGACCTCGGGACCCTCAACGATGGTATAACCCATTCCGATGAACATCTCCTTGATCTGCTGAAGTACCTGATTCATGGGGTGCTGATGCCCAACGGCTACCGTCTCACCAGGAATGGTAACATCGATGGCCTCGGCGGCAAGCTTCGCTTCCAGAGCGGCAGCGTTGGCAGCGGCTTTGCGTTCTTCCAGTTTTGCCTCAATGTCGGCACGGACGGCATTGGCAAGCGCACCCATGATGGGACGCTCCTCGGGGGAAAGCTTGCCCATCTGCTTCAGAACAGCGGTCAGCTCACCCTTTTTGCCAAGCAGTTTCACACGCAGTTCTTCCAGTGCGGCAGGACTGTCGGCGGCATCCAGAGCAGACAAGGCGGCTACTCGGATATTTTCCAGTTGTTCTTTCATAATTATTTCCTCCTGAAAGGTTATATAAAAATAAAAAATCCCTTCATCCCACATTCGGGACGAAAGGACGCTCCTTCCGCGGTACCACCCGCAATTCACCCCAAGGGGTGCAGCTCGTTTGGCGCAAACACGCCGCAGACCGTTAACGGAGTCATCCGTCCAATCCTACTGTTGGTTCAGCTGGAAGCTCCCGAGGGAAAGCCGATCGTCACATTTCGAGTGGCTTGCACCGTCCCACTCTCGCTGAGCAAATGTTTTTTGACACACGACAACTCGTTCATCGCTTTTGCATATCACTGAAATTTTAGCACATTCACAGACCAAATGCAAGTGTTTTTGCAAAGATTATTTTTGCAAAAGCGCGGGAAAAGTTTGCTCGTTCTGCGTGATTTTTTCATTTGAAAAACTTGACAATATACACATCTCATGTATAATGGACGTATTCCAAAAAACGGAACATTTTTAAACAAAAGGAGAAAACCGGATGAGAGCGATGTTGACAAAAATTACAGCGGTACTGCTGGTTTTGACCGTAGTATTTTCCCTTGCCGCTTGTGGGGAGAGAGAAACTACGGGTGCAAACGGAGAAACCACCGCGCCCATCGAAAATGAGACCACAGCTCCGATTGAGGTCGAAACAACTGCCCCTGCAAAAGACGAAACGACGGCCCCCGTGGAGAATGTAACAACTGCACCTATGCCCACGGAACCCGAACCTACCGAGCCCGAACCTACGGAGCCCGAGCCTACCGAGCCCGAACCTACGGAGCCGGAACCTACCGAACCCGAGCCTACGGAGCCGGAACCTGAAAAGTCGGCCAGTGAGGGGCTGGAATTTAGTCTGAACAGTGACGGCGAGAGCTACACTGTCGTTGGAATCGGCACCTGTACCGATACGGATGTTATTCTTCCGTCAATTTACAATGATAAGCCGGTTACGGCAATCGGTTACGAAGCGTTTGGCTTCAATAGCACATTGACGAGTATCGTGATTCCGAATGGCGTAACAGTCCTTGAGGATTCTGCGTTCTGTGGATGTGTAAATTTGAAGAGTGTGGTGTTCCCTGAGGGCTTGATGTCCATTGGCGATGGTGCCTTTCAGGTTTGTTTCAGTCTGGAGAGCGTTTTGATTCCGGAAAGCGTGACCTACATTGGCGGTATCGCTTTTCGCAATTGCCCAAGTCTGAAGAGCATCGTGGTAGCGGCAGGAAACACCGTGTACCATAGCTCGAATAATTGCTTGATTGAAACGGAGAGCAAGCTGCTTTTGCAGGGCACTTCAAACAGTGTTATCCCAACCGACGGAAGCGTAACCAGCATCCGCAAAGATGCGTTCTACAACTGTAACGAACTGACAAGTATTGTTATTCCCGATTGTGTGAACAGTATCGGCGAATGTGCATTTGAAGAGTGTATCAGCTTGACGGAAATTACCTATGAAGGCACCATGGAACAGTGGAATGCTATCGATAAGGGAATGGAATGGGATAACAATACCGGCTCCTACGTTATCCACTGCACCGATGGCGATATTTCCAAGTAAATAATCAGAGGCTGTTGCAAATAAAAAGGTTTGCAACAGCCTTTTTGCCTTTTCCACGACAAAAGTAGCAGGCTTCAAGCGTTGACGGAGTATGCCATACAGAAAGCCGCTGAAAATAGATGAAAGAATTCTTGACGAGTCGAGAAAAGAATGGTATGATAATGTAAACATATTTTCGAGAGGAGGCTGTCTATGTATCAGCCTTTGGCAGAGCTTCTGCGCCCCACAACACTGGATGAGGTTTACGGTCAGGAGCATATTCTGGGGCAGGGTGGTATTTTGCGCCGCCTGGTGGACTCGGGAAATATCCCGAACATGGTATTTTACGGCCCCAGCGGCACCGGAAAGACTACCGTGGCTAACATTATCGCCAAACAGACGAACCGTACATTATATAAACTCAATGCTACCACTGCTTCTACCGCAGATATCAAACAGATGGTTGCCCAGCTGGATACTTTTATGGCACACAATGGCATTTTGCTGTATCTGGACGAGATCCAGTCTTTTAATAAAAAGCAACAGCAAACCCTGCTTGATTACATTGAGACGGGAAAGATCACTCTGATCACTTCCACCACGGAAAACCCATACTTCTATGTGTTTAACGCGATTTTGAGCCGTTCGACCATATTTGAGTTCAAACAGCTGGACGATGCCGCTGCTTTAAAAGCCATCCATCGGGCGGTGGCCTATATGGAAGAGCGCACGGCGCTGAAAGCTGTGCCCGAGGCAGGGGCGCTGGAACACATTGCCGCCTGTTGCGGTGGGGATGTCCGAAAGGCAATGAATGCAGTGGAAGTTTTGTTTTCCGCCGGCCAACCCAAAGAGGGCGTGCTGGAACTGACCCTTGCCGATGCAAAGCTGGTAACGCAGAAATCTTCCATGCGCTATGACCGTGGCGGGGACAATCAGTATGACACCCTGTCTGCGCTGATGAAGTCCATCCGCGGCTCTGACCCCGATGCGGCAGTCCATTATCTGGCCCGTTTCCTGGAGGCAGGGGATCTGCCATCCTGTTGCCGCCGTATTCTCTGCTCCGCCTGCGAGGATATCGGTCTTGCTTACCCGTTGGCCATCCCTATTGTCAAGGCTTGCGTAGATAGCGCACTGCAGTTGGGGTTGCCGGAAGCAAGATTGCCGCTGGTCGATGCGGTGATTTTCCTGGCCACAGCGCCCAAATCCAATTCGGCATATATGGCCTACGCCGCAGCGGCGGAGGATGTCCAAAAGGGAAAGGGGGGCGATTTCCCACGGCATTTGCAAAATAAGCACGCCGATACCTATTCCATGGAACGGGAGCAGGGGTATCTATATCCCCATGACTACCCCAATCATTGGGTGCAACAGCAGTATTTGCCGGATGATCTGGTCGGCACGACCTATTATGAATATGGCCCCAACAAGGTTGAGCAGGCGGCAAAGCAATATTGGCAAAGTGTAAAGGGGAAATGAGTATGGATATTCGAGTTGGCGATATTTTAACGATGAAAAAAGCCCATCCCTGTGGCAATGACCGTTGGCTCGTGACCCGAACCGGCGCAGATTTTAAATTAAAATGTCTCAAGTGCGGACATGAAGTGATGACACCCAGGTTCAAAGCCGAAAAAAACATCCGAAGTGTCCATCGTGAAGAAAATCCTTCGACATAACTGACGGCAGCCGATAAAATCGGCTGCCGCTTTTTATATTCTGGGGGAGTGTTGATACTTTTTCGAGGCGAGTATGGCGGAACTTGCCAGGGAAGACAGCCCCCGTTGCGACCGACTTTTCATCCTTATCGGAGGTATACTGGGTGCAACGCTTACATAGGGGGCAACGGCATGGAAGTCTACCTGGATCTGGTGGTCATTCTCAATTTTATTGTGGATTTTTTGCTGATATTGGGCACGAACCGTATTTCCGGTTTTCCATCAGGTGGAAAACGAGCAGCCCTTGCCGCCGGTGTGGGAGCAATCTATGCCGGCGGATGCGTGATACCGTCGTTGACGTTTCTGGGCAACCTGTTATGGAGAACGGTGGTGCTGGTACTGATGTCCCTGATCGCTTTCGGATGGGGAAACGGGGCATTGCGGCGAGGCATTTTGTTCATTTTCCTCAGCATGGCTCTGGGCGGTATTGCGCTGGGACTGGGCAATGGCGGATTTTGGGCGATCGTCCTGGCGGCATTGGGCGTTGCGATACTGTGTGTGATGGGCTTTTGCGGCCGACCAGGACAGCAAAAATATGTGCCTGTTGCCATTGCGCACGGAATACATAAAATTCATCTGACGGCGTTGATGGATACGGGAAACACCTTGCGCGATCCTGTTTCCGGCAGAGCGGTGCTGGTGGTGGATGCATCCGTGGGCGAAAAGCTGCTGGGCTTGTCGGTGTCGGATCTGGAGCATCCGGTGCAAACGTTGGAAAAGACCCCCAATAGGGGGTTGCGACTGATTCCGTACCATGCAGTGGGACACCCCAACGGAATGCTGCTGGGGGCAAAGGTAGAGCGTTTGGAAATCAACGGAAAAAGGGAAGACATGATCGTGGCTTTTGCGCCGCAACTCATCGGACGTGGGAAACCATATCAGGCATTGGCAGGAGGTAATATGGGATGAACAAACTGTTGGAATTTTTGAAAAGGATCGGCCTTGTACGGGATGAGACCATATTTTATATCGGCGGAAGCGATATATTGCCGCCGCCGCTGAAAGGTCAGCAGGAGCAAGAGGCACTCAACAGATTGGAACAGGGAGATGATGAGGCAAAGCAGCTGCTCATTGAGCATAATCTGCGCCTTGTGGTATACATTGCCAGACGGTTTGAAAATACGGGAATCAATTTGGAAGATCTCATCTCCATCGGTACCATCGGACTGATCAAGTCGATCGGCACCTATCGCAGTGATAAAAATATCAAGCTTGCTACCTACGCCTCCCGTTGTATTGAGAATGAAATTTTAATGCATATTCGTAAAATTTCCGGTCAAAGGGCGGAGGTATCGCTGGAAGAACCCATCAATATGGATTATGACGGTAACGAATTATTGCTTTCGGATATTTTGGGGACGGATGAAAATGTGGTGACCGGACAGCTGGAAGATGCGGTGGACCTTGCGTTGTTGCACCAGGCGCTGGAGCTTTTACCTCAACGGGAACGGGAAATTGTAAATATGCGATTTGGGTTGGATGGACAGCAGGAAATGACACAAAAAGAGGTGGCAGTTAAATTAGGGATATCTCAGTCTTATATTTCCAGACTGGAAAAAAGGATCATGGCTCGATTGCGAAAAGAAATGCTCCGCCAGAGCGCTTGCGTGTAAATTTTTGCTTGCATTCGGTGAACCTCTGTGCTACAATCGATATGAAATTATATCGATAGATTTTTCACGAAAGAGGAGGTAACCCGTATGGAAAAAAAGGAAGTCTCAAAATCGGTTTTGAAGCGGCTGCCGGTTTATCTGGCATATTTGAAAAATATGCCGGAAGATGGGCCGGTTTATATCTCCGCAACATCGGTTGCAAACGCATTGGGCATGGGAGATGTCCAGGTCCGCAAGGATCTGGCGATGGTTTCCGATGGGGGACGTCCGAAAATCGGATACTGCCGCGAGGACCTGATATACGATATTGAGCAATTTTTGGGATACGATAATACCAATAACTGCGTACTCATCGGTGCAGGCCGATTGGGCATGGCATTGTTGGGGTACAGCGGTTTCGATGAATATGGTCTGAATATCATGGCCGCCTTCGACGTGGCACCGTCATGTGAAAAGACCGATGGGGGAAAACCGATCTTGCCCATGGAAAAGCTGGAAAGTTTTTGCCGCAGCAATAAAGTCGCAATGGGGATCATAACCGTTCCTGCCGCCCATGCCCAGCAGGTTTGCAACCAGATGATCGATGCCGGCATCAAAGCGATTTGGAATTTTGCGCCGACACATCTGGAGGTTCCGTCCCATATTCTGGTTCAAAATGAAAATATGGCCACATCTCTGGCGGTGCTGAGTATGCACCTGCAAGCTCAAATGAAGGAGAAAAAGTAATATGCAGTACAAAACACTTGGAAAAACCGGACTGAAGGTTTCTGTCCTGGGCTTTGGCGGTATTCCTATCCAGAGAATCGATGCATCGGGCACAAAGAAGCTGATGCATAAGTTGGTCGAAAGTGGGGTCAATTATATAGACTCAGCACGGGGCTATACAGTCAGTGAGTCCTTTTTGGGTGAGGCCCTTGAGGGGATTCGTGACAAGTTTGTGATCGCTACGAAATCCATGGCACGGGACAAAGAAAACATGGCCAAGGACATTGAGACCAGCCTGAATAATTTCAGGACGGACTACATAGATCTTTACCAGGTACACAATCCAAACGCAGCTCAGTTGGAGCAGGTTTGCGGTGCCGATGGCGCACTGGAAGCGCTGCAGGAGGCGAAAGCTGCCGGAAAAATCGGACATATCGGTATTACGCTTCACTCTGCGGATTTGTTTCGCCAAGTTTTGGACTATGATTGGATAGAAACCATCATGTTCCCTTATAATATTGTGGAGACGCAAGGGGAAGAACTGATTGCTGCCTGTGCCGAAAGAAATATCGGATTTATTTGTATGAAGCCCCTGGCAGGCGGCGCCATAGATGATGCTGATCTTGCCATGCGTTTCATCGCAAAGAACCCAAATGTGACTGTGACCATCCCTGGCATGGCCGAAATTTCGGAATTGGATCAAAATGTGGCTGCATATTGTGATGAGCGTCCTCTGACAGAGCAGGAGCAGGAAAAAATCCGGAAAATACGGGATCAGCTGGGTACCAATTTCTGCCGCCGCTGTAATTACTGCGCCCCATGTAGCGCAGGTATCGGTATATCTAATGTTTTTGTGGCAGAGGGGTACTATAGCCGTTACGGACTGCAGGACTATGGCAGATCCAAGTACGAGATGTCCGGCGCACCGGCTTCTTCCTGTATCGATTGTGGCCTTTGCGAGGAACGTTGCCCCTACCATCTGCCCATTCGCCAAATGCTGAAGCGAGTCGTCACCATTTTCGGGAAATAACGAATTAACCGCACTACGTATTATCTGCAAAAAGTGACCTGCCGGAATGGCAGGTCACTTTCGCTATCAATAGGGCAGGGGTGAAATAACAGCTTATTTCAGAGCCTCTTCGACGGCGACAGCCACGGAGACGGTCATACCGACCATGGGGTTGTTGCCGGCACCCAGGAAGCCCATCATCTCAACGTGGGCAGGAACGGAGGAAGAACCGGCGAACTGAGCATCGGAGTGCATACGACCCATGGTGTCGGTCATGCCATAAGAAGCGGGGCCGGCGGCCATGTTATCGGGGTGCAGGGTACGGCCCGTGCCACCGCCGGAAGCCACGGAGAAGTATTTCTTGCCCTGCTCAATGCACTCTTTCTTGTAAGTGCCGGCAACAGGATGCTGGAAACGGGTGGGGTTGGTGGAGTTGCCGGTGATGGAGACATCAACACCTTCGTGGTGCATGATGGCGACACCTTCGCGGACATCGTCACAGCCGTAGCAGTTCACGGCGGCACGCTCACCCTTGGAGTAAGCGATCTTGTTGACGATGGTCAACTCACCGGTATAGTAGTCGAACTTGGTCTGCA
>CAZVMK010000003.1:0-48307 GCA_964628315.1 uncultured Oscillospiraceae bacterium
GTCCATTGGAGCTGTCCGGCCGTGCCCTCCAGCGCCAGCGCCGACAGGGGCAGCATGGCCGCCAGCAGCAAAGCTGCTGCCAGCGCCCCCCACCGCCGCAGGAGCGATCGTGTTTTGTACTTCATGCAAGCGCTCCTCTCTTAGCCGTTTGTTTCACTGATCAACTTTCCGTTTGCATCATACACTTTCGTATTCACTGTCTTTTCTCCATCTTCCACAACAGGATCGCCATACCGCTCCCACTGGGAATCCGTAAAGTCTCTCTGGATGCTTTCGCTGACGCTGTCGACTTTTTCATAGCCAGTATTGACTGGGTCTTCCAGCAGTTCGCTTTCTGCATCACCTTTGTCGCCATGCACATAACTGCATGTATAGTGATCACAGTATCTTTTGTTACTCTCTACCGATGCACCCATCCCCACGTAAGTAGCCTGTTGAGCATCGCAGTACGCTTTGTAGAAATAATCGGTAGTACCGTTTACAGTAGTAGTCACAACTGTTTTACCCGTCATTTCCTCCGTACTCTTATAAACAGGTATTACAACACTGTTTCCATCTACGGTAATAGTAGTTCCAGGCTCATATCTGTTGCCATCTACCAGCCAGTAATCCAGTTCCCATTTTATATTCAGATACTCTGTTGTTTCAACTTCCACAGTTTGGCCCGTCACGGAAACTGTAAGCATTGCCGATTGCTCCATGTATTTCAGGGTATACAATTTGGAATTTAGCTTTTTCCAGTAGTATGTTCCAGAAAAAGTACCTAATATGTTCTTAACATCATGCGTGCCACTCAGTATTTCCGAATCTACTGTAAAGACATTTCTTGTATCAACTGTCTTTATAGTCTCCCAGATCGCGCTGTCAAATCCCGTATCCTCGGCCTTTTTATCCGGATCTTCACCAGTTGTCTGTGTCGTTGTAGTTACACGCTTAATAATTTCTGCGCTAAACAGCTTGCCGTCAGTCGTTTTTAGGCTTTCGGGCAACGTAAATGTGAAGCTGCGGCCATCTGTACTGGTCATACCCACGGGATTTGTAAAGCCATGGTTCGTGCTCATGTCAAAGGTGATACTCGGTACTGTCTGATTGGTCTCCACAATGGAAAGTCGTGTTCCCAGCGACATCGTATAAGTGTATCCATTATAGGTTGCAGTGATCGTATCTATATATTGGCTTCCCACCACGTCAAGTTTTTCCGTCTTGTACTGATATGTACAATCATAAACCTTATCAACTCCGAAAAAATCCTTTGCGATATAGCTACCGCTTCTTCCCTCGGTTGTTTCTCTGATTGTACCAATATCTACCGCCCCTGTCGAGCCATTCTTTACAAGGGAAATACTATTTTCCATGCCGGAAATATTTAAAGTGAAATCGCCCTTGTCTCCCACATTTGCCAAGGTAAATACCATCTGCGGAAGATCGTAATTTGCAAACTCGCTTGCATAGGCGCCGGCCTGATTATATTCTTGATTATTTTTATTATATGTTCCCAGATTTTCTTCCTTTGTGAAGGGCCGATAGGAAGCAAATAGCACAGCAGAATGGCCATTATTAGAGATAAGATTGTTTCCGGTGAAAGTATTTGTAGATGCAGCAGTGCCACCATCTTTGTTTACCGTCACCGTAGTCGGCGTACCGCTCCCCAATTCCATCGTCACATCCGGCTTCTTGGAGTACACGCTGATGGATTTCAAGGACTCCACCTTTTCCGTACCGGCGATGGTATAGCGGATCTGTGCATTGTAATTACCGGCCAGCAGCACGGAAGAACTTGCACGGTAAAGGCCGTTGGAATTGCTCATGGGCACGATGATATTGGTATACTCACTGTCCGTAAAGCTGTAGCCACCGTTGGTCTGACTGCCGCCGGTATGGGTCAGCTCCAGCTGTGCGGTGACATCATTGTCCTCCAGCACCACATACTGGGTGCCATCCACAGCCTGGGCATTCAACTTGAAGCGAATGTTGAACTGCTCCAGATTATAAGACAGCAGGAATGTTCCCGTAATATTCTCACCGGTCTTGCCGAAAACCGTATTGCCCTGCTTGATATCGATCGGCGTGATATCGCCGGAATCGTAGGTCTGGGTCGTGACAGTGTACTTTTCGGGAATACCGTTTGTCTTGGGTGCCAGCGTAAGTGTCTGGCCGCCAACAGTGACGGACAGGCCGGTCACCGTATACTCGCCGACATACTGCCACACACTGGAACCATCGCTGACGACATAGGTGCCGTTTTCGGCATTGACGTTGGTCAACTTGATCGCATAATTCTTGCCGGCACCACTCTGGACCTTATAGCCATAAGCATTGCTTGCCGTAGGCGGATTGTAGGATACATTCAGCGTGATATTCGCCGCCACCTCGCTGGCAGGGATCTGGTTGCCCTCTGCATCGGTCAACACCACTTGCATGCCGATGTCTTTCAGGGCGAACTGCTTCATAAACTCCGCATCCTTGCCGCCGAGGGTGGTATTGCCGGAAATCATGGTCACATTCATTTTGCTGGAAACCTTGGTCGTCATCTTGGACAGGTCCAGATATTCCGTGACTTCGATGGCATTTTCCTGCTCTGCCTGAGCGGCGAAATATTCTTTGTGCTCCTGATTTGCCCACACCACAGGGTTGGTATCATCATGGAACAGCGTATCCTCGGCATAGCAGTTGGTCAGGATCAGCGCCACCAGCTCCCATGTACCCTCTTGAGTATAAGTCGCACCATCCAGGGGTTTTCCGTCCTCATCCAAATCCAGAGTGTATTGAGGCAGTGTGACACTTACCTTGTCATTGACGTGGGATACATTTTCCCATGTTACACGCTCATACTTCTTGGAAATGCTGTTATAGACAATGGCCTCAATGGTCGCCGCATCAGAATTGGCGATTTTAATGCCGTCGATGATAGCATCATTGGTCAGAGGCTTGTATTGGGTCTTTCCATAGTAGCTACCCACAGACGATGTGTTGAATTTCACCGGATCGGGGCTGATGACTGTGAAGGTGGGACTACTGGTTGCCTTGGTCAATATCTGACCGTCCATTTCCAAATAGCCGAATATCCACCGTCCGGCGCCATGGATGGCAAGTGTGCCGTCATACTGGTCAAAGAGGGGTTTCAAATCCACTTTGACGGTATTGGAGACGGATCCGTTGTTGGAGTAAACCAGACGAACATTCTCCATATTCTCCAATCTGTTGCCTGCATTATCAAAAATATCTACCAGGACATCCCATTCAAATGTCTTGCTGCTGTCATAGTCTACAGTCTCCTGACCGGACTGGTTGGTAACAACCACGTACAAGCCCAGTGCCAGATCGATGGTTTTTGCATTGTTGCCTAGTGCATAGTAGACATTCTTGCTTTCTCCGGTGATTTCATCCTTGACCGTGTAGACAAGGTATTCCAAGGTGTATTTGCCGGAGGTGCTGAAGTTTGCCGTTCCTTTCCAGTCGCCGCCACCATCATAGGCCAGGGTCACGTTGACGGTATTTCCGTCATCACGAACAAACCGAGCCTGCACCGCATGGGGCATTTGATACTGTTCACTGCTTGCAAAAGAAACGGTAACATCGGTAGTATGCGTTCCCTCAGATGTACGATAAACCACGTTTTCACCGTTTTCCGACCATGTAACTCCCGTCAGGGCAAAGCCCGTGATTTCGACCTTGATCGGTTCGGACAAACTGTAGTTGATACCGTTCAACTGCAAGTTTCGCAAATAGTAGGTGCCAGGTGCGGTAAATTCATATTCCGCAGACCAGCTGCCGTCTTGCAGTTTGGTGAAGGTCATTTCTCCTTCTCTTGTACCCTGTCCATTGCTGATGGAACGGACAAAGAAGCCCTTCACTTCGCTGGGTTCAGTGCCGCCGATATCCAAAATCAATTTCGTTTTCAGCGGAGTTGCATCTTTTTCTTCATACTTGAAGGAAATATTTTTGTCACCGTTTTCCAACGATGCATCGATGGACCACTGACTGTTGAGCAGATCATCATCGCCGATGGTCTGCAAATTCTCGGTGGAACCGAACTGGATATTCAGCTGGCCCTGGATATCGGATGCCGCCAGAACATCATCATTCGTCAGGTTCGCGCCATCCAGATAAACAATTGCGGTAATACGCTGTGCGCTGTTATAGGTAAGCTCGGAGATCGCCTTGATGGTTCTTTCTGCGCCGGTGCTATCCTTATCGGTATAGCTCAACGTGGTGTTTTCATCCAAAACCATGGGAACGGTCACGCGTCCGTTCACGGCACAATAATTCTCTGTATCCATTACGGCGGTTGCCAGCAGCGTGCCGTTTTCGCTGACGAAAGCCACTTTCATCGCTTCCAGCAGGTTCAACGAGCGGGCCATGTCTTCCGGAGTATCTGCATAGTAGGTGTAGCAGCTGCCACCGCCCTGGGATGTGCTTTCCGTACCAGGCAAGCCGGTTTCGCTGGTGTAACCCCAAATACGGTTTACGCCGTCATAGCGAATAAACGCACCGGTACTATCGGTTGCTAGCGCGCCCTCCAGAATCAGCAAGGTTTCTTCTGCATTGGTCCGCACCCAGAAATCAACGGCCATGCCGTAGGTGTCATCGGCAACGGCATCTTTGGGGACCAACTTCTCGCCCTGGGCTTTGCTCATATCCTCAGCAAAGGAGCAAGCGCCGCTCACCTGAGTGTAGGCTTTGCCGTAAATTGTCATGCTTACTCCCATTGCCTTCAGCTTGACGGTACATTCTGCCTCACCGTTTAAGCGGTAGCTTTCATCAATTGCAGTCTGCTCAAAACGATATAAAATTCCTTTGTCAATATAGATTTTCCGTGATTTGCCATTTGCTTTCAAAATTGCAGTCAATTGATCTGTGCTAAGAGCGGTCAGGCGTGTCAGGTTGCCATCGTCGTTCAAATCGACTTGCATGGTATAAACGCTGGCCAATCGATCGATTGGGGCAGAAATGTCACTCCAATAGCAGGGAGTGCCATTTTCTTTAAAGTCTTTATATTTTTCTGTTATAGCAGCCAAATCCTTTTCCAGCTGATTCAGATCTTTGATATATTGCGTCAAGCCGGTAAGACCTACACCATATATGGCTTCATTGGCCTCAATCTCTTCCCATGTAACAGGCGTATATATTAAGCCGCTGTTATTCGCCGCCACATATTGCTGCAAATTGGCCAGAGCCACAAACGTATCTTTCTGCGTGAGCATGGCGTTATACAGAGTTTCGTACAGTGTTACAACGCTACCCAGATATTTCGCCAGGTCTGTATTGGATTCCTGACCATTTAGCTTTTCATTGACGATATCTTGGGCATAAGTGCTGACAATGTCTCCTAGGCCTGCGAATTTTCCGCGTACCGCCTGATAAGCCTGGTTCGTATGCGTGTGTGCTGCAGATGCCGTAGCAATCATTTCATTCAGGGCCAGTGTCGTTGAGTCCGAGACTTGCGCCTTATAGGATGCAATAGCGCGAACACCATACTCATATCCATCGGGGTTCAGTACAAACTGTTTGCCCTTAGAATCATAATTGACAAATGCAAAATCGGAGTTTAGAGATTCAATTCGGCCATCCGCTCCATATTGGGCACCCCATAGTGGATTGCTCAGCAAATTTGTTGTATTGAGCTGTGCAGGTCTCAGCACCATGTTTTGGATACCGTATACATCACTGGACAAATTGATCAGATTGCCCCACTGGAGGTTGGACGATTGCACATCTGTTCCCTTTGTAACAGAATCATCCACATCATATTCATCCGGCGCATCACCATTTGGCTTTGACAGTGCCACTTCCAAGTTGCCATTGCCTGAAATACTGGTGCTCAAACCATTGACCTCAGGACTCCGAGAGAGCGTCACCCACGCAAATGTGGAAGAAATCATCATGATCATCGACACCACCAACAGTAGTGCCACCGCCGCCAGTCTTTCCTTCAGGCCAGGCAGAGCAGTTTTGTAGGCTTCAATTCTTTTTGATGTTGTTTCCTTCACTGCATTGCACCTCCATCGTTTCTCACAATCGAGCAAGTCTCATCAGGCATATTTAGCCTGTTTCGGTCACCGCCATACGACATTTTTCTCATCCGTTTCCACAAAAAAGCGTTCTTCGCAAATTCATGGAGTCGGAAGTCTGTTTGCTTTTTTGTTTGAACAAAGCCGGAAATAATGATATTACACGGAAATCGTTCACATTGCATTAAAAGCGGCAACATATATTGCTTTTCTGTCCTTTGCTCCATTTTCCGGCTCCTTTCTCTTTATTTTGTAACAATATCCAGGCTTAATTGGCTTCCCAGGTCAGAGCTCCCCACCACACGTAAGTTCCCCTCTATCCAAGAAGTGCTTCCACCTGCAACCATAAATTGGGCCTGCTCCAGTTGTCCATTGACCGGAAACGAATAAACCCAGCCATTTCCATGGGCCTTATACAGCCTGCTACCCTCTGCAATGGGCTCCGCTACAGCCGTATAACATTTCCCATTAACAGTCAAAACCATGTTCAGTTCTCCGCCGGCCTGTTCTAAAGCAATCACTCGCAGCTGCACATAAATCGGATCATCGGTATATATTTCCGTCTCCAATTGGATATTAGCCATCCGGAAATCCAACTCAATCATGTTTTCTTCAAGAGAAACCCACTGCTCAGTCTCTCCGAAGGTCCCTGCCTTAGATAAATATATCTGTCGATTTGCTCCACAACTGAAATTCAACTTGACATCATGTATATCGCTTTTTTCATAATGGCCAAAAGTGATATTTACAGCCAGCAACATAGACAGCACGATCAAGAGAAGTGCTACTATAGATTTTTTCATGTTCACTTCTCCTTTTCGTCACTTAATTGATTTTAAAGGCGGAAATATCCATATCTGTTTGCCCATTTTTATAGGAACCGTCGTCATAGATATAGATCAAGCCAGGGCCGAAGCCTGTCTTTTCAAACAGTTGGATGGCCTTACCGTGGTCACTGATGACGTTCATATTGTCGCCGCGCAATTCCACAGTCGCTTTCCACGGGTATACTGCTTCCAAATAAATACCGTCTCCGGTATCTGTCCAACCGGAAGTAGCTTCAGCCGCTTTGTTGGCTTCTCCATATCCATGGATAATCGCATTCTGGATCACCACTGTACCGCCTTTAACAGCAATACCGGTATAGCCATGAATCTCACCGCCCTGAATGTTCAGCGTGCTGTTCTGCTGTGGATGATAGATGCCTGCCCAGCTTTCGCCTTTCAGGTTTGCGTTCAGCTTGCAGTTTGTCAACTGAATATCTGTTCCCCACTGCTGGTTATTAGCGTTGGCCGATCCCTGCCCGCAAATGGCGACGTAGGCACCGTCAATGCTACAGTTTTCCGCTATCAGACGGGTAACTCCATCAGAAACATCACCATTGCCCTGTATAAACAGTCCAATATTTGTGGCAGAAATCGTGGAATCAGACAATCTCACAACAGAGTCGCCTTGGCTAAGCTGATCTTTGATATCGATACAACGGTAAACATTCGTCAGTGTCATCCCACTCATGGTTATCTGCGCACCAACAGCCTTTACCGCAACCTCTTTCCCGTTGCCGGTACCTTCGATTTTTCCGTTTATCAAAATCAGTTTTGCATCTGTTTCCGCCCTGAATGCAACTTTCTCATTATCCTGATTTTCCGTCAGCCCATTCATATTTATGATATGACCGTTAAGATCAAGGACCGCCTGGCTATCGTTCAACACATCGATCGTTTCCGACAATACAAGGTCCTGCTCCAACTGAATCACATCAACGCTGCTATCCAGCAACGCTTCCTTTAGCTGCTCAACATTGCTCACCTGTGCTTGTACGGTCGACTCATTTTTAGTTGTGAATTTTAACTGGACCTGAAAAGACGGCATCGTCTGTGCCAGCTGTGTGTCATATTGTATTCCCTGCTCGATTTCTGTATAAGTGCAAAGATACGCCCACACTCCGGTCCCATTTTCGTCTACTTCTACAGGATAATAGCCTTTTTCCGTAACAGTGGCCGTATCAATGGTACCCAAATATCCATCCTTTTCTGAAATGCCTTCCAGGAAAGCGTCTACAGTTACACCATCCACCGTCTTTAGTTTGCCATCTTCACCAAAAGTTGCTTTATCAAGATCATACTCAATAGGGCGCAGATACTGAGAAACCGCCACATCACCGTTCGCCTGTCGGGTACCGGATACATAATAGCCCAGCATATCATAGACCCAAGTCCACTTTACAGGTGCTGCATTATATCCGCCGCCATCCATGTGAACAGTTTCTCCAGGCAACAGTGTATAGGTATATGAACTGTTGCCACTTCCGATATAGGTTCGATCTACATATTCACCGTTTTTTCTCTGCGTCTGCTCCACATAGAAAAACAAACGCTTTTCCATTTCATCTTCAACACCTGCGGTATTAAAAATGGCACTTACACCCACCGAGGCAATAGTCTGTGTTTTATTTACAAGTTTCAACGGTACAATCCCTACTGCGCCTGGATAAATTTCAAATGCAGTCGTTCCCACTTGAATATCCACATCATTAACACCCCAACTTTGTGTTGTGAATGTCAGGCCATTGGTCTGTGCCACATTTGTATACCATGCTGTTGTCATAGCAAAAACCATCACTACAGTCAGCAAAATCGTGGCGACTGCCAACAAGCCCTGTCTGCGAACTGACTTTCGGATTTTTTCCAGTCCATTGAGAGGGCCTTTTGTTTTATTCCGTTGTTGCTCCTTCCTCGGATAGTTCATGCTTTAGCTCCTCAACCAGTTCCTTTTGGATTCGCTCGTACATTTCTCGATATTCTTCGGTAGAGATCTCAGTCTCCGGTGCTTTAGGTCCATTTTCCAAAATATCTTTTGCCTCTTCTAACTCACGCTTAATGTTCTTCACACTTTCGCTGAGCATCAGAGAACAAATTAGCAGAATAGGAATTGCCACACACCCTAAAAATCCCAACTTTCCCGAAAGGAAAGACAATATCTGATTCAATGCATTATCCTTTCCCGAAAACCAAGCCACTTTGCCAATTAAGTTCACCTCACGAACATAATCACCATCTGAGGATACATTGGCATCGCCTTTTGTTTCCAGTTCTATTTCACCATTTGCATTCTTGTGGATATCAACTACGCGATGGGTGATTATTTTTCCTTCACGGGCCGTATCCGTAGCCCGATAGCAAACGATGTCACCTTGCTGTATTTGTTCAATGGGTGTCTGCTTGCAAAGTATGATCGTTCCAACCGGCATCGTTGGCTCCATACTACCTGTAACCACTCGAAACAAGCTATTTCCAGCCAGTGTCACATACCCATTGGTCACTACTTGAAAACACACGAACACCGCAAGCAAAACCGCCAACGCCAACGCAATGCTGGCAATGGTGCTACCAATCTTACGATTTTTTTCAGTTTTCATACTTTAATCACTGCTGCCGGATAACTGAATATTCAATGCCAGCAGCGCCCCTGCTGCACTGTTTGTGCAATCCGCATCCTGACCTTCCAGCCAAATATACATACGGATCCTTTGGGGTACATTTCGCTCCAATCGTGTTAAAACTACGTCATCCGAAGCAGCAGATAACAATCCATTCTCCAGTTTGTCCGCCGATACAACACCTGCTCCAGAAGTTGCATAGGCCTCCAGCGTGCTCATATCTCCAACAAACTGGCCTCTGTTTACATACTGCGCCAGTTGACCTTGTAAATACTGTCTGTACAAAATTTGCTCCGCCCGCTCTGATGTTTCGACACTTTTTCCATATAATGCGGTCTGTAGAGCCGTGTTCAGTGTATATGTGCCATTCGCATCTACCAGCATCTCATTCCTCACTTGGACGGCTAAGCATCCGGAAGGAATGTTCAGTTGGTATATTTCGTTTTCCACAACGCCCAGAGGCCACGTGGTCAGATATTCCCCATCTGTGCCCACCTCGGGGTGCAACATACCATTGGGTTCGTAGATCACAAAGCGATCAGATGTTGAATCAGCGAAGACCGTTTCACTTTTTTCAGGATAATTGCCCAGCAATTTGTTGTAGGAATCATTATCGTATATACTTTGAACGTAGGATACCATGCTGGCATCATCGGCGACCGCACGATTGATCCAAAAGCCAATTCTGGCGCTGGCCGCTGCAGCCTGAGTGGACGCTTCCAGTTCATAGCTACCCATCCCATTGTCTACCACACGTGGCAACTCTACCAGATAACTTCCGCCATCACTGTCTCCCTGCGACAGATGTAAGTTGTAATTTTCGCTGGGAGATACCACCCAGAAGTCCAGATAAATATAATGTCCTCCCTTTGCGCTGTCTTCGTCTCCGGCGGACAAATTAGCATGTTCCAAATTTGTCTCCACCTGGAACTGGCTATGCGGCTTTATATCGCCCACCTGCGCCGATCCGTTTTTTACTTCCTCGTCGTTGAAATCATAAAACGTAGGCAACACCCATGTTATGCCATCCACAGTAGATACCGGTGACAACCCCAGCACACTTTGCAGATATTCATAACCTGCTTGCTGATTAAAGTTTAATTGGTTTGAAAACGTTCCAGGGTAGTGTACTAAAGTTCCGTCTTCCAGCTCCTGTGTTACGTCCGGCGCCAGTAGTATCGTCTCTCCGCCACCAATGGTGACCTGAATACCGGTAAGAACAGGGTTGTCCGAAATCGTCAGCCATGCATAAGACACGGTCACTACCATTGCTGTTGCCAGCAAAATAGAAATTGCTGCGACTGCCAGTTTTGTATACTGTTTTCTTACCATATCTGTCACCTCCTCCGCCAAATGCTTATTTACCGAACCGAAGAAGCTCTGCGCTCTTCTCGCCGCTTTGCTTTGGCGGCTTCCCATGCGGCTTTTTGCGCATTGCGCATTTCTGCCGCCTCTATACGCATAGACTTTCGATTTGCCAGCTGTGCGCGGAACAGTTCTACTGTTTCAATTTCCTGTTGTATCTGTGCACGGTCTGCAGCCAGCCGCTCCTGGCGAAGTCTTTCTTCCTCCGCCTCTTTTTCCGCCTGGATTCGCGCCTCCTCAGCCAGTTTTTCCTTTCTCAGGCGCTCTTCCTCCAGCTCTTTCTCGCGGCGTTCCTGCTCCAGCATCTCCTGTTGACGAATACGCTCGCGTTCCGCTTCAGCCAGTTTCCTGGCTTCCGCTTCTTCCAGAAGCTGAGCCGCATCTGCAAAGTCCAGCTTTTCTTCCTCAATTCTCTTTGTTTCTTCTGCTCGCAGAAGGATTTGGTTAGCAAGAGCATCTTTAAATATTTCGTATTCTCTACGGAACAAGTTACTGCGGCGACGCTCTTCCGTTTCACGTTCCAGCTTTTCCACTCGTTCCAGCTGACGCTGCGCTTCTTTTTCTCGACGGAGCCGTTCCCGCATTGCTGCCTTTTCCTGTCTGATACGTTCGGCCTCGGCAGCTTTCTCCGCGCGAATACGTTGCTCTTCTTCTTTCTTTCTTCTGGCCTGTTCCTCCACCAGACGGCGGCGTTCTTCTGCCTCTTCCTGCATCAACTGTTCCTTCGTCAGCTCTTCGATCAGCACCTTGCGGATCTCCACCTCCGGCAGATTGTAATCCTCTGTCAGTTCCTCAATGATCTGCTTTACAAATTTCGGTTTGAAGGTGCGTGTACGCCTTAACATAGTATTGGGAATTTTTCGGCCGTCCTCGTTTTCCAGATACCCTTTTAAGGCCAAATAGTTGAAGAAAATATTATTGAACAGCTGCAGCTGCATGGTTTCATCCACCTGTCTGGACTGATCCACCACAGCCATTGCATAGCCAACGTCTGTATATTTCCAAAGAAATTCCAGCGTGTCTGCAATTTTTTTGTACATCTTGTTCTTTTTTAGAACGTTCGTCTTTACAACATGTCCACGTACACGTTCCTTTGTTTGCAATTCTTTTGCAAACGGTGTGTGCATAAACATGCTATATAGCCTGTACAAGCGAGAGATCCTGTCAAAAATCTCCTTGTTTTTCGAGTCCGTTTCCAGTGCATCTTCTTTCTGGCGGATAGACATGAACATATCCAGATGAACGTTATCGTAGCCTATCTCCATATCGGATGTGACTTTTAACTTGGCCCCCATGTCCTCAGACATTTCACCGAACAGGACCTCGTGTCTATTTCTAATTGCCTGAAAACCTAATTCCAGCGCCGTAAATGCGACTCTGTTTTCGTAATTTGTATAGGTCTCTTCCGTTAATTTCTGCATGAGGCGGTTTGGAAGCACCTGGCCGGTTTCCACATCGTAGTTATCTACCTGTTCACTGTGGTGTGCCAGAT
Source organism: uncultured Oscillospiraceae bacterium (assembly GCA_964628315.1). GTDB lineage: Bacteria > Bacillota > Clostridia > Oscillospirales > Oscillospiraceae > Faecousia. The sequence goes on from CAZVMK010000003.1 coordinate 12,308, forward strand.
GCCGGATCACGTCATTCGAAACGCGCTTTGCGCGCCCCACATCGACAACAATCTCGTCCACCTTCAGTGTGATCTGAACGCCTTTTTTGGCATATTCCTTTTCCAGCTGGTCTCCGACACGTACTCCGGTCAATGCCGCAAACGCCGGCACTGCTTCTTCCAGTTTTTCCACCCAAACATAGTCTACCGCTTTTCTGCTATAGCGGTTGGTAAACTGAAATATATTTTTTCCCTGAGAGCAGGCTCCCAGGAAAAATCGATAAAACTCCTGGCTGCTCACTGCACGGATTACGCTGCGCGTATACATTTCGTATAATTCATCAACGGTCGACTCTTCCGTTTTATTTGCGTTTTCCGCCATGGTGGCAACTCCTTTCTCTTATCAACTGTTGCGTCTCAGAACATCCACATATTCCTTACACAAAGGCATACCATCCTTGCCAAAGTTTCGGTCAAGATAGGTATTAAACTTCGTCAGCTCATCCTTCAAAAAGCCCAAAGACAGTGACTCAAATTTACGAAGGACTTTTTCCTGAATCATAAAGTCGACGGCATCCAGTTCCGTTCCACCGCAGGCAACGAAGCAGGGAACAAACAAATTTATCTGCTTGATAATACGGTTACCGATGCTCAGTCTGAAATGTTTGATCAGGTATTCATTCAATCCATCGATCTTATCGAGCATTTCCTGGCTGACGGGATACTTCTCTCTGGCTTCTTCAAAAAGTTTCTGCAGATGATCCGCATTGATATGAATTGCTTCGCCTTCACCTTCGTCAAAGGGAACTGCTCTGCTATCGAGATCAATAGGGATAGCACGGTCATAGACCTTATCTGCCACAGCAAATGTAGAGTCATCGTTGTTGATGGTGCCGATAAACCAGACATTTGTCGGAATCTGAATTTTACCATTGAAAATTTTGCACGGGTCATTTTCCCATACATCATTCACCACATCGATAACCTGTTCTTCTGCGTTTGGAAGTTCCAAAATTGACAGCATTTCAGCGAAGTAATATTCCACACGGGCAATATTCATTTCGTCAAGAATGATCATTTGCGGATCCTTGCGGAAATTGGACTCATATACCGCCTTTAGAAATTCGGTCTCTGTATATTTCTTTGTAAATTCATTAAAGTATCCGTAAAGCTCCGATCGTTCACGCCAGGAAGGCTGAACAGAGCAAACTGCGGCATCATTCTGGATAAACTTACCGAATGCGTAAGGCAATGAGGTTTTACCGGTACCGGAAATACCCTGCAAAATCATGATCCGGCAAGCGCCCATCGATGCAACAAAGTAGCGTACCACATTTCGGCTGTAATAAAGTCCCAGCTGGCTTGCGGAAAACAACCGGAAACGCTCCACAAACTCCTCCAAGCTGATCTCGTCATCATACTCCGGAGCGTGGTACTCGCTTTTATAAAAGTTATCAACTGTTGTCAGTCTGAAGAAGCGGCTCTCATTGGGATCGATACACGGGGATTCCAGAGAATTGCGGTTTCCTACAACATAATCCTCCGTCCGCTCCTCTTCCGCTAATCCCAGCTCTTTCAGCACGCCATTGCTATCTTTTCCGACATCTGCCACCAGACGGTTGAGCATTTTATCTTTCTGATAATTCGCCTGGATCAGCTCCTGGCGAAGGGTTTTGACCTGCCGTTCCATCTCTTCGTATTTCTTTACGGGAATTCGGAACCGGCATACCTTTTTCAGCCACTTGATCAGATACACCAACGCCACAATGATAACAGCCACCAGCAGAAGATTTGCCAGCAACAGCATTACCCAGTCCAGCGTGCTGAATTCTTCATTGTATTCGGATATGATTTTCATTCGCATCGGGAAGTTTAGCAGATAATTCAAAAAATTGAAAAATGCACTGAACACTTCCGCGAAAGAGCGAAATACTCTGCCAAAATCCTGGAAAAAATATTGTAAAAAGTGGTCCATAAGTTCTCCTCATACCCGAATACAGAAAATTCTTTATTCTTCAGTGGATTTCTCTTCCTCTTCGGATTTCTCTTGTTCCTCTGTGCTTTGTGCTGATTTAGCCTCGGCTTTCATGCTTTCAAGCAATTCCTTGCGAAGCTTTTCGCGGATCTCCGCCTCAATTCTGGCCCGTTCCTCATTCTGTTGCTTCTTTTGTTCTTCGATGATATCTTCTGTGCGGCCCCGTTCTTGCTCATAACGAATACGATTCTTGACGTTCTGGTACTCAAACAGCGCTCTGAAGAACTGGATCAAATGGAACAGGAAGAAAATAAAGACCGGCAACACGATCACCAGCAAAAATCCATTACTGGTCTGCAAATAGTCGATCACCTTGCCAACGCCGGCAACTCTAAACGAATACTTGCCAACGATCTCACTCTCATGGACCGTCAACGAGTCTTCCAAGCTGTTATTATCACCCTTTGTGGAGAAAATGAGATGATCTCCGCCGTCAAAAATACCTGTAATTCTGTGGGTATTGAGCACTCTTTCTCCGTTGATGATTGTCCAGTAAGTAATAATATCGCCCTCGCGCAGTTCTTCCGCATCATCCACCGGTGTATCGAAAATCAAGTCACCAGGCAACAGTGTCGGGTACATAGATTCCGTCTGAATTGACAGCATCGATACTCCAAATATGCTGGGAACGCCATGGCCGGATGTGCTGACATAAGAGGTATAGGTGCAAAATGCCGCAAGAATAATCGCTACGACCAAAATTACATTGATCACCGTATTGGCAATTTTCTTTCCTTTTTTGCCACCGGTCTGTTTCTCTTCCTCGTGCACGATCTGCTCATTCTCAACGCTCTGTTCGGATTCTGCGCGCTTATTAGACAATTTCATTTCGTTACTCCCTTCAACAATGTTCCCTCGCGGGCTGAAACCTTCCGTTTCAGGAAATCGGCACCAAGCCGGACTGATTCTTGGGATCCACTTTAAATTGGATGCTTGCTAAAATTTCAGCTTGATCGACCTGGCCGATACAGTCCACATCCTGCCCTTCCAGCCAGATATACAGCTCAATTTTCATAATTTCATTAGCTTCCAGTGTGAACAACGTGGTATCCGTCTGGAATTGCCCCATGTAGTACAGGAGTTCTTCTCTCTGAACAGGGTCACTTTCCGTCCAGGCGGTGGTAGTCTGAAGAATCAGTCGATCTTCGGGCACCAGGGTCTCGGTACCATCTATGCTTGCCGTGGGAGCGTAAACATTAACATCATACATGTGGTTGTTGCAATTAGGCTCATAGATATAGAGCTCGGAACGTTCATCCAATTCCGTTCCGTTCTCATCCAGCCTTGTCATTCGGAAGCCAAATCGCATCGCCAGTTCGGCACCGAGGCCGCCATTATCATGGAGGATCTTATCACTGTTCCACAACGGTGTGCCGATCAAGAACGTTCCCGAACCGGCCGTTCCGTCCTGCATCGTCACCGCCGGTGTCAAAGACACGGTAACATCTTGACCGGTTCTTGCGTAGAACACACAACGAACGTAGTAGCCATTGCTGTCATTTTTGTTGGAATTCAAATCATCGCTCAATGTGCTCCATCCGCCGATGCGTCCATCCAGTCCATAATTAGCCGCCAGAAATGTCTGCTGCAATTCGGACCATGTAACAGGCTTCAGCGGAGCGCTGTCAGAATTGACCAGCGTTGGGAAGTCCAGCTGTTGGCTCCATTGGGGGTCTTGAATTGATTGGCTCAATTCAAGACCGGCCGGTGCATTGATATACATCTCCATGTTGCTGACTGTAGGTGTCCGGCTCAGGCTGAACCAGGTATAGGTAGCCGCAACCAGCAGCACCAACAAAATCAGCAATAAATACATATAGATCAGAATGTGGCGGCCTGTTTTTTTGACATAAAGTCCCTTTTTCACTCAAGCCGCTCCTTTCTGTTTGCTGCTGAGATCATTTAGCCTTCGGATGGTGCAGCGGTTGATTCGCCGGTGGATTCGCCAGTGCCATTCATCAGGTCTCTGTTCTCCATGGGGATCAGTTCCACATCCGTACTGAACTGCAAATTCAGCGTACCGCTCATGGACTGTGCTGCGGTTGCCGCAACCATGGAATTGTTGACCACACTGCCATCCAGATACACCAGGGCAGTCAGTTTCGTGGCCACATCCTGCTCCAGGCTCATGATCACGCCATCGGTCTGCTTCTCTCCCAGTGTAATGCCGCCGGTATAGTACTCTTTGCCCTCTGCATAATCTGCATCCCCTGTGTGGTCTGCATTGCTAAGGGTCATTTTAAATGCATAGATGTATAGCTTTGCGCTGACCATGCCATCATTGAACTCCACATTGCTCTTTTCGGGAAGCAGTTCGTATTCATCCTTGGTGATCACATCGGAGTTCTGGTAGTTAGGATTCGTGCTGTTGGGGTATGCGTTCAGATAATACTCAGTATACTTTCCGGTGCCCTCACCGTCATTTTTAATTTCGGTTTCGGGTACGCCGGAATACACATCCTTGCCCAGGGTCATATCCAGCGCGGCAATGACCTGAACCTTGTTTGACTCATCCAGGAAGACTACCCGAATACCACTCATCATCTTGACCATCTTCGTGGCAGACAGGCCTTCGCTGGACCGGAAGCTCATAAAGCTACCGCCGCCCAGGGTAGAACTGTTGCTGGATGTATCGTAAATGCGCTGTTCGGGGTTTGTCTGCAGCAGCAGGTTTGCATTTTCTGCATTGGTGCGGAAAGCCAGGTCAACAGCATATCCGTAGAAATCGGTGATTGCGTCGCTGTCTGCAGCAGAAGCTACTTCTGCCTTTTTCATTTTTGTGGCGGCCTGTGTTAAATAGGCAGTATCCACGTTAGACTTGGTTCTCAGCACAACAGGGGCATTATCCAGGTTAAGACCGCTTACAGATAGCGTAACTTTAACTGTTGCCTCATAATCCTCTGCAAAGTCGGCAATGTTGGACAGAACGCCACTACCGGAGGGTACCGTGATATACAGGCCACCCTCAGCAGTCATACCGTTTGTAACGGCGGAAGCGACCTCGCTGGTGCCTTGTTTCATCAATTCTTCCAGGTCCGAAACGCTCAGGCCGGCTACGGTCATATTATCAACCTTTACCAAGCCCTGAATTGCACCGGATATCTCACTCCATGTAGCGCCCGTAGTGTTATTTATTCTATTATCGCAAAACTCAATAACACTTTCAACCGAGGTCTCGTCATTGCTCAAAATGGAAATATATGTGCTTATCTCGGATACCATACCGGTCACGCCGCCATATTTCGTCAGCAGCGTGCTCAGAGTCACACTTTGGTCATTGATTTTCTCCAATGCCGCCTTATAGTTCTCTTCGGTGCCGATTGCGGCACTCGAAGTTGTGATATAACCGGCGAACACCGCACGCAGGCCCAGCTCAATTTCCTCCAAAGCGTCCTGCATACCCTCGGCCAGGGCCTTGATCTGCTCGACATCTTCTACCGTAAAGCTGTCCTGATTGTTGATGTACTTCTGGACAATGATATTTGCCAAGCCGCCACCTGTATTGCTCAAGGTATTGCTAGCCTGGGTTCTGGCGGCTGCACGGCTGTTGTTCACCGTATTACGGGCACTGTTCATACCGATCTGGAAAACGCTCATTCCGGCAACGGTACCGATACCGCGCACGCCGTATCCGTCCTCCGAAAATCCATCGTTAGAGTACACCTTGTTGACAACGCTGTCGCTATCCAGGCCGATCACGCGGCCATCTTCGCCATAGGTGGGTACTTTCAGCAGGTTATCGGCGACCTCGTAGGCATCCGCATTCTTGCTGATATTAAGACGGGAGGGGCTCAGGACGATTTTCTCCAGGCCGTAATCACTGCTCAAGTTGACCAGGTTGCCCCAGGTCAGGTTATTGCCGGCTTTGAGGTTGGATTCGTCAATGTCACCGCCGTCCAACAGGCCAAGATTCCCCCAGCTGGCGCTATTAAGTAATGCCATCTCCAAGCTGCCATTCGCTCCCACCTGGGTGGAAACGCCGGTCAATTCCGGATTTGTGGACAGCACCAGCCACGCATAGGTGGTAGAAGCCATCAGCACCGTTGCGACCAGTAGCATTGCCAGCGCAGAGTATAATTTGCGGCGCAGTGTAAAATAGGTCTTGTTCATGCTCATTCTCCTTTGTCTGTATCATTTTAATGGAAATAAATACTATTATATTTGTCTTTGGGAAGACCCTTTGGCGGTTTCTGCGCAGAAGCCGTCCAAGGCTCCTTCCAAGGGGAAGGATGGGCCTGCACGCAGCATCGCTCCCTGCCGAATGCAGGCCCTACTTCACGGGGCCGCCAAATAATTGGCAGCCCCATATTCATTTGTTCAAAGTGAAACGGCAGGATCAGTTGCCCTGAGAAGTAGCAGGCTCAGTGGTGATATCATTGCCCTTCAGAGGAGAATAATCCATAGGCTTCAGCTCTGCGCTGGAACCGAACTGCAGGTTCAGAGAACCGGTCAGGGACTGATTGCTTGTAGCTGCGACCATAGAGTTATCAACGGACGTGCCATCCAAGTAAACGTAAGCAGAGATCATCTTTGCTTCATTCTGGTTCAGTGCAGTGATAACGCCGGTGGTATCCTTCAAAATGATTGCATTACCATAGCTATCTTTTTTGGTTTGGATTCCGTTATCGGTCGTCTCCGTTTCATACTTGTAGACGATGGTATCACCGTTCAATTCGTACTGTTGCATATACAACTTTGCGGTATACTCTACTTTGCCGTCATCTCTGGTCGTTTCAGTCAAATTGGCAGTATCCAAGCCCGCAACAGCCAGCACTGTACCATTTCTTTCGGTAAACACCACGTGGATACATGCAGCCAGTTTTCTGGCGGTTTCCAAGCTGATTGCATCATTAGGCAACGTAAAGGTGTAGGTGCTGCCACCACCCATAGTTTCGGTAGAACCGCCGTTTTCATAAATGCGGTTTGTTGCCTCGGTCTGCAGCAGCAGGTTAGAACCGGATGCATTGGTACGGAACCACAGGTCAATTGCATAAGCGTACAGATCGTTCACAATCTGGTCAGTATTGGTTTCTTCATTGCTGATAACAAGCGCAGTCTTGCCTGCCAGCTCTGTGCCAAGGGTCTTCATCAGGGCGGTGGTGTTTACGGTGGTCTTCATGTAAGCAGACTGAACGTCCACTTTCATAGACCCCGTCTCAACATGAACTTGGCCGATATTGGCACCAATGTTACCGACCAACTCTGCAATTTGGCCATAAACACCACTCTCAGCGCTCATTTCCAATGTTGCATTGTTTGCCAGGGCAATCAACTCATTGAAGTCCTTCATTGCCTTAATTTCACTTACAGTTTTGCCATTCAGGGTGATGCTAGCAGTATTAACGATTCCATCAACAGCCGATCTAATGTCGCTCCAGCTATATGTTTCTTTGTTCTCTTCGAGCTTAGCAGGAATCGTAATCTTGGACCATTTCGATTTTGCATTATTGTATCTATCCGGCAGAGCCAAGCTAGTTTCTGCATCAGCTGTAAACGCCTTTTCAACAGTGCTCAGACTGGCATTTTCGGCTGCCATTGCGGCCTTTACATCCGTATAAATTGTCACATTGCTTTCTTTGCTTGCTGCCAAAGCCAGCAGGGCATTCATCAGCGCTTCTTCGATTGCTTTTTTGGAATTGGTCAGGGCATCCAGCACATTGTTGATGGCCTTTACCTCATTCTCTGTGTAAACATCCTTATCAGTACCTGCGTTCAGGCCATGTCTAACTGCCAGATTTGCCAGGGTGTTACCGTACAGAGTAATGGACTGATTTGCATAGCCCTTTGCGCTGCTGATCTTGTTATCAACGGAGATCAGTGCGGTGTAGAGGGTCTGCTCAGTTTCGGACATGCTGGTGGACTGGCCAATGCCACGAACACCGTAAATTGCACTTCCGGCAACAAAACCATTCTCAGCAGAATCAAAAACGCCGCTCATAGTCGTGCCGTTCAGCTTGTCTACTCGTCCATCTGCACCATAGGTAGGAACCTTCAGAGGGTTCGTAGAAACGGCATTATTGACGATATTCAGCATAGAGGGCTTCAGTGTAATATTGTTTAGGCCGTAGTTATCTCCAATATTCACCAAGTTACCCCATGTCAGGAAATTATTAGATTCGTCGACGTTGGAGCTGCCTGGTGCTGCGCCATCTCTAGAAGCCAGCGCCATTTCCAGGTTGCCGTTTGCGCCAACGCTGGTGGTAATGCCGGTGACTTCAGGAGCTGTAGACAGTGTGAACCATGCATAGGTACTGGAAGCCATCATGATCGTCGCAACTAGAAGCATGGCGACAGCTGCGGTGAGCTTCTTGCGCACACCGGCAAATTCGCCGTTTTTCTTTTTTGCATTCATTTTGACACTCTCCTTTCGGATATTGTGTTTTTTCGTCCACCGACGTTATCGTAACTGCCTTTGCTGGGAGCAACAGCGGCGGCAGGTACTTTCTTACTTATTTACCAGAATTTCAAGCTTTGCCAGAAGCGGTCCCATGAACTGTTCTGCTCAACAGTCTCCTCTTCAAGCAAACTGAAATCAAACTGTACGCCAATGTGGCCACCGATCAACTCGTCCGTGCAATCGGGATCGTCGCCCTCCAGCCACAACACCACGGTGTATTTATGCACATCACCAGGTGCTACGGAGGACTGCTGTCCCTGAGCGATCAGTGTGTCGTTAATAAACGGGAATGGTAGAATACGATAAAATGCTCGGTCGCCGTACTTGTAAATCTCTTCATACTGGCTTTCCGGTTCTGCAGCAAACTGCCCCAGGTGCATATCAGGGTAGCCCCGCTCGTTATCATCCAGTGCAGGTAACGCCTGGAGATTGCCATCCTCATCCGCCTTGGCATAGAAGCGCATTTGACCGTCTTCAAAGACCATGGCCCAAACCGCGGAAGAAACATCTTTGCTTTCCGAATTCAGGCTCAAATACCACGCATAATCCTGTGAACTTTCGCCCTCGTTTCGAATAAAGAACGTATAGGCAAAATACTGGGCATTATGGGACCCTTCCTGCTGGTCGACATCATCCGGAATTCGGCTGAATGAAATACAGGGAACATCCGTTGCCGGTGTTGCGAAAAGGTAGGTGGTTGGTCTGGCAAAGTTTGCCGTTTCGCTGAGCGTAAAGCCCTCGTTGAACATACCGTCAGACACATTGATGGTAAAGTGGCCTCTGGTTTGCGTTACAATTGACATGACCATCAACAGCGCCATGATTGCCGCCATTGAAGCCAGCAATGTCCCTAATTTGTGTTGCCACAGCCATGAGAGCAAATTATTGGGCTTATCGAAATACAAGCCAAGGTTACTGGCCGTCAACTCGAAATCACTTTTTTCTTTTATTCCGTTAGACCGGAGCTCTTTTCGTAGCTTTCTCCTGCCCTGCTTGATTTCTTTGACTTCCTCCCTTGTCAGAACTTTTCCGGCTCTTTTTCGTCTGATGAGTTGAAATTTCTTACTTTCGGGGGGAGATTGTATTTGCTGATTTTCTTGTGTTTTTTTCTTTTTAGGACCCGACTTCACCGGTTCCTGTTCCGAATTTTTTATAAATTCCTGAACTCTGGGATCATTGGGATCTATCGGCATAAGTTACGCCTCCCGCTCCCGCATGAGTCCATAGCGAATCATATCGTCTTCATCCGTCATATTTCCGGTGACGGTGCCGCTGCACATCTGTGCACCGCAATTTATCAACCACTCCAAAATCTCATGGTTGTCCGCTCCGGCACCCAGCGCAGCAATCCCTCTGCCTTGCAGTTCCTTGAACACCAGCTCGGCCTCCGGCGTTACATCCTGCTGTGCCGCCGGACGGACAAATTTAAATCCGTAGTTCAATACTGTTTCAAGAGGAATATTTTCCGGATGATAATCGTCCAGCACCAGCTGGAAGCCGTTTTCAATATATCGGCTGATATTTTCAGCACGTGCCTTGGTAATATTCAGCAGTGCGGATTCCGGTACTGAAAGCAGCAACTTTTCTTTGCCGAGTTCCTGGTCATTCAGCACCTGCTCCATCATGGCAAGGTGATTGCCCTGCTGATAGAAGTCAGGCAAAACATTCAGTAGAACTTTCTGTTCCAATTTGCAGTTATTCAAGCGCACAAGCGCATCTGTCGCCTCATACAGGAAGTATTCCGTAACATTTTTGGTCATGTCCGTGCGTTTGAGCAACGCCTCAACATCACGTGCTTCCTCCCGTTCATCCGGCTGACCTGCGACACCCGCAAACCACGGAATTGCTTCAAATGCAACCAACTTTTCACCGGTAACCATGGGCCGGTATTGAAGCCCCATGGGTCTATCGGGAGATTTTTCCAGTAGCGGAACTGTTTTAGGCAATGTAAGCGTGTAGTAAATGTATTTTTCGTACACTTCTCTGCACTTTTCCTCTGCCTTGTTCAGCACCTCGATCAATGCCGGATCCCAACTTGTTCCGCTTCCCTGCCGAAGTTCCGCAAAAGCATCTTCAAACGGGGTCTCGGACTTTGTTTCAGCCGAAAGTCTGTCCAGTTCTTTTGCCAAACCGATGATGTGTGCAATGGGGCTGATCTGCTCGGCGACACGGCCGTCGGGATAGCCGCTGCCATCCCATCTCTCCATGTGCTGTTGGCAGCTTTCACGAACCATCAGCCAAGGGATATTGCCGGTCGGCCTCTCGGTCAATTCGCCACGGCGCTTATCTTTCAGACGGGCGCCACGTGTTTGCAGCGCAGTAACCAACGCACGACCGTCTGTCGTATACTTTCTGTAAACTGCGATTTCCTCTTCGGTAAAGTCTCGCTGAAGGATTTGATATTCGTGAGGGACCAACGCCTTGCCTAAATCATGGTATAAGCCACACTTATAGGCGAGGTCACCGTATTCGCCCCGAATGCGTTCTGCACCCATAGGCGTTTTTGCCGCATACTGATCTGCACAGGCCTGCAAGAATAGCACGTGCGCATAATCGGCAACGCGAACGGACTGCTGGCGAACAGCCGGAGCTAACCCGCGAAAAGCCTCATCCCAAGTTGTATATTCTTTTCTCTGCCAGGACTGTTCCTCCATGTCTCTCACTCCACATCTCTTTATATTCCCTTTCCCCACCCCCAAAAAGAGAGGTAGGGAAGGGTATTTAGTTAGTTTTCTTCGTCAGCTTCTGCCTCTGCCTCGTCGACAGGTTCAGCGGATGCTTCAACGTTTTCAGCCACTTCGGCTTCAGATTCTGCAGTTTCCGGTTCAACGGTATCAGCAGTCTCCGTTTCAGTCACTTCTTCACCGATTGGCTCCGCAGCGACCTCATCTTCAGCAGTGGCCTCTGCAGCATTCTCTGCTTCAGCAACAGGCTCTACAGCGGCTTCTTCAGAAATACCGTCATCTGCCGGTTCATCATCGTCATCAATGCTGTAGTTCACCAAAGGTGTCGTATCAGTTCTGTTTTTCTGCTTGATGATGTAGATATATGCACCTGCAACACCTGCTGCAGCCAACAAACCGATCAGCAATACGATCAGCCATGCACCACTGTTAGAATCAGGCTCATTGGAGTCGACAGGTTCTGTGGGCTCCGCATTGGGCTCAGTGGGCTTCGCTTCAGGCTCAGTAGGCTTCACATTGGGCTCAGTGGGCTCCACGCCAGGCTCGGTGGGTTCCACGCCAGGCTCAGTGGGCTCCACATTGGGCTCGGTGGGTTCCACGCCAGGCTCGGTGGGATCCGCGCTGGGCTCGGTGGGATCCACGCTGGGCTCGGTGGGATCCACGCTAGGCTCGGTGGGATCAGGATTCGTGGGTTCAGGGCTACGCTCGACAACCTTCACCGTCCAGGTGTACACCTGCTCTTCAGCTGGGATACCTTTATCGTCATAAGCCGTGTAGGTAAATTTAATCTCATACTCTTCGCCTACGACAGCATTTTCTGCGGTCACGGTCAGAATAAGCTCACCGTTGGGAACTTGCTTTTCGCCGGTATACAGGAACACATTATAGCCTTCTCTGATCTCGCCATCAAACACTCCGTTATAACCAACGCTAAGACCGAGGCCCTCGTCAAAGGCAAAATCGCCATCAATACCATAGCTGTCAATTACAAACCTCAGCTCCAGGGAGGTTCCCTGCTCCAGCTGATATGTTTCCTCTGGCTCCTCTGCCGCATAAGCGGCAAAGGGAACCATAGAAACAACGATCATTAATGCGACAAAAAGTGCTGTCAATCTATTAAATTTATTATTCATAGTTTAACACCTCGCATCAATTCTCGGAAAGAGCATTCTGATACTCTTCCCACTTATAGGTATACGTACTTGCGATGATAACGCAGTCGCCACAGTCGATTTCTCCGTTGTTATTGCCATCGGCTGCAAGCATATACGCACCTTCCAGTTCGGCGGAAGCAAAGTATGCATCCACAAGCTTCTCGGCATCTTGCTTGTCGATCAGGCCATCACCGTTGGTATCGCCGGCAACCACCATAGTGAAAGGAACCTCAACAGGTTCATAGCCACCATAGGCGAATTCGATCGTAACTGTTGCTCCGGTATGGATCAATTCCTTGTCCGTATCAACGTTGACTGTGATTTCTTTATAAGTGTTACCATATCTTGCCGTCAGCGCAGCAGTCATCAGTTCCTCAAAAGCTTCGACCGTAACGCCATTGGGATTGGAAGTAACAATGCTGTACAGCTGTCCGTCAACATTCACAAACTTGAAGTTGTTCACATCGCTTGTCTTCACTTCAAAGGGATCTGCGCTCTCCAGGACCGGAGTTTCGCGGAACAGCTTGATTTCAACACTGACATCTGCGCTGGCATTGAGTGCAATTTCAATACCACCAACACTGTAGGTCGTTCCAAGATCGGGATTTGCGCCAAACTTGTAAGTGCTGTAGCCCTTTTCAAAAGATTTCAATGCATTATTGCTTCCATTGATCTTCAGTGCGCCAAGCAACTGGCCGCCGAGGAACAGGACATCGTCATACACTTCTTCCAGCTGTGCAACTTTATCTGCATTCTTAATGTTCAGCTTCTCGATAACAGCCTCAAACTGATCACGCTTGGTGTTCTTCAGTGCGGAGATCAGCTCCTGCTGAGTAACCATGTCCATTGCGTTCTTCAGCCGCACATTGTCACCGGTATTGACACTGTATTGGATTGCCTCGATCAGAGCGTTGTAACGAGCATCGTTCTCACCCAGCTGATTTGCAACCATGATCGCAGCGACAACACCGTATCTGTAGTCCTTGGTCATATCGATCTCGACCTTGGCATATACGCTACCACCGGCACTTATGACTGTCCCCTTAACACCAAGCTCCAAATCGATATTGAAATCGATGTCAACTGCCTTATCAAGCACGCTCAGCAGATTCTTAACATACTCGGTATTCTCGACCTTGATGGTCAGTTTTCTGGTGGTCTCCTTGCCATTGACAATACCCAGTTCCAGACGATCATCGTTTTCGTTGTGTGCCACACGGAATGCCCAGGGGGCTGTGGTAACATCATACTCAGCCAGGATGCCGGTTTCGGCAATTTCATCGAAATTCGTTACGCTTGCAACGAAGTCATTAATGAAGTTAGCAATGCCGGCTGTATCAAGGCAGCTGAGCAGCTTATTGCCATCGGCTTCGCTGATTCCGTCAAGCAGCTCGGCCAGGTCATCATAGCCAAGGGCATAGATGCCCATATCCTCACCAAAGCTCCAGGAAGCAGCCTGATACTGGTTCAGAATAAAGGTGTATACAGCTTCCAAAGCCAGTACTTTCACGCTGGGGACCTTGTCTTCTTCCAGGATTCTCTCCAGTTTGATGGTAACAGTGTAGTCGCCATTTTCATCCTGCACGGTTTCGAAATACTTGCTGACGACCTTTCCGCTTGCATCCTGCTCATAACCGCTGGGCAGGAATTCGGAAACATCAACTTCGTATTTACCGGTGGTGATTTTTACATTACCATCGATAGTGCCGTTAACGCCACCATCTTTTGCCAAATTGCTGTTAACAATGATAGCAGTTCTCTGGGCGGTCAGGTTGCCGGAAATGGTATAGCCATTCAGATCCAATACAACATTCTGATTGATCTTCAAATCGCCTGCGATATCATTCAGCAGGATCACCAGGCTGGTGTAGTTGAGCTCATTCAACGCAGCCTGCAATTCGCCGACGTTAGAATAGAAGCGCAGGATGCCGATTCCCTTGCCCTTAGGATCAATGACCATAGCCTTGAAGACCTTGTTCAGCTTTCCGTTCAGCTCCATGCCGAAGGTCATCTCCAGCTCTGTCTCGCTCAGCAGGTTTGCCAGCACAGGGTCCAAATTCAATCTGTCAAGGATGCCCTTGCAGTCGTAGCTCAGAGTCACATCGTAGGAATCACCGTTGGTCTGACCGAAGTTTGCAGCGTTTTCGGGCAATACTTTCCGCAGATAAATCACCAGCTGATCGTAGAAGGACAAATCCAGGGTTTCCGCATTCTCGTAGCCGATGCTCTTGAGTGTGTTCTTCAGGGTTTCAGAGGTTACCTTGTCGTCATGGATAACAGGAACGATCAGTTCATAGATCATCTGGCTGATGTTTTCCACCTGGATAGAAGACAGATCTCTCAGTTCTGTCTCGCTCATGGCCAGCAAAGCCACAATTGCAGCCTGATAGGCTGTCTCGGGAATCTTCAGATCCAAGGTCATCTTGCCGTTGTCCAGAACCACATCCAGATACTGGCGAATGCTGTTGACAGAGTTATAGGTGTTAGCCGTGTTACCGGTATTTCTGCCGAAGTTCTCCAGAGTGACCAAGATCTTAACATCTTTGGCGACTTCAGCGTTCATACCCATCTTCAAGCTAACCTCTGCCAGCTTGCCGCCAAGCAGCTTGGTGTTTTCAAAATTGTCAGCATTTCCAACAACTTTGCCCTCGACCTCGCTTTCATTGATGGTGCCATTGGCATTAACAGCGCCCACGAAGCTCTTGGTACCCAGGCCACTGTTCACCAGTGCGTTCAGTAATCCCTGCAGGCCGATCTTATTGCCCTTGATAACCTGACCGTCAAATTCCATATAGACACCGGTGTTTGCAAAAGTCATTGCAATGTCCATCGCCATGGAGGAATTCACGTTCAGAGCATTGGGGTCAACACGCAGAACGATCGTCAGGTTGCCATTACCGTCTTCGACAGGGATCAGGGCAATAGACTGATAGGTCTTGCCATTATAAGTATAGGTTGCGCCATTTTCGCGCAGGTTCTGGTTCATCTCTTCCACCAGATCCAAGATGCTCTGACGATTCTCATCGACTCGAGTACGGGCGACATAGTAGCCCTTGACCAGATACACCTGCTCAAAGGTAAATGTCTTACCCTGAATTGCCATTACGAAGTCACCATGGTCATTATAAAGTGCATACTCATAACGGTAGCCCTCTTCTTCGCACTCGGGCAGTAGGATTTTGGGATTGTCGTAGGGCATCGAATCGCCGATCACTTCACCGTTCTCGTCACGAAGCGGTGCCTTGTCAGCGGTCTTATATTGATAAGTGATCGTATAGGTTCTATCTGCAGTCAGTTCCTCGAAACCGCCATAAGATTTCAGCTCGTCGTTTATATCCATCAGATATTCAACATTTCCAAGTTCGGAGACGAAGTCTTTCAGCAGTTTCTCTTCCTTTGCATTGGCTTCATTCACCATCTCGTTCCAGAAACCCTCTGTCATCACGAACGCATCATTGGCAGGGTTATCAAAGCCCTTGACGAAAGAAATCTTGTCATTCTTCAGGACTTTGCCATTGCTGTTCTTGACATAGATGTTTACAGTGATCGTCACCTTATCGGGGGCTACTACGGTAGCCTGTGCGGACATAGTAGGCTTATCCAGCTGCTCTGTGCGCTCTTCCAGCTTGCCGATATTCTTGATCACGACACCCAGCAGGTTTTCCAGGCTGCCGCTTTGCAGGTCTAGCGCCTCATTGGGCTGCACCATGTCGTCTTTAATGTCTGCGAACTTCTCGACAATTTCATCGATATTGTCCACATATTTGCTGTATTCTTCGGGAATGAGGTCTATAAAAGCAGGATCATCCACAAGCGTCTTCAAGCCGCTATGCAGAGTCTCGACCTGATTATACAGGTCACTATAGTTCTCATAGTAGTAAGCCAGCTTTGCTGCATTCGTATTCTTTGCAGCATATTCCTCAACATAAATCAGCAACTGCAACTTTTTAGCGCTCGGGATATAGCACTTTGAATAAATATCATCCATAGCGTTCTTGGCATCTTCGCCCAACCCGCTGGCAGCGCTCTTGATAAAGCCCATATTCTTGCCAAGTGTTTCCAGATTTTCTTTCTGGTTGACCAGCTGCTGCATTGCATTCATCTGCTTTGCCGCTTCTTGCGTCAAGACATAAGGCAGATTCAGGATATCCAGAGCCTCCTGCTGAGTCACACCCAGGACGTCCCAGTCCAGCTTCAGAGAGTAATTGACCTGGATCTGCTCATAGTCCTTGACAGTCAACGTTGCCTGATACCGGCCGTTGGCAAAATCAAAGTTAATGGTTTCACCATCATTGGATCCACCCTGCAAGGTGCCGGAAACCGGCTCCCAAATCAAGCCATTCTGGTTAGCAGGATAAGTGCTTGCAATAACAGTATTGCCTTCCAGCCTCAGCTGATCCTTGCTGGGAACGCGCAGTCTGATGGTATCGCCATTCAGTGCAGTATGGGACAGGATTTCTTTTACTGCAGTGCTGGTCGTATATTGAGTGATGATCTCATTTACCTTATGGTATTCCCAAGCCGCTCCTTCAGTGCGAGCAATCTTGGTCATCTCGGTAATACGGATCACGGTGCCCTGATCTTTATTTTCTGTATTTACAGTGTAGTCCCAAACTTTCTCGCCGTCTTCATGCACGGGCAAGCGCAACTGATAACCATAAGGGACCATTTTGGGATCGCCCTCCACGAAATAGAGTTCATATTCCCTGGGCTCATAGGTAATCGTCAGGGTGCAATCCTCGTTCAGCGTGAAATCGTTATCCAGAGATACTTTTCTCTCATAGTTTTCCTCATTCACGTCATAAGCAGCCCAACTATTCAGAGCGGCATCTTCCCCGCCGTTCCGCTTCAGTTCGTTCAAGATATCCTTAGTCGTAGCGCCGGAATTCAGGGTCAGCGTGAAGGCAGCATATTCTTTCGCTGTGGTATCAGCGCTGTCGATGGTATTCTCACCGATCACGTTCGCAACAATTTTCACGGTTACAACGTAACGGTTCAGATTGCAAATCACCGTCTGTTCGGCAACCTTCAGCTCTTCAGACGTTACCAATTCATCATGGTTTTTGTAATTTTCCAAATTTGCATTGGAAATGTAGGTATCCAGCACTGCATAGTTTGCAGTCGTCAGATCAGCCTTGAGGATGTCCTTGTTGGACAAAATGGTCCAGTCGTCTTCCACGGCGACTTCCATATCCTTGACCAAATTACCAATCACATTCTGTGCCGTTTCCAGTGTCTCTGCATCAGCAATTCCAGATCCTACCAAATACTGGCAGAAAATATCGTCATTAATCTGGTTATTTAAACCCACAACATCCCTGTAAAGGTCATTTGCCAGACGGCGGATATTCTCACCATTGTTCAGCAAATATTCGACTTTGCTGGTAGCTTCATAGCTGTCCAACGCCACCTGCAGATCAAGGCGTTCATCGTTTCTGTCCATTTGCTTCAGCAGGCTTTCAGCATAGGGTGCGCCTTTCAGAGTAATCGTAAGATTGCCATAAGCCATGCCGTCAACAATCTGCTGCAGCAAACTACGGCTTCTAGTGATTACATCCAGTGCGCTATTGACATTGCCACTGTTAAGCACATCCAGATTATTTACGCCCTTTGCGAGCCAGTAGGGTGCGCTGAGCAGCTGTTTCTGCAGATCAACGTCCACCTTTGTGGTCAAGGTGTAATCCACGCTGACATCATAAGCATTGCCTTCAAAGCCGAAAGTACCCTTGCCGTTTTCCAGCTTGACGGTTTCTTTAGCTTCGCCATCCACCAGAATTTTAGCAGTGGTGCCCGGTTTCCAGACATTGCCCTCTCCGTCTTTATAATCCTTCACCGTAACCGTCCTGTTTTCGGCGTCCACCGTTACAAGGCCGCTCTCATTAGTAGCAGGTGCCTTGTATGTGATCACGTCACCTTTCAGATAGCCGGATTGCAGGATTTTCTGTTCCCACTCCGCTAAGCTGTCTTTATAGGCATTTGCCACCAAATCGCCTGCGGACGCAGAAGACTGCTCACTCTCTACAGCGCGGACCAGACCAACCAGGCCGTTCTGCACCAGAGAGAACGTCATCACGACAGCAAGCAACATGGCAAGACAGCGCTTTGTTCTTTGTTTCCATTGCTTCATACATTCTCTTCTCCTTTTTGGATTATTTTGCTGAGCATTGGTATAGCTATGTAATAGAGCCCTGCAACCGTCTCCAGTTGCCGAGGTTTCGCCTCAGCATGGGCCTTTTGCATCTCTACTTATACGTTTCGTATTATACTGCAAGATACGACAATTGTCAACAAAATCTGCAACCGCCCTTTTCCTCTCTTATTCTACGAAAATCCGCCAAGTAATCACCTTCTCTGCCTATTTTCCATCATTTTCATTTCAAAAGATGCCGTTTCGCGGACTTTTTCTTTTTTTTTTTTGCATTTTGCACAAATTTTCTGCAGATTGTTGTACTTTTAGCTAATTTTACGTTTTTTCGGTTCTCACACACGCAAAAAAACGGTTTCATAAAGAAAAGTTGTGCCAAAGCATTGCTTCGGCACAACTTCATTTTTAATTATTTTTCCCATCAAATTAGGTCTACCCCGTTTTGATTGGGAGCGGTTTAGGTCTCGGACAGCCGGATGGCGCGGGAGTAGACCGTATAAGCCAGCGTATCGCTGCCCTCAACGTGATAGCGGTACTTCAAGATCACATAAGTGCCGTCGACCCGTTCTTCCGTCAGGAAAACGTTGGCCTGGACCTCTCGAGTCTCGCCGCCATAGGTGGTCACGATCGCCTTGAAAGAACTATCATTGGCAGAGCCGGTCAGGTATTCTCCGTCAATGTCAATGCTGCGAACCAGATCCTTATAGGTATTCGCCACATTATTGGTCATACCCAGGACACCGGATCCGAAATAGCCGGCTACTTCCGCTTCGCTTCCATAGGTCCAGCAATAGGCCATATATCCACGGACGAGCATCTCGTTGGCCATGAAATAATCGCTGACATTGCCGTATCCCGTATCGACTGCGGTGTTGTAGTTGCCGCAGGTAATCAATCCGTTGGCAAAATCATTATACGTGAACGTATTCAGATTTGCGGTGGGGATCTGAGGCAACTGTGCATACATATTGGCCAGCTGGTCAACGTTGAATGCGATCACAATGATTTTTTCCGACATTTCGGGCCACTGTTCCAGCATCTGCTTCAGTTTTGTCACCAGTGCGGCATTATCTGTTTTCAATTCCAGCACCAAAACGATATCCTTATCGTTGAAAGTCTCAAAGAATTCCTCCAGAGTGGGGATATTCACGCCCTCGCCGATAACATCGCCATTGTAGTTCTTTGTGACCTTATACTTGCGCAGTTGCTCCAGGGTCATATTGGCCACCTTGCCGGTGCCGTTGGTGGTTCTGGAGATATCGTCATCGTGCATGATTACGATATGACCGTCACTGGTCAGCTTCAGGTCGATCTCCATGTGGGTAGCGCCCTTTTCATAAGCCTCCAGACAGCTCTCCACCGTATTTTCATAGCTACTCAGGCACAAGCCACGGTGGGCAATGTTAAAGGGTACACGGCTCATGGCATTGCGGTCGGCATAGTTTTTGTAGGTCTCATAAACCAGCGCAAAATCTTCTGCCCAGATGCCGTAAGCGCCGGAGCCGATCAGATCGGCCACGGCCAGTTCTGTATCGGCCGTCGTCTTGACCCAGACCGTCTTCAGACGAGCCTGCAGATAAGTAACATTCTCTGTGGTGGCCATTTCATCGCTGAAAATCACCACGTTGGCGCCGCTTTCGTTGGCCTTTGCCACGATCTGAGCCATGGTCAGCTCATCTTTTGCCGTGCAATCCCAAATGGCACGAACGTTGCTGTTGGCCTTGCGGACATACTGCAACAGCTGCTCATTTTCCGACAGGACCGCTACGTCCAGGATGTTGGTCTGCTGCAACCAGGGGACCAGCTTCTGGGCCTGTTTTTCCGTGGAAACACGAATGACAGGGATCACCCGTTCCCGCAACTGTTTGGTAACGACTTCATTCAGCCCGCCCAGCACATTGCCGGAGGCATCCACTACATTCAGCTCATCATTGACGGTAAATACCGCATTCTGGGGCACCACAGTCTGGGAAGTCAGATCTTCCAGCATCTGGGCGCTGTCCACATCGGCGATCACGCTGGGCGCCGCCACCAGTCTGGTCACGGGAATGTAGGTCTGTGCCAGGGTCGTATCAACTGTAGATTTCACAGCGTTGTCATCTCCCTTTGTGCCGGTGAATGTCAAAGAAGTGATCTCAATGGCGCTTCTGTTCACGCAGACGGCAAAACCGCCCTCGTTATTGACACCACCCAAAATTCCGTACTTATCGCTGAGACGGTAGCTGTAGATCAGCGCACCGTCAAAATAGTGCTCTACCTGACCATCCTTGCACTTCACACGCATGGTATGCTCCTGCTTATCCGAAGGCAGTGCGCCGGTTGCCAGATTTTCCGTATCCGTAAAGGAGGGTGTGTCCGTCACGGTGGACTGGGCACTGGTGCCCTTGACACGGATGTTCATCAGATAACCTTCCAGATCATCGCCCGACACCTTTGTGTGATACAGCAGAGCGATCCAGCGGTTGGTATCATCATAGGACAGAAAACGGAACTGCATGGAAATGTCAAAATCGGTAACGCTTCCCACGTCCGTTGCAATTTCATACACCGCACCGTGATACAGCGTTGCGTTGATGGAAGAATTGGAATGGGACAGCTTCACGCCATCGGCCGTTCCTGCAGATGCGTTTGCGTGCTCCACATCGCAGCCCTCAAACAGTTTCCAGTCATCGGGAAGGCCGTTGGAAAAGTCCGCAGTATAGGTCACTTCATCTCCCGTGTCTGCCTCCACTGCCATGACCGGAGCCGACATGGCCAGCCCCAGCATCAGCGACAGGGCACAAATTAACGAAATCAGTTTTTTCATGTGCAAAACTCCTGACGATTAGTGTGAGTCAATTTCAATAGGTTATCTTCAGCAAATCGTTCCATACTTTGAAGCAGTAGGTACGGCCGCCATGGCTGAGTGTCTGGGATGTATCAACTGCGCCGGAGGTCACTTCCGTTTCCGTGTCGCCGATGACCACCACGATATCGTGCCAGTTACCGGCCTGAGTCATCTGGCTCATATCAAAGCAGAACTTCAGCTCGTTGGCCTTATCGGAAGAATTTTCTACCCGTTGCAGAACCGTTTTTACACCATTGATGCTATAGCGAATCTCCATGCAACTACTAACGCCCTCAAAGGTCTGATCTCCTGCCAGCTTCGTGATAACAACCAGCATGGGTTTTCCGTCGATCAGCTCCAAAGAGGCCTCGGTCTTGCCCAGTCGATCCACGGCGAACGTCACCTTCAGTGCACCGTCATACTGCTTGAAAGAATAGGTATTTGCTTCCCATTGCACGGAGCTGTCATCGCAAAGGCCTGCACGCAGATCATAGATGGCATGGGTCTCTTCAATTTCGATGTAAATGTCGTACCACGTGCCTTCGGCCTGCATTGGGCTCAGGTCCAAATCGAATACCAAATTTTCAGCATCACCGGTATTGGGGGCGTAAATGATCTGGCCGCCATCCTGGCGCAAGGCCAGACGATAGGTATAGGCCACTTCATTTTCTGCGGCACGGCCGATCACGTGCAGAATGGGCATTTCCTGCTCATCCGATTTCATGGATGCGTAGGCGTACTGGATCAGGCAGGAAGTTTCCTGTCCGACTTCCGTCACATAACTCACAACGCCGTCTTTCGATGTGAGCCCAACGAAATAATAGGGGGTCTTAAAGGTGTAGCGGCTGTCAACATCGCTCTTACTGCTCAGGGACAGCCCCTCCCCTACCAGCTGGGCTTCCTCGTCAAAACGGGATTTTGCAGATCTATACAGCGACTTCCCCTCGGCATCGTAATAGCCGGAAACAGCATTGGGGTTTTCGCAGTTGCTGTAGATTTTTGCACTGCCGTCATCTTCCAGCATAACACTCACGGCGGTATCGGGTATCAGGATATGCCGGCTGACCTTCTTCGTTCCCACCATCATCCACAGATACAGGTCGGAAACATCTTCCTCCACGGTTACGGTAAATCCGGCGGTATCGCCTGTTACCTCCGCTTCCACACGGGCATTCTGAGAGAAAGCATTCCGCTTGGTCACATAATAACTTGCGCCCTCAACCGCGTTGCAGGTCACATCGAAAGTCTGGTCGTCTCGTCGAATGACGGTAACGTTTGTAAAAGCCGGTACCATATCGGTATCATCGGGCTTGTTGGTGTCGACCGGTTCCGTGGTCGGCTCTGTGGTAGCGTCTGTGGTGGGGTCTGCTGTCGGCTGGGTGGTAGGTTCTGTTTCCTTTTCCCCATTGCAGCCGCACAGCACAAAACCCAGCATCATGAATGCCAGAATTGAGATTATAATTTTCTTCATTGGGTCCTCCTCGAGTATGTTGGTGGATGTAATGGCGAAAATCAGAACGATTTCCGCCATTACACGACTTTTAACGAAGAATATGAGCCTTTAGCCGGCGGCTTTAGGCTGGACGACCAGCTGATCCTTGTTCTGCACAGTATAGCTGACACCGTCAAATTCCACAGATTCACCCACTTCTAAGAAATTGCCTCTCTTCAGGTCAATTTTTTCGGCATAGTTGCTCAGATCGGCAGGTTCGGTCTCGGAATAAACGTAAATATGGAACCATATCCAGGGGGTATCGGTAATGTCCACCTGGGTCAGGTCGAAGCGGAGTTCAAACTTACCGGCCTCGGTTGCGACATTTTCGCCATAGTGGTGTCTACCATTGGCATCACCATGGAGCGCAATGCAAGGAACATTGGTAGGCATGGTTCCCTTTACCACCACATACAACTTGCCGTCGATTTCTTCCACGGTTATAGCAGTAACGGTTGCGGAAGGCACTTTGGTGGGCTGGATGACCAACTGGTCATTGTTCTGCACGGTATAGCGAACATTGTCAAAGTCGACATAATCGTTCACGTTAAAGAAATTTTCTCTTTGCAGGTTAATCATATCTGCATAGCTACCCAAGTCGGCAGGTTCTGCATCCGCATAGACATAGATATGGAACCATACCCAGGGGGTATCGCCATAGGTCACCTGTGTCAGGTCGAAACGGATCTCAAACTTGCCCTCTTCGTTAGCAACGTTTCTGCCGTAATAGTCTCTGCCATTGGCTCTGCCATGGAGCGCAATGCAAGGAATATTGGTAGACATGGTTCCCTTTACCACCAGGTACAGCTTGCCGTCGATTTCTTCTACAGTGATATTCTGAACAGTAAGCTCACTCACTTCCGTAGGTTCATCGGGTTCGGTGGGTTCGGTGGGGTCGGTGGGGTCGGTGGGCACCGTAGGCACCGTAGGCTCCGTGGGTTCGGTGGGGTCAGTGGTGTCATCGGGGCCCTCGTCATCGGTGGATTTTTCGTATGCGTAGAACACCACAAGACCATAGTTTTCGCTATTGGCAGTTTCATAGCAAACGCCCTCGTACACCACGGAAACGCCATCGGTCAGGAAGTTGCCACGCAGCAGGTCCTCGGAAGTTGCCTTTGCAGTCAGGTCTTCGGGATCGGCATCATCATAGGTCCAGATATGGAACCAGGCCCACTTGCCGTCCTTGCGCAGCTGAGTCAGGTCAAAACGGAATTCGAACTTGCCGGACTCGGTAGCAACATTGTCACCATAGTAGTGCGCACCGTCTGCATCGGCATGGAGTTTGATGCAGGCAATATCGGTGGGCATGGTGCCCTTGACGACCAGAACAGGTTTTCCGTCCTCGGTCTCCACGGCAATGTTGGTAACGGTAGTCTGGGGAGCATCGGTGGGCTGAATGACGATCATACCGTAATCATTGCCCTGCACGGTGTAGCGCACGCCATTGCAATCCATGTAAGCGCCCACTTCCAGCAGTCCCTCCACCTTAGTGTCGATGGACTGGCCGGCGCTCAGATCGGCAGGCTCTGCGGCGGTGTAAGTATACAGGTGGAACCACAGCCAAGGGGTACCCTCGGTGGGAACCTGAGACAGATCAAAACGCAGTTCGAACTTGCCCATTTCGGTGGAAACATTGTCGCCGTAGTAGTGCACGTTGTTGCCATCGGCATGGAGCTTGATACAGCCGATATCCGTGGGCATCACGCCTTTGACGACCAGATAGGGCTTGCTGTCGATAACGGTCATCTCAGCGCTTTCAACTGTCACTTCGGTGACGGTGGGCATGGACAGGTCACGGCCGCACACATCGCAGATGCCGTCTTCGTCCTCATCTACGTGATAGTCCACCGTAGTTTCATCCTTGGTGCCGTCCTCGGGGCAATACTTCCAGTGGTTGTCGGCATCGCTGCCCCAGGCGGTGTAATCATGAACGTGGGGCAGGCCCACATCGTAACCGCAGACATCGCACTTGCCATCGGCATTTTCATCCATGTGCTTTTCCAGAGAATCCTGGTCTTTTTCGTTGTCTTCGGCGCAATATTTCCAGTGGTGGGTCTTATTGCTTCCGATTTCGGAATAATCGTGGGTATGGGTATCTACCGAGCAGGCCGCCATGGAAAAAACCATGGCCAGAGCGCCGAATGCTGCGATAAACCGTTTGCTATTGATTTTCATAACATTTTCCCCTTGTTTCAATTTTTGCGGAGCTTTCCTCGCCACAAGTGCATTCCATTTCCTCATCGAAAATGGGCTCTTCGGAAATATCTTCCATGGCGTAAAGCCCCATTTTTTTACGCAGTGACCACGTGATCAGGGCGAACAACCCGTAAGCCGCACCCAACACGATCAGGAAAACCGGTGTGAACCAGTCGGTGGTTTCCGCGGAGATCAGCAGCGGATCATCGGAATATCTGCCTTCAAAAACACTGCCCACCGAAAAGCTTGCGGGAAAATCCGCCATTTCCGCCACCACGGCATTTCCTGCATCATCGGTATAAGAAACGGTAATGCCGGTAACGATCAACGTATCCTCTTCCTGTTTGGATTGCACGGAAAGGACCGTGCAATCCACATAGGTAAAGTTCTTTTCATTTGCCGCCGTTGCCGCCGTATAGATCGTACCGCCGATCAGTTGCAGTACCGCCAGCACCACAACGGCGATCCACAGTGTTTTCAGTTCTTTTTTCATACGATGATGGTAACGATGGAGTGCTTTTCCAGTTTCAGGCCGATCATCTGACCATCCACATCGATGTTGGTGTCGAAATCACGGTCAGCCTCATTCATCGCAACGATCACCTTGGTGCCGTCGGGATTGGTGTATGCGGTCTGATAAACCTCCGTCACACCGCCGGCGCAGAAAATACGCTTTGCACCAGGTTGGATGTACTTGGACAGATGGGCAATGTACCAGTAGCTGGGGTTGAACACCAGTCCACCCTTGCCATCGAGCATGATGGGTGCCTCGCAGAAATTACCAGCATGGTTGGGACCACCGTTTTCGTCCAAAACCAAATTCCAGTCGATATAGCCCTCAGACCAGTTGTTCAGGTCATTGATGATCTGCTTGGCGTAGCGTTCGCCGTGCTCCCAGAGGCCGGCGCAGGAAGCCTCGCCGGTGGTAGAGTCGTAAGCCAATTCCACACAGCACTCCGACAGGAACAGATGCAGATTGGGATAAAGGGTATGCAAAGCGCTGAGATTTTCATGGCGGTTACAGCAATACCAGTGATAACCAACACCCCAAACGTGCTCGGCAACGCCCTCCATGCTCATGGTATCGATGGTACGGCGGACCAGGCGATCACGGTTATGGTCCCAGATAAAGAACTTGGTATCCAGTCCGTGCTTTTTGAAAGTCGGCGCCAGATAGTCCCGAATGTCACGGCCCTCTTCAAAAGCATCCACTTCTCTGGACTCCCAGGTTTGGATGGCTTCAGGCTCATTCTGGACATTGGCATAGGAAATGTGGAAGCCACGCTTGTTCATTTCCTCAATGTAGCGGGCATAATACTCCGCCCAGAACTGACGGTATTCATCTTTCAGCTTTCCGCCGTGGGTCATATCGCCGTTGGTCTTGGCAAATGCCGGAGGCGACCAGGGAGATGCGAAAAAGGTGATCTTTCTGTCGGAGGCATCCACACAGCGCTGTGCAAAAGGCAGCTTGATCCGATCTTCACGGGACAGATCAAAGGTGGACAGGTCATCGCCCTTTGTGTAATTGTAGCTTTCAGCGGCGAAATCCGAAGAATGGACCGTGAAGCGAGCCAGATTGTAGTTCAGGCCCTCGGCAGAATAATAAGCTTTTACGATTTTCTCACGATTTGCCTCATCGCAGGCTTCATAGCAGTCTGTTGCCGCATCGGTAAAGGCGCCGCCGAAGCCCATGTGGGTCTGATATGTGATATCGGAGCGCACAACGATGTCATTGGGAATGCCTTTGAATGTCGGCTGTGCCTCCACCTGCTCCAGCCGCAGGCCGGAAAAGGATGTTTTAAGAATTTTTGTCATGGATATGATCCTCCGTTCAGTTTTGCATTGCCTCAATGGCCAGCTGAGCACCGGTGCCGTTGTAGGCCTTGATGGTGTAGGTCACGCCCTCATACTCAAAGGTCTGACCGATTTCCAGTTTGTCACCACGGTGCAACTCATCACTTCCGGAGTTGACAGATGCATTGCCCTTGTAGGTGTAGATATGGAACCAGATCCAAGGCTGATTTTCATCGGGCAGCTCATTCAGTGCCACACGGAACAGGAACTTCCCA
This sequence comes from uncultured Oscillospiraceae bacterium, assembly GCA_964628315.1. Lineage (GTDB taxonomy): Bacteria > Bacillota > Clostridia > Oscillospirales > Oscillospiraceae > Faecousia. The sequence goes on from CAZVMK010000003.1 coordinate 39,286, forward strand.
TTCTCTTCCGCCAGATTGTTCCACAGGATGCTTTCTTTCTGCTCGCCGGTCACGGCTTCGCCATGGAGCTTGATATCACGCAGCTCGCCGCCGACGGTTCCCTCTACGATCAGTGTGGGGACGCCATCAATGACCTCAATACGGACAGAGGATACATCGTAATCATAATACTGATAATTCAGCTTCAGAATGTCGTTCCATTCCTTGAATTCAAAGGTCACATTTCCGTTTTTCATGGTCTGGCCCATATCCGCAACGGATTTAGGCAGTTCATACAGGCTACCGGAAGATGCGGTCAGCTTGATATCATACCAGATACCGGCGCCGCTGACACCATTGACTACACGGGTCATATCCAGCATGACTTCAAATTTTTCGCCCGCCTTACCGGCAACTCTGTCGCCGATGATCTCCGTCACACGGCCCAGCTTGGTATCAGCGCTGTACAGCTCCAGTGCCACGTCACCGTCCACCACGAAGGTGCCGGTGATCTTCAGCATTTTGGCGCCGTCCATTTCTACCATCTCCGCAGACAGGCCGCTGTATGCGTTCTCAACGGTCATGATCGGAGCGCTGACATAGGTCACGATGCCATTCTTCGCAGACAGCACCACATAGTAATAGGGCTTCTCCGCGGAAGCGGAAATGTCGGTGGTGGAGTCCACGCCGAAAATGTTGATATTCTTTGCGACCAGTTCCGCAGTATCGTCAAAAACGGGCTTGCTACTCTTGTACACGGACTTACCGGTGGGGTCGCAGAAAGAACTCCAGGAAGTGCCATTGACAAAATTATAGGTCAGGACATTGCTCTGCTCCACAGTGCTCAAAGCCGGTGCCATCTGAGGACGGGTCATGGGCAACGTGGCAGTCTTTTCGCCGTCAACGATCTTGATAAAGTAGGAATCGTAGCTAACCTGTGCATCAAATGCGAACTTTCCGTTCTCATTGGTATAGCTGATTTCCTGATCGCTATCGGTCAACTTATCGTAACGGGTGATATAAACTTTCGCAGTTTCGGGAGCGATATCGCTCGTCACCAGGAAATGGAAAGAATCTGCACCTTTCTGGGTGATGTCCACTTTGGAGATTTCGTAAGCGGTATAGGGGTCTCTCTGATTTTGTTTATCGCAGGCGCAGATACACAGCATGGTTGCCAGTGCCAGCACTGCGACCAGAAAAATTTTCATTTTTTTCATGGTGCATCCTCCTTAGCAAACAAAGGTAACGATGCTCTGGGGCATCAGCTCAAAGCTGACACACTGATCACCGATCACCAGATGTACCGTTTCGGACAGCTGGTCGGAAATGTTCACTGCGGTCACAACAATAGTGCCATCGGCTCTGTAAAGAGCGCTGGCCAGGATCTGCGCATCGTTGGACGATGTGGCAGACAGTGCCACGGGGTACTCTCCGTCAATGGCATAGGCAAATTTAGAGGTCTGTGCCATTGCATAGTAGGCACTGCGCTTGAAATAGGTAAATTCGCCGTCATTTTCTTCCATGTCCATAACGCCGTAGCACTCGTTGCCGTGCTTCACGGGGGTAGGTGTGCCATCGGAATGCAGGGCAAAATTCCAGAACATAGCGCCATTCAGACCATAGTTAATGGGATCAACGGTCACATACCGTGCAGCGTAAGAAAGGTTGCTTGCAAAGTCATTACTGCCGCTGTGTTCCGTGATCTCCGTCATGAACACCAGCTTGTCGGAGTAAATTTCCTTAATGTACTCCGTGCCGGTAGTAATGCCGTATTCCTCAGTCTGAACATAGCCGTGGAATGCCGCACCTGCAAAGGGAGTGTCCTTGCCATCTAGCACGGTGCCGAAATAATCATAGGCCATTTCATCCACGTTGTGTTCCCAGCCCAGCAACTGTGCGGACAGATTTTTCGCTGCCAGCTTATCACTGACCATCTGGCCGATCTCCAGCGCCTGATATTCATCGATCATCATGTGGGGATAGCCGCAGTTGGTGATCAGAGGCTCGTTGACCAAAGACAGGTAATCGATCTCAATACCCTCGGCCTTATAGGTCTCCACGAACTTTACCAGATAATCGGCGTATACCTCATAGCAGGACTCTTTCAGGGTGCTGCCCTCCAGGCTGCCGTTTTCTTTCATCCATGCAGGGGCGGACCAGGGGCACGCCAAAATGGTCACCTCGGGGTTGATCTCCAGAATTTTCTTCAGGATCGCAATGATATTGCCGTCATGGTCAACATTGAAGTGCTCCAAAGACATATCCTCAGAAGAACCATTCTCCAGATCATCGCAGGTAAAGAATTCTTCGGTTTCCACGTAGTCGCTGGCACCGATGGGGATACGGACCATGCTCAGTCGGGCGCCGTTCTCGCCGAACAGTTCTTCCAGCATTTCATCAGTGGTGGCCTCTGCTCCCTCCTGGGTCAACAGATAAGCGGAAGCGTGGGTCAAGGAAGCGCCGTAACCGTAAAACGTCTGTCCCTTTTTATCCACATCGACGGTGATACTGGTACCGTTCATCTTCTGCTCCACGCCGTAATCGGAGAATTGCAGCGAAGTTTGCCGTGCCAGCAGCTTGGACATGGTTCCGGTCGTTACATAGACATCCACGTACTCCGGCAGTGACTCGCCGCAGCCGGTCAGGCTGACACACATACACGCCATCATACAGATTGCAGCCACGATGGCTGTAATTTTTTTCATTTTCATGTTTTCCTCCCTTAGAAGAACATTGTATCATTTTGGGCAGCGCCCACGTGGGCATTGTCCAGGTCCACCGCCAGCATCACGTTTTCTCCCACGGGAAGCGCCGCCTGAACATACAGGACACCGGTGCCTACGCAAACACGGCTGTAGCACTTATCGTCGAAAGTAAGGACCTGTTCCACACGTCCTTGCAGACAGGGGTACGGTTCCTGCTCACGGGCAGGACGAACATTATCCGGTGTCAGATACAGTCTGAACTGATCGCGGAAAATGCGGCGACCCAGACGATACATTTTCTTGTTGAATTCATAATAAGACTCCATCCGGCTGTCGGAGAACACACAGAAATGCTTCTGCACCGTGTGCTTGTCTTCCACGCCCTTTTCCTTTTTGTAAGTAAAAGGCAGTGCGCAAACCGCCGGAATGGCGCTGACGGAACGGTCGACAAAGTCCACCTTGCTCAGATCCAGTCCGACCGTGCTACATTCGGAGAAATCGCCGACTCCATGGAACAGTTCTCCTGCTATTTCAAGCAGGGAAACACTTCCCTGTGCAGAGGTGAACACATTCAGGCATTCTACCCGAATGGGGCCTCCGGCTGTATATGCATTGGCAGGGATCCGCACTTTCATTTCGCCGTCTGCCAGGTTTTGTGCCAGATGTTCAGGCAGCACCAGCTCCGCGCCCAGCAGAGAGATCTTGTCGCCTTTCTTGACCGCCTCAACGGTCTTATCCTGCGCATACTGGGGCATCAGGCTTTCTTCCGTCTGTGCATCAAAGATCTGCAAGCCGGATACATCCGCATAAAGCTTCACCGTTTTGCCCTGCAATTCCAGCCCGACCTGATCCTGGCCGAGGACTTCAGCGCCGTTGACTTCGCCGTGGAATACGCCGTAGGAACAAAAATCCTCAACCACACGGATATAGGCGGTCAATTCGATATCCGTGGGGTGTTTCCGCGATGCGAAAATATTTTCCGGCCGCAGACCCACAACAACTTTTTTCCCGTCCTGCTTTGCATTTTCCTGCAAACGCAGGGCCAATTCCCCATTCAGAGGGAATTGTGCCACCGCAGATTTGACGGACAGCCCTCCCTGGGTAGAGATCTCGCCCTCCCAGAAATTCATCTGGGGCGTACCCAAAAATCCGGCCACAAACATATTGGCAGGATACTGATACAGCAGTGCAGGCGAACCGCTCTGCATGATCACGCCGTCTTTCATAACGACGATCTTGTCACCCATGGTCATGGCTTCCACCTGGTCATGGGTCACGTAGATAAATGTTGCATCCAGTCGGCGATGCAGTGCCATGATCTCGGCACGCATTTTGTTCCGCAGTTTAGCATCCAGATTGGACAGCGGCTCATCCAGCAGGAACACATCGGGGTTGCGGACAATTGCTCTGCCCAGTGCCACACGCTGGCGCTGGCCGCCGGACAACTGAGAGGGTTTTCTGTTCAGATGATCCGTCAGATTGAGCATTTTTGCCGCTTCCATCACCTTTTCACGGATGACCTCCTTGTCTTCGCCGTGCATCCGCAGGCCATAGGAGATATTGTCGTAAACGCTCATATTGGGGAACAGCGCATAGTTCTGGAAAACCATGGAAATATTCCGCTCTTTCGCCGGCAACGCATTCACCAGACGGTCGCCGATGTAGCAATCGCCGGAGCTGATTTTTTCAAGGCCGGCGATCATGCGCAAGGTGGTGGATTTGCCGCAGCCGGAGGGGCCGACGAACACCACGAATTCCTTGTCCGCAATATCCAGTGTGAAGTCCTTGACAGCCTGCACTCCGCCGTCATAGACCTTGTTGACATGAAATAACTTTAAATTTGCCATCACTGCCTCCTTAACCCTTGACCGCACCGGCCATGGTTCCGCCGAGAATATATTTCTGCAGGCAGAAGAACACAATGATCATAGGTGCGGAAACCATAACGGCGCCGGCCAGCATGACGGGGAACATCTGCGCATTGGCACTGCCGTTATACATCAAAGTACCCAGCGAAAGCGACAGGGTAAAGTTGGACTCACTGTCCAGCACCAGCAGGGGCCACAGATAGTTATTATAGTTCCACATAAAGGTGGAAATTCCGAGAACGATCATCATGGGCTTGACGATAGGCAGACAGATTTTGAAAAATACGGTAAAATAGCCTGCGCCATCGATATATGCCGCTTCTTCGATTTCCTTTTCCACCGCCAGGAACTGCTGACGGAGCAGGAAAACGTTATAAACGCTCATCAGGTAAGGCAGGATCAGTGCCAAAAGATTATCATACAGGCCCAGATAATTGATGACCAGGAAGTTGGGCACCAGCATGACACAGCCAGGCACCATCATGGAAGTCAACGACAGCAGGAAAATCTTATCCCGTCCGGCAAACTTCATTCGTGCAAAAGCATAAGCCGCCAGTGCATTCAGGAACAGGTTGGCCGCTGTATTGACCACGCAAACGATCATCGTATTCAGGAAAACCGTGGGAATATCCAGCTCTTTCCATGCGCTGATGTAGTTATCCAGAATGAAGCTGATATTTCCGTTCTCATCCCGTGGCAGAAATGTAAATTTGGGGGAAGAAAACTGATCCGGCGTTTTAAACGAGGAGAAGATCAGCCACAGATAGGGCACGATGAACATCAGGGTGATGATGCACAGCGCCGCATACACCAGGGTCTTTCCGGTGATGGCCTTGGCGCTGTAGCGATGGTCAAAGTGCAGTCTTCCGTACTTGACCGGTGCCTGAGCGGAGGGTGTATTAAAATGACTCATTTCTTCTTCCTCCTCTTTTTCATCGGCAGAGACTCCTGGGGCAGCATTCGGAACTGAATGACCGTCAGCACCAGGATCATGGCAAACAGAATAAAGGACATGGCGGAGCCGATGCCGTACTCGCCATAGGTGATCGACTGCTCATACACGCCGTAGATATAAGTATAGGTACTGTGATTGACGCCCTTTCCGGTCATCAGATACATCTGGTCGAAGGCCTGGAAGCCGCCGATAATGCCGGTGATCAGGAAAAAGAACACCGTGGGCATGACCCCTGGGACGGTAATGGTGAAAAATTGCTTCACGCCGCTGGCACCGTCAATAGAAGCCGCCTCATACAGGGAGCGGTCAATATTTTTCATGGCAGAGAGCATGATCAAAACATTGTAGCCCAGGCCGCCCCAAACAGACATGACCGCCAACGTGGCCAGGTTCAGGCCCTCTTTGCCGAGGAAGTTGATGTTGGTGCCCAGCAGCTGATTGATCAGGCCGAAAGTGGGATCAAGCATATACTTCCACAATGCCATAATGGCAACGCCCACCGTCACAGACGGAATATAAAAAGCGGTCTTAAAGAACTTTTCGCCTTTGATCTTGGTATTGAGCAGAGCCGAAACCACCAGAGCGGAAATAATGCTCAGCGGCACAGTCAGCAAAATATACTCCAGTGTGACCGTCAGTGACTTCCAGAAATACGGGTACAGATTTCCCTTGTTGGTCAACACGGCGATGTAGTTTTCCATGCCGACCCAGATGGTATTGCCCCAATCGTCATATCCCGTAAAGGACAGGACAAATGCAATGACCATTGGCGCAAGCTGGAAAACCAGAAAATATACGATCAGCGGCAGAATAAACAGAAAGCCGCAGGCATTACGTTTGATCGATTGAATTTTTTTCTGTTTCATGGCTTAATTAAACTTGACGACCTGGCTGGCCTGCTGCTGCGCCTCATCCAGAGCCTCCTGGATGTCCTTGTCGCTGTCCAGGATCTGAGACAGAGCATTGCCCAGATAGTTATCGTTTACCTTGACCCAGCCCTTGACCACAGGACGGGCAGAGGCGGTCTCCAACTGTTCGAGGACCACGTTCAGCACATTCTGAAGCTTTTCGGAATATGCTTCACCGGTGATGGGGTCAGCAGTACGGACCTTGGCATATTCCTTGATGGCAGAGAAGTTGTTGGAAATAGCGGTATCGATATTTTCCTCACGCAGCAGGAACTGAACCAGTTTCTTGGCAGCCTCGGGCATGGTGGTATCCTTGTTTATGGCAATATTCTCGCCGCCGATGTTGGAGTAGGAAGTACCGTTGCTCTCCTGGGGGATGAACAGGGCGGCACCCAGATTGTTCTCAAAGAAGTTGGGGTTGGCGCTGTAGTAGTTCATGATATCGGAGTTGTGGGCCAGAACAAACATTACCTTTCCGTTGGTGAAAGCATTCGCGCTCTCGCGGACATCCTTGGGAGATTTTGCGTACAGGTCGACCAGCATGGATGCTGCGGTATAGCCCTGAGCATTGTTGAACACCACTTCCTCACCGGAGACCATGTCGCCGCCTGCGCTCTTGAGGAACGCCTGGAAGTACCAGGAAGCGTAACCGCCGGAGCCGATGCCGCCGAACAGCGCATTACCGCTTTCCACGTTCATATTGCGCCACTGCTCCCAGTTTTCGGGGACTTCCTTGACCAGATCGGTGTTATACAGCAGGATGCTGGTGGTCAGAGAGAAAGGAACCGCCAGGGTGCTGCCGTTGTACTGAACGGTATCCACAGCCACCTGATAGAAATCGGACAAGTGCAGGCCATCCTCACCGTCAGCGGCGAAGAAGCCCTCGTCCAAATTCATGCACTTGTCGGCATAGTCAGCCAGGGTAGGCTGATCCAGGAAAAATACGTCGGGTGCATTGTTAGAAGTCTTGAAGCTGGTATTGAGCTTGGTGTTGTAGTTATCCTTGGGGACAAAGTTCACCACGACGGCGATACCGGTCTCCTCGGTGAAACGGGCGATCATTTCCTTGTAAGCGGTCTTCGCCGAATCGTTTTCGGGCGAATAAACCATCAGGCGCAGAGTGTCATCGCCGCTGTCATCCTTGCTGCATCCGGCCAGGGGGATCATAACGCCCAGAGCCAGCGCAAAAACTAACATCATTGTAATTACTTTTTTCATACTAAGTCCTCCGTTAAGCTGATTCACTGATTTGCAATTTGGGTAAAATTTTGATACGCTGGGATTTACCCCCCTCCAGCAATGTTATAACGGTTTCCGCCAATTTGACGCCAACCTCAAACAACGGCTGTCGAACCGTGGTCAGCTTCGGATTAGAAATATTTTCATGTCCGAAGCCGTCAAATCCGACCACCGATATATCCTCCGGTATTCGCAAGCCCTGCTCTTTCAGGGCACGGATGCAACCAACGGCCATTGGATCGGTCGCACAGGCAATAGCATCCACCTTGATGCCCGATGAAAGGAGCTGTCTGGTGCATTGATAGCCTCCCTGCTCGTTGGCCTCGCCGGTCACAATATAGCGTTTGTCGAGAAGCAGGTCATTTTTCTCCATGCAATCCCGATACGCACGCAGGCGCTGTTCTGCATAACGCATTTTTTGGGGTGCGGCGATGGCCGCAATGTTTCGCTTTCCTCTGCTCAGCAGATATTCCACCGCCTGATATTCTCCGCGATAGTTGTCCACGTCCACCCAGGTTTCGAATTCGTCACTGTTTCCGTACAGGACAACGGGTTTGTTGATTTTTCTGGCTTTCAGGATGTCCCTTTCTTCGTCTTGAGAGAGTCCCATCATGATCATGCCGTCGAACCCCTCCCCTTTGGGAAGTTTTCGGCTGAGCAGGAAGGAATATCCGTATTCGCCCAGGCGCTCGCCGATGGCCGTCACCGTCTGAGAAACGAACTGTTCCGTGGCCGACAGTTCCGCCGGAATATACACAAATATAATATTTGTACATTTCCGTGCCAGGGAGCTGGCGACCGTATTGGGATGAAAGTTCAATTCTTCCGCCACATTGAGGATGATCTGCCTCGTCTGGGGTTTGACTTTCTCGGGATTGCTGAATGCTCTGGATACCGTCATCGGGGAAAAACCCGTTTTTTGGGCAATGTCCGTAATGGTGGCCACCATATCACCTCGCAAATGTTAGCGCTACCATTTTGTGCTAAATTCAAACGTGTTTATTGTAACAATTCTTTTCAATAAAATCAACAACTTCCCCGTCATTTTCCCCGTCTCCATTGTCTTTTCGTAAATAATACACAGTTTTAAAGCCGTTCTTTCGTTAGAATTGACCATAGGCATTTGGAGATATCCCTCCGTGCCGGTTCCGCATGAATATGGTATTTCCGGCCACATGGCCTGCCGTGTCGCCCTTTTCGCCGTATTTTTCTCCCTAAAATGAACTTTTTTAAAAAAGTTCTTGACTTTTTGACTTCTTTCCATTAAAATAGCTAAGTCTGCAAATGCGGACAATCCTTGCTCCCGACGCGTTCGGGGGCCAAAAGACCAAAAGGAGGTGCAATCAACATGGCTAAGATCACTGGTAA
>CAZVMK010000004.1:0-38502 GCA_964628315.1 uncultured Oscillospiraceae bacterium
ATATTCCTGTCGGCTTTCTCGATCATAATAATCTCAATTTTGTTTTTACAAGTTGGCCATCAAGGCTAATGAAGCTTTGGTTTCCACCGTTCATGCCCACTTCAAACCGATGTCCGTCCACGACCGCGGATAAAGAATGGGGAGTCTCCACCAGCATCTTTATCTCGTCGTAGATGTAGTTGTCAACAACCAGTTGATTGGTACGCTTTACCCTGCGGTAGCACACATGGTGACCACCGCAATCCGTCTCCAGCAGAACACGGTATTTTTCCTGCTCATCGATTCGGCCCAGCGGTCTGGAATTCGGAAGGCTTTCCTCTTCTTCCTCGAAATCCTCCTCGAACACCTCTTCCGGCATTTTCTTCAGCCTATGCGCCGAAACTACGCCCACAGCAAGACAATACAGCGAAAAAGCGTGAATCATCAGGTCCAATGCACCGAAAGTTTCTTCCGCCAGGATATATAATCCCAACAAGCAAAGTGTGTCGATCACAAAAAGGACCAACGCAACCGTCATCCATGCGGAATGTCTTTTACTGAACAGCCAGCAAACGAAGTACAGTAGCAACACCGTGCCGGCAAGCATCGCCCCAAAAGGCAACGCCTCCAGCAGGATGCCGAAAACGATTGCATAATAAGGCAATGATGCACTGAAAAGCGCCATGGTGTCACTGCCCATAAGCAGTGTGACAATGTTCAGGACGGTCAACCCTATGATAATCAGCAAATCAAATCGAGCAGACTCATACTTACGTGCAAGCTCTTTTCTCTCGCTGTCGTCCGATTGGAATTGAGTCATTCCGATCGCCCCTTTATTATGTAGTTATTTCTCCACTACTTCCAGCACATCCATGGGGCACACCTTGGCGCAGATACCGCAGGCAATGCACTTGGATGCAGCGCTTCCCTCTTTCAGAACCATGACCTTCATGGGGCAGGCTTCGACACACTTGCCGCAACCGACACACAGCTTCTTGTTAATCATGTACATTCCGGTCTTGGGATTTTGGGTGATGGCACCATGCTCGCAAGCCTTCATACACTTGCCGCACTGGATGCAGGTCATGGGTTTGGCAGCGCCATCCTTGCCTTCAACGATGTGGATGCAGGAATAGTCGGGATGGAACTCTTTGTAGAAAGCCTCAGAGCAGGCACGGACACACTCCAGGCAAGCCATACACTGGCTATTTTTGTTAACGGTCAGCTTTTTCATAAAGACAATTTCCCCTTTATTTTTATGATTATTCATTATAGCTTATTGAATGAAAAAAAGCAATCCGAAAAAACAATATTATGTGAAATTTATAAAATTTCTTCAAATTTTTCCTTGAGTAATAAAAAAACCAGGTGAAATACTATGGAAGCATCGATGAAATCGGCACACTTTTTCATCATTGCAAGCAAGTTTCGCATATTCATTTAAAGGAGGAGAATTATGAAGAAAAGATATGCCCTCGGCCTGATTTTTGTGTTGACGGCCCTTCTTTTTGCAGGTTGCCGTGATATGCCGGACAGCACCGGCTCCACGACTGTTCCTGCCACATCCGCAGCCACCCAGCCCACCGTACTGCCGTCACCGGACATTACCTTACCCCTGGACACCTCGGTTCCCAATACCACAGAACCGGAAACCACTATTACCGAAGCCACCACACGTCCTTCTGCCCGTGGCCCTCGGTACTAAACAAGGAGGATAAATATGGGTGTTAAATCTTTGGCCCTTTCCATGGGCGTAGGTGCCGCCGTTGGCGCTGTAGCCGTTTTGATGATGCCACGGAACAATCCGGTGAGAAAACTTGCCGACAAGGCCGCCGACTCTGTGGAAGATGCCGCCACCAAAATGGGCAATAAGATATCCACTGCCATGGAAGATATGTAAAAAATTCACCCTCCGCAGGAACTGCCACATAGCCGGTGGCAAACCTCAGAGGGTGTTTTTTCATGATGATATCAGGTTTAAAACAGAAGTTTTACATATTTTCGCTCCAACAAACGCCATTGGAGTCAATGTCCGCCGCACTACTGCTTTCGCTGACTATTTTAGCGCCGTTGTTCCCCAGGTAAATCACCATCGCAGACAGGCTCAGCGGCATTTTCACCGTCACGATCGTATCGCCGCCCAACGTAACAGTCAAATAATCATCTGCGCTCAGATTTAGTTTTGTTTTTGTTGCTACGTTGTTAAAATTATCGCAATGGGTCGCCTCGTTACTCATGCCACGCGCCGGCATGACCGCCACCACCGAACCGCCGCTGTAGGTATAACCGGCTTCCGTGTCGATGGCAGAATTCATCGTTGAGTCGCTGATGACAACGACCTCGCCACCGGAGAAAACGATGCCCTCATAAGAGCTTCGGCTATTGGAGTCAAGGCCATCACCGCTGCAACAGATATAGACCCTACCACCGGATATCTCAATGCCGACGCCGGAGGTTGCCGTGCCGTTGATTCCATCATCGGAAGCTGTAATGGAAACATGACCACCGCTAATATTGACCCGTTGGCCCTCTAGGCCCTCATAACTGTGGGTCACGCAAATCTTGCCACCGCTCACGGTCACGGTATTATCTGCATGGACCGCATCGTCATTGGAATATGCCGTGATCGTGCCTCCGCTGATCGTCACATTGCCCAGCGATGTCTCCCCGTTTTCCAGTTCTGTTCCCTGATCGGCATGGATACAGTCGTCATAGGACTTGATATAGATGGTGCCGTTTTCAATATTGACAGCGTTACCTGCTTTCATGCCCTTGGTAGAATGGTCTCCCTTTTCGCTGTTACCTTCATTCATGCCGCCCATTCCGCCAAAGCCGCCCATTCCACCGGAGATCTGGGTGGTATAGTTCGTCCACTCATAGTACAGGTTGCCCCGATTGGATGTCAGCGCAAAAGTATCATATTGCGTATTGATCGTCAACAAGCCCGAATTGAGCAGTTTTGTGTCTTCCTGCCCCATATCCTCGGCTTTATTGTAGATATAGACGTCCATCTTTTCATAGCCGCTGACTTTTTCAACAGCATAGTAGTAATACGTGGTCCTGCCAGCGGATACTTTGGAATGATACGTAGCATTCACCCACAGAAAATCCTCTTCCGAATTATAGTATTTCACGGAATAATGGTAGGAATTGCCTGTATAGCGGATAAAGTAAAGGTTCTCATCCGTCGCCGTCACTTCCTCGGAATATGCCGAATATTTATCGGTGTAAATATTCAGGACGGCAGACTCATCCTCAATGTTCACATCATAGGCCGCATCGATACCATCGCAGGCAGCGTAAATATTGATCTCACCGCCGGAAATGGTAACGGACCCTCTCTGTTTACCCTTGGAAGAGATATCAGAATTGGAAGTTTTGATGCCGTCCCCCTGCGTGGCGATCAGCGTCATACTGCCACCGGAGATTTTTACACTGTCATTACCTTTCAGCGCATTATCCACACAGGACACCAGCAAGTCCAGATTTTTCACTTTCAAATCGTCTTTCGTGTGAATTCCGTTGTTATTTTCCGAAATCACCGTCAGACTGCCCTTTCCGCCAATCACCAAATCCACTTTAGAATGGATGGCCGCAGAATAGACCCCCTCTTGGGTACTGTCCACCGCCTCACGGGTATCATAAATATAATTTTCAAAGCCGTTTTTGGCAGTAACGGACACCTGGTCGCCGGAAAGTATCGTCACCGGATTGGTGCTGTCGCACACCAGCGACAACCCATGCAGTTCCAGTTCAAATTCATGATCGTCTCCGATATCGATGACAATGTTGCCTTTCAATTCGCCGGAAACGGAATAAACGGAATCTTCGGATACCTCTGTGAAAGTAAGAACATTATCCTCCAATGTATAACAGTCCTCGGTTCCCGAAATACATTTTACCGTGATATCCGCTTTTTCCTCTTCGAAATAGCCGTCATAGGCGTTCATATCGTCCAAACTTTCTCCGGCTTGCTGATCATTTTCCCCTGTCGCCTCGGTCGTACCGTTGTTGCCCAGCGTTTCATCGCCGAAGCCGCCACCGTGACAGCCGCAAAGCATTCCGATCACCATCGCACAAAGCACAAAAAGTGATATGATCTTTTTCACTGAAATTCCCCCGTTATAGTTCAATTTCCGCACTTTCCTGATTGGAAACGCTGATTTCCAAATTTCCGTTGCGACAGCGGATCTTATCGATCATTTCTTTTTCCTTGGACAAATCACGCAACGTCACATAATAGGTCAGTTTAAACATACTACCCATGTTTGTGGTTTTTACCCGTACCAGCCGGCAAGAAGTGGTATATCCCTGAAAAATATCATCGAAAATATTGGAATAATTCAAATCCTCGGGAATGGTAACGCTCAAAATTTTATGAGCCTGTCCATTTCTTTCCGTGCCGAAGTCCACAAGATGATACAGCACGAATGCACCGCACATGACCAGTGTAAACAGTGCGGCATAACCCAGATAGCCCATACCGGCGATCAAGCCGGCAGCCATGGCTAAAAACAGGGTGCAAATTTCTTTTGCCGTTCCAGGAACACTGCGAAAGCGAACCAGGCTGAATGCGCCCGCCACCGCCACGCCCATTCCCACGTTGCCATTTACAAGCATGATCACAACACAAACCACAGCCGGAAGCAGTGCCACCGTCACAACAAAGCTTTTGGTGTATCGGCTGCGGTACATATATGCAAATGCCATCACCAGCCCCAGTGCCAGCGCCGTACCCATGCACAGCAGGAAGTCCGTCACGCCGATCACCTGGGCCAAATCCGAGTCAAAAATTCCTTTGAAAAAGTTCTCCATGGGTCATACTTTCTCCTTCATTTTGTAGTCTACTCTCCGTTGAGGAAAAATCAGTTGCTGATAAGCCGTTCCATATTTCGAAAAAGAGGTTTTATAGATTTTTCCTTCCGATAAAACCTGTACCATCCAAATCGGTATTCCGCCGGAGCATTTCACTTCCATCAGGACATTGTCCTCCGGCAAAATCTGGGTTCCGTATACCGATGCGCTTAAAGACAGTTCTTCCTGCCTGCACAAGATGGTATCGTCAAAGGTAACGCGGAAATCCGTGCCGTCTTTAGAAAAAAAGGCCTCTCTTTCATAGGAAAGAAAAACTGCCGGACGAATGCCCTGATAATAGTCGGCAAAATAGTCGATCTCAGCAGAAATCTGGTCATTTTGCGGGCAGGTCGTTTCCCGTGCAATCCACGAAACCGCTTTCGACAACGGCGTTGAAATTCTTCGCTTGTAAACAACAGACTCATATTTTTTCTTCAGTTCCACAAATACCCCGTCGTCTGCACCTACGGGACCGTAACTTCGAATACGCAACTTTTCTTTATAAACGGGCTTTTCAATGGAACGACGGACCAGCAAATAATCTTGTGTATCATAATAAATATTTCGGATGGTCGTTCTACCGTACTTGTCCATCTGCATATAAGGTTCCATCGCCGAAAGTATTTTTTCTTTCTGCTGCCGTGTCAGCATATATTTCAGTTCATAACGTTTAAATACTGTTTGAAACGACACAATACTCCTCCTACATCCATTGTCGATGCAGATTATAGCCCATGTTTATTGAAATAAAATTGAAAAACGCTATTGCTCACAATAGCGGCAAAACGCATTTTATCGACGAGTACTGTGTTTCCTGTTTATTTGTACATCTTCTCAAATAGTTCTTGACGAAATGGTACATTTTCATATATAATCACCAATGGCATCTTATTTTAAAAAATGAAAGGGTATGTTTTCATGGAGAAGAAAGCCGCGCCCCCATCACTGCCTGTCAAAAAGATCGTCAGTCCTGAAGTTTTTATTTTTCTCGGAGTTTTTCTTGGTCTGTTCATATATATGGGCTGTATTATGGGCACCATCAATATGCTCAACACCATGATGAACACCGCTTTTGATCTGCTACTGAATACCGTTTTCTACTTAATGGCCATCGCAGTGCTCGTTGGTGCTATCTCCGGCTTGTTTACGGAGTTTGGTGTGATTTCCCTGCTGAATAAACTGCTCAGCAAAGCCGTTGAGAAAATTTACGGCCTGCCTGGTGCCAGTGCAGTGGGTGTTTTTACCACCTACCTTTCCGACAATCCGGCCATTTTGACTTTGGCCAACGATAAAAGTTTCCGTCGTTTCTTCAAAAAATACCAGCTGCCTGCTCTTTGCAACATCGGCACCGCCTTTGGCATGGGTTTTATCATCACAACTTCCATGATCTCCATGAGCTCCCCTACCGGTGAAAGTTTTATCCTCGCCGTGTTGGTCGGCAACTTGTGCGCTGTGATCGGCAGTATCGTCTCCACCAGATTGATGCTGCGGCACACCGCAAAACTTTACGGAAAAGAGGCAGAATGTGAAACCGTTGACGACGAATCCTCCTCTTTCGATATGCTCACCCATCGCCAAATTCGACAAGGCGGCCTTTTTTCCCGTTTTCTCGATGCTATGCTGGAAGGTGCCAAATCCGGTGTACAAATGGGGCTTGATATCATCCCAGGTGTTTTGGTCATCTGTACGCTGGTGATGATGCTGAGTAAGGGCGCACCGGCAGGCGGCTACTCGGGCAATGCCTATGAAGGCGTAGCATTACTTCCCTGGATCGGCGAAAAGTTGAATTTTATCATCCAGCCCCTGTTCGGCTTTCAAAGTCCCGAAGCGATCGGCGTTCCTATTACTGCACTGGGTGCTGCCGGTGCTGCCATCGGCACCGTGCAACAGCTCATCACCGATGGTTCAGCCAACGCTCATGACGTAGCAGTCTTTACTGCCATTTGTATGTGCTGGAGCGGTTATCTGTCCACGCACGCAGCCATGATGGACTCGCTGAAATGCCGAGAACTGACCGGAAAGGCCATTCTGTACCATACCATCGGCGGCCTTGTCGCCGGCATCTGCGCAAACTGGCTGTATAGTCTTCTTATGTTGCTGTAAATCCGAAGCACCGTTTATATAAAAGATCATTCCCGTACGATCACCAATACGTAAAAAGGAGCGCTGTGTTACAGCGCTCCTTAAATATCATTGTTTGAGCATTTTTTCCAATGCGGCGATTTTTAGGCACAGGCAGAAAACATCCATTGCCTGTTCCAGCTCCTCGATGGGAGGCAGGCTGGGTGCAATACGGATATTACTATCCTGCGGATCAATGCCATAGGGATAAGTAGCACCGGCATCGGTCATCACGACTCCGGCTTCTTTGCACAGTGCCAGAGCACGCTTTGCTGTGCCAGGCATAGTGTTCAGGCTTACAAAATAGCCGCCCTTAGGCTTGTTCCACTGAGCAAATCCCCAGGGTGCGATCTGGCTATCCAGTTTTTCCAGAACTACCTTGAATTTCGGGGCCATAATGGCTGCGTGATTTTTCATCACTTCCAAAGTATGTTCCTTATTCTTCAGGAACTTTACGTGGCGAAGCTGATTGACCTTATCATAAGAGATCATCTGAACGCCCAGCAACTTCTGCATATACTTCAGATTTCCCTCAGAGGTGGCCATAACGGAAATACCTGCACCAGGGAACGTGATTTTGGAGGTAGATGCAAACTCGTAAACCATATCGGGGTTGCCGGCCTCACGGCACAGAGTCAGGATATCGGCAAAGGGAACGAACTCTCCCTCAAATTCGTGAACGCAGTAAGCGTTGTCCCACATGATCACAAAATCAGGAGCAGCAGGCTTCAGATTGGCAAAACGAGCAATGGTTTCATCGGAGTAAATAATGCCCTCGGGGTTGGAGTACTTAGGTACGCACCAAATACCCTTGACCGCAGGATCCTGCACATATTCCTCTACCAGATCCATATCGGGACCTGTAGCCGTCATAGGAATGGTGATAAGCTCTGCGCCGAAAGATTCGGTGATACGGAAATGGCGGTCATAACCAGGCGCAGGGCACAGGAATTTGACTTTTTCCTCTTTGCTCCAGGGGCGCAGGCTGTTTTTCAGGCCGTGGGTATAGGCCTTAGAGATCACATCATACATCAAAGTCAAGCTGGCAGTACCGCCGACAAAGATCTCACTGACCTTACACCCCAGCACATCCGCCCAGTAAGCCTTTGCACAGGGCAGACCGCCCAGTTCGCCATAGTTACGGGCATCCATGCCGTCTACAATGCACTCGGCAGGATCGGTCAAAACAGTCAGGATACCGCTGACACTGTCCAGCTGTGCCTTGGAAGGCTTGCCACGTGCCATATTTAGCTTCAGGTTTTTGGCTTTCCAGCTTTCAAACTCCGCAATCAGTTGCTGATATGTAGTCTGCATATCAGTGGTGGACATATTCATGGGTTTCAACCTCATTTCATCATTGTGATATTGTCATTATACACAATATATCAAAAATTGCAACCATATAAAATGCCTTCGATGACAAATTTTTACATCGAAGGCAATTTTTATTTTCCTGTAGAACCAAATCCGCCTAGCCCTCTGTCCGTATCGGACAGACAGTCGGTTTCCTCATATACAGGTGTCAAAACCGGCGTAATAATAAACTGGGCAATTCGATCACCAGGTTCGATGGTTTGATCGATTTTTCCGTGGTTATGGAGGACCACTCTGATCTCTCCGCGGTAGTCGCTGTCGATAACGCCCACTTTGTTAGCCGGTGCAAGGCCACGTTTTGCTCCCATGCTGCTACGAGCATAAACCAGCCCCGCATATCCTTTGGGCACTTCCAGCGCCAGGCCGGTAGGAATAAAGACCGTCTCCCCTGCTCCGATGGTCACCGGATTTTCCAGGCAGGCATATAGATCAGCGCCGGCGGCCTCTGCCGAGCCATAGGTAGGCAATATTGCTTTGGGGTCCAGTTTTTTTACACGAACCGTACTCATATTTTTTCTCCTCCCTGCCAATCCTGCCACAGGACAATCTCGCCTTTTTTCAGACTGGATGGCACATCAATGATCCTTTGATTGGATGAGCCCCGAAAACGCAAGCTCAAATTTTTTTGTTCCTCGATAAAGGGACCATCCACCAGCACATCCAAATAGCTGAGAAATTCTCCCGTGACCGCCGGATCCCCCAGCCGTCCTGAACAAATATCTCGGTCAAACAGATAGCCGGAAAAAGCCCAGATAGATTTTTGGGGATAAGCTTGGCGGACCTGACGGAGCAACGCCACCAGCGCCGGCTGATTTTCAGGCTCAAAGGGTTCGCCGCCCAGCAGGGTCAAGCCTCTGATGTAGTCCGGTTTCAGCATATTCAAAATCAAATCTATGGTTTTCTGGGTAAAGGGTTCGCCATAGTGAAAATCCCAGGCCACTTCATTAAAGCAGCCCTTGCAATGGTGGGTGCAACCGGAAACGAACAGGCTGACACGCACACCAGGACCATTTGCAATATCACAATTTTTAATCGTTGCGTAATTCATCCATGCACACTTTCTCAATCATTTTGTCCAATTCTTCCAAATAGCGTTCCCGTTCCACCCAAAAGCTCAGGCCATGGCCGGCATTTTCCACCAGAAGCAGGCGTTTGTCGCCGCCACAGGAAGAAAACCCTCGCCGAGTCATTTCCGGTGGAACGAATGTATCCGCCAAACCATGTACCATTAAAATGGGGCGCTTATTTTTTGCAAGCGTGTTCATGCTGTGGCATTGATTCAGTCGGAATTTTGCAAAAAACACTGCACACAAATTCGTTGCCCACAAAAAGGGCCACGTTGGCAAATGGGTCCGGCGATGAAACACATAGGAAATGATTTCTTTGGGGGAAGTAAAGCCACAGTCCACCACAAAAGCTTTCACATTATCGGGCAGTGGCATTCCGGCCAGATACATCATGGTGGATGCACCCATGGACAGTCCACTGCATAAAATGGGCATCTGCCCCATTTTTTCATTGTGCAATTCGATCCATGAAAGCATATCTTCGCTTTCTTTCACACCATAGGTAATGTATTTTCCATCGCTTGCCCCATGACTGCGTTGATGGGGCAGTAAAAGATGAAATACTCTGCTATGATAAAATTCCAACACAGGGCCAAAGTCCACCAGAAAATTGCTATGATAGCCATGAGCCAGTAGAACGGTCCCTCGGGCATTCTCCGCAGGCACAAAAACACTGCGCAAAATCAATCCGTCCCCGCTTTCGACTGTCCACTGCTCATGGGGGTGAGCCTGTATCCAGCAACGGGCCGCAATGATATCCTCTGCATATTTGCCATAGGGGCCGGCTTTTACCGCATCATCGTCCTCCAAATCCAGCTCCTGCCGGCTACAGGCGGTAAAGAAGCAATAAGCGCCAACAGCCATGCATGAAAGCAGCAGGAAAAGACACACGCCGCAAAGGATCATGCCTGTTCCCTCTTTCCCAGCCTTGAGAACCAGCGGAAAGTCAGCGGCCAGAGGCATCCGGCCACTAAAACCACCGCAAAATACCGCACAGCGCGACCGATGCTGTCGCCGAGCAGCGCATTAAGGGGCGCTTTCAGTCCGCTTTTTACCAGAAGTACCAGCGCCGCGCCGCCCAAAACTTTCAAAATCTGCGCCCACCAGCAGGCATCTACCTGAAAACGGATGTATTTCCGATCAACAAAATAGACCACCGTCATACCGAAAATAGCCCCCAACAATGTGTAAGCATTCTGTACGCCGTGGGTATAGTTTTCCGCCTCCATGTTTGTCGGATTGACAATGAATTGCGCAAAAATCAAGTATGCGACCGACAGTCCGGCCATAAAGAAAAAAACAGCATTCAGGTGTTTCCCTTCGTTGACGAAGCGAAATACCAGCACCAGTGCCAGCGCACTCAGGCCGCCTACCAGCACATCCGCCGGTGTATGTACGCCCAGATATAGTCTGGAAAACGGAACCAGTACGGCGATTGCAATGAATATCCAACGCATGGTTTTTTGCTTTGTCGTAGCAGCCAGGCCGCCGAAAACGCCCACACTGCTTTGACTGTGGCCGCTGGGGAATGAATATCCGGTGGCTGCCGGAACAGCCTCTTCCACCGGCTTAAAATCGGGATCCAGCACCCAGGGACGGGAAACCTTACACAACAGTTTCAAAAACTGATTTAAGATCGTACCGCAAAATCCCACCGCCATCAGGTAATAGCCCCGATTTTTATCCAGACACCAGTACACCACCAGAGCCGCCACCAAAAAGGCGGTCTCCTCTCCCAGGCGGGTGATCAGCAGCATCAGCTCCGTCAAAAACGGGACTCGGATATCAGCCAGCCAATATAACACTTCCATAAGGAACCTCCTGTTTCTGTTTTGGGATATTGTAGCACACCCCTTTGCTTCCTGCAACAAAAAAATTTGGCCGACCCCGAAAGGCCGGCCATATAAAATCGCTTATTGGACTTTCACAACCTGCAACGTGTTTCCTAAAATATACAGGTATCCGTCAATGATATCGGCACGGACATTGGGCAGTGACACGCTCCACCTCGAATCGGACATTTCGATCTCCTGCACTACGTTCAGTTGCTGTCCGTCAAATTGCAGCAGCACATAGGAAGTCACCCATGTCTGATAATCCATCAAGGGAATTCCCACCAAATCATTCTCCCGATCAATATAGTAGCTCTTGTACTCCGTTGAAAAATAGCAATCTCTTTCAAAGGCATCCACCGGTTCGACACCATTTTCCGTTTCCCGATAGACTTCCACTTTCAACTCTCGATTTTCATTTATGCCGATTCCCAGCAGATAATCGCCGAAATTTATAAGCGAGGAGGAATATCCATCGATCACGGGAGTATGCTTATAGGTAATATTATTGATGTCCGAAAGATCGAATGCATAGACGGGGTCTGTGTATCGGCTGAGTTCCGCTGTGCAGATATAGGCGTTGATTCCGTCAAAACGGGCGGACACGACCTGCTCTCCCTCCGGTGCAAAAGCGATGACCGATGCGACCGTTTCCCAGGTTTCGAGATCGATGCAGTATAGGTTGCAGTTGTACGCCGTTTTGATAAGCGTTGTGATGATTCCATCTTGCCCCCAAAATTCATCGAATTTCGAAGTGCTGGTCGTCACACGCAGAATGCCCTCAAATTCATCCATGGAATATTGATTTCGCACCGTGCCATCCAGTTGGACTGTCCCCAACCGCTTCAGACCCTCACCGCTATAGCAAAGACCGGTGATTTCCGTGACAGAGATCCGGAAACCATCCTCCATCGTTTTGTTACTTGAGCAGGTCAGATAAATATTATCCTTGGAAACATAGATGGTATTGGAATAGCCGAACAGGGCGGCCATGTCCCGTTTTTCCAATGTGACGGCATCCAGTTTCACTACAACTGTATACACGGCAGAAGTGGGATTTTCCGGACAATAGATAACATCGGCATCCACCGGTTGCAATTCTTCCCCATTTCCGTAAACAGGGACAAAGGTGGAAGGTTCTTCATAATCGATGGAACTTTCATTCACATAATACCGGTAGGTCAGTAAGAGGTCATTGTCGATCATCCGAGCAGAGTAGTCGGAGCCTGCAAACATCACCTGATTTGTTTGGCTAATGTTTTCAGGATCGCTGACATCCAGTGTAGTTAAAATAATATAGTCGCCGTTGCTATACACACCAAATACAATCGTCAGGGTCTTGCAATCGGCAGACAAATACATCTCTATGGCTGTATATGCGGTAAAGTCGCTGAATTGAAAGGTACCAACTTCCCGAGAATCTTCCTGCTCAATGGAATAAACACTCAACAGGCCCGTTCGTGGGCGAAGATAATACAAATACTTGTCACTACGCTTAAACAGGTCGCCCTCGATCACACCCTCCACCTGATTATCGGTGGTCTCCACATAAGATTGTTCGGAATTGACTCCGTCATATTGGTCCCCTGCTCCGTCATACAATAGCCCCCCTGTACTTCCGCCGGCGTTAGGCGCCTGATCGACTTTATCGTCCGAAATCGATTTGAAGAGACTGCTCAATTTTCCTTTCAGCCATTGGTAGTTATTTTTGTATGCCGGCTTTTTGTAGGTAGCATGGTTTACTCCTTGAATTGCTTGATAATAGGGGCTGTTTTTATACTTTTCCACACTGGGTTCCCGCTTGGGCCAAAACAAAGTCAACCCCAGCGCCAAGACAAGCACCGTACACACCGAAGAATTTCGGATACGGCGACGTTTTTTGATCGTTTTTGCTTTACGCTGGATATTGTCCATATATTCATCGTAAGTCTTCATGGGTGATTCCCTCCTTAATGAGCAGTTCTTTCAGAGAGGCTTTGGCTCTTGCCAGCAGATTATAAACCTGCTTGGTGGTTTTATGCTGGATGGCGCAAATATGCTCAATATCGAAACCGTCAAAATAAGAAAGCTGTAACACTTCCCGATACTGCACCGGCAGTTGCTGCATACAGCTGTAGATCCGACCGTTGCGCTGTCGTAGGAAAACGTCCTGTTCTGCGTCCCAGGTGTGGAGCACATTTTCCACATCCTCCAGGGGGACTTCCCTTTTATGGCGGCGCAGATAATCAATAGAACGGTTGTGGGCGGTCTTATACAGCCAGGCGCGCAAATGCTCCGAAGAACGGAAGGTGCCTCCTTTTACGATCAGGGCGGCAAACGTATCCTCCATCACATCCTCCGCCGCGGCGGAAGTACCCAACAGCGAGTAAGCATATCGGATCAAGCTCTGGGCATACATACGGAATACCTGTTCCAATGCGCAGGGGGCTTTCATATTGATATGACTATTGCAGGTTTCGACATCTTTCATTTGACTCACCTCTCTGTCTTTAACACGCCGGAAGGAAAGATTTTACTCAGTATTTTTTCTCATTATAAAAGATTTTCGGAAATTTTACAATCCCAACTGCCTGAAACCTTGCCTTTTTTTCATAATGCCGCTATAATAAAGGCACACTATAGAAATGAGGAATGTTCCATGTTTTCTAACGAGCCCCGTTGCATTTATCATAAAAATCAGCTGGGAGAGGTGATTTGCCAGCTTCGCTTTCCTGAAATCCTGACCATCGAGGCCAATGTTCCGGTGGAATTTCAGGAGGCCATCCGTGCCGCTTTCCCCCGCTATTCCAGTCGCAAGGAGACACCGGCTCCAAAGGTAGTAAACGGCCGTCTGGAACCTCAGCAGCCTAATAACAACTACCAATTCGTGTCTGAAGACGGACATTGGCGTGTAAACCTGACCAGCACCTTTATCTCTCTTGCCTGCAATCGCTACACCTGCTGGGAAGATTTTGCAAAGAAACTGGATATGCCATTGGCCGCTTTCATAAAGATCTACCGTCCTGCTTTTTTTGAACGGGTGGGTCTGCGATATCTGAATTTCATTTCCCGTCAGAATTTGGATCTGGAGGGCACCGCTTTCCGTGAATTGATCCAGCCCCAGTATCTGGGCATTCTGGCCGATGAACAGCTGCCGGAAACCGCTACCGGCCGTAGCACCGTAGATGCGGAGCTGGCCATTCGTGGCGGTTGCCGTGCAAAGATCCACGCCGGACCAGGAATTGTCAAACGTGGCAACCAGGAAACCAAGGAGATCCATTTTATCTTCGACCAGGATCTGTTTATGCAGGGAAAGGTTGCCGTCAACCTTTCTGCCGGTGCACTGGAGACCCTGCACAGCCAGGCCTATTCTATTTTCCGTAATGCCATTACCGATACGCTTCACGATGCCATGGAACCTACCGCTATATAAGGAGGTTAAAAGATGTTTTTTGATTGGACCTATATCATCCTCGTTCTGCCCTGCGTTATTTTGGCGCTATGGGCAAGTGTCAATGTCAAATCCACCTTTAAGAAGTATTCCCAGGTACTTTCTACCCGCAGACTGACCGGTGCAGAAGCTGCGCAACGAGTTCTGTCTGCCGGTGGCGCATCCGATGTGCGCATTGAGCACATACGAGGCGATTTGACTGACCACTACGACCCCAGAGATAACGTCATTCGCCTGTCCGACGATGTGTACAACTCCACTTCCGTGGCCGCCATCGGTGTAGCCTGCCACGAAGCCGGCCACGCCGTGCAATATGCCCAGCACTATGCCCCCATTAAGCTCCGTGCCGCCATCATTCCCGTGACGAACATCGGCTCGAAGCTGGCCATGCCCCTGATTTTGCTTGGTCTGTTGCTGAGCTATTTTGAAAGCACTTCCTACGCATTCGTTTATCTTGGTATCGCCTGTTTCGGACTGTCCGTGGTGTTCCAGCTGATCACCCTGCCCGTGGAATTTGATGCCAGTCGCCGTGCCATGCAGGCAATTTCCAACGCAGACCTGTTGACCATCGAAGAGCAAAAAGGTGCCCGTAAAACCTTAACGGCCGCCGCGCTGACCTATGTTGCCGCTTTGGCTGTCGCATTGGCTCAGCTGCTCCGCCTTGTGATCCTGTTCGGTGGCGGAGGCCGTCGCCGTGATTGATACCAACGCCCCAGTATTGACAACTGGGGCGTTTTCCATTATAATTTGTATCGTAAGGAGGTCACTTTATGGGTTTTTTATTTGATCTATTCCCCTTTATTTTCATAATTATATTCGGCCTGGTGATCGGTGTATTCGTTTCCACCATTGTAAAAAGTGCCCAAAAAGAGCGCAAAAACGACAATTCTCCCAAACTGGATGTTGAAGCCACCGTGGTTTCCAAACGAATCCATGTCTGGGGGGACCACAGCCACACCGAATATTTTGCCACATTCCAAGTAGCCAGTGGCGATCGGATGGAACTGGAAGTTCCCGACGGCCAGTACGGTTATCTGGTGGAACAGGACCACGGGATACTCACTTTCCAAGGCACCCGATTTATCAGCTTTGCACGCAAATAATCTCTCAAGGGGTGATTTTATGAAAAAGCTGTCCCCGTACCTGATCGCTATATTGCCTTTGCTGTACCTTGCAATGATTGACCTACTGTATCTTGTCGATGCCTCCGTTTCTGCTTTAATTGGTGTCTTTTTAATTTACATGGTCCTTTCCATGCTGTTTACCACCGCTTTTTCCCATTACATAGACTGCTATCCCCGTGCGAAATTGGCCCAATATGATTTTCTCTTCTCCCTGGAAAATTTTCTTCTTTTTCTGGCGGAGGTTGTCTATTGGCTGGTTCAGCGCGCCCTGATGCTGGAACAGGCCCAAAACGGTGCTACCGAAGGCGGTCTGATTTTGCTGTTGTTGATCATCCTATACCTGCCCCACTGGGTCAGCTATTTTATGATTCGTGTGATTGGCATCATCTCCTGCAATCGTATGCTGAGCGGTATTTGCTCCAAGGGCACAAAAACAGTGCATGCCATTTGTCACTTCTTCCCCGCCACGGACGTGATCAGCTCCCTTTTGGTTCTGCGAAAAATCAAATCATGGCCAAAAGCACAAAAAATCCTGTGAAAATTTAACATTCTTGCCGCCTCGGTATTGACAACCGAGGCGGTTTTCGTTATAATCATGCAGTGTGAAAAGTATGAAAAGTGTGAAAGGAGTCTCCCATGGCCGGTGGTAAACATATTTTAGGCAAATCCAACGCACGGCGGGTTCTGGGCACTGCAAAAGTCGGTGATCGCGGGCAGATCGTTATCCCCAAAGAAGCACGTGAGATGTTCGGCATACGCCCTGGCGACACTTTGCTGATTTTAGGTGAAACCGAAGCCGGTCTGATCATCTCCCGTCCGGAGGCTTTAAATGATTTGGCCGAAAAAATTCTGAATAATGTAAAAAAAGAGGATTGAACATGGAACAACTGGAACAAATTTACGCCGGTATGGGCGTTTCTCCTGCCGTATACAGCTACGGCGAAGCGACGCTGGAAAAGTTGAAAGAGCGCTTTGCCGCCATCGATAAAATTGCAGAATACAATCAGGCAAAGGTTCTTTCTGCCCTGCAGAAGAACCATGTTTCCGTAGCCTGTTTTGCCGCTTCTTCCGGCTATGGCTATGACGACATGGGCAGAGACACACTGGAGCGTGTCTATGCCGACGTTTTCCACACGGAAGCAGCGCTGGTCCGTCCCCAGATCACCTGCGGCACTCACGCGCTCACAGTGGCACTCAGCGCAAACCTTTTGCCTGGCGATGAGCTGCTGTCCCCTGTCGGTCTGCCCTATGATACCTTGCAGGAAGTCATCGGAATCCGTCCCTCCCCCTGCTCTCTGGCAGAATACGGCGTCAAATATCGCCAGGTGGATCTGCTGGAAGACGGCACCTTTGACTATGAGGGCATTCGTGCCGCCATTAACGAAAAAACCAAGCTCATTACTATTCAGCGCTCCAAAGGTTACGCCACACGCCCCACCTTTTCCGTTACTCAGATCGGCCAGCTGATTGCATTCTGCAAATCTATCAAGCCCGATGTGCTGGTAATGGTCGATAACTGCTACGGCGAATTCGTTGAGACCATTGAGCCCTCGGATGTAGGTGCCGATATGACCGTCGGCTCTCTCATCAAAAATCCTGGTGGCGGCCTTGCTCCCATCGGCGGCTATATTGCCGGAACTGCCGAATGTGTTGATCGTTGCGCTTATCGGCTTTCCGCTCCTGGTCTGGGCAAGGAAGTCGGTGCAAACCTGGGATTGATGACCGCTCTTTATCAAGGTTTCTTCCTGTCCCCCACCGTCGTGGCCGGTGCAGAAAAAGGTGCCATTTTCGCCGCAAACCTTTATCAGCCGCTGGGCTTCCGCTGTGTTCCCAATGCAACGGAAAGCCGACATGACATCATTCAAGCTGTGGAATTGGGCAGTGAAGAAGGCATGATTGCATTTTGCAAGGGAATTCAAGCCGCTGCGCCTGTGGACTCTTTCGCCACTCCCATACCTGGTGATATGCCAGGCTACGACAGTCAGGTCATCATGGCCGCCGGAGCCTTTGTTCAGGGTTCTTCCATTGAGCTGTCTGCCGACGGTCCCATCCGCCCTCCCTATGCGGTGTATTTTCAGGGCGGCCTGACCTGGTACCACGCAAAACTCGGTATCTTGATGAGCCTGCAAAAAATGGTGGATGCAGGACTTATTAATTTATAATTTCAAATTGAATAGAGAGGTAAAATTATGTCCTGGTTATTCTTTGCCATTGCAACGACCCTGCTGTGGGGCATTGCGGAGCTGTTCTACAAAAAAGGCGCCCGTCCCGAAGAAAAGTACGCTCACCTGAAAATCTGCGTTTTCGTTGGCGCCGTCATGGGTATCCACGCCGTCTTCACTCTGCTGACGCAGGATATCGGCTATAACCCCATCAACCTGATTTATTATCTGCCCGTTTCCCTGTTGTACATGGTTTCCATGGCATTCTCCTATTTCGGAATGCGGTTTTTGGAAGAGTCGATCTCTGACCCAATTGAGAACACTTCCGGTGCCATTTGCAGCCTGCTTTGCGTTCTGATTTTGAAAGAGACCCTTGCTCCCCTTTCCATCGTTGCCATCATCGCCATCGTCATCGGCGTTTTGGGTGTTGGCTTTCTGGAAAACAGAGGCGACTCCCAGAGAAAGACTCACTACGGCAAGAAGTTGGCCATCGTCGCATTCTGTATGCCCTTTATTTATGCGACCCTGGATGCTCTGGGAAGCTTCCTTGATATCTTCTATCTGGATGTGGACAATATCGCAGACTCTCCTCTGGTCGATATCACCGAAGAAACCATCGAAGCTGTTGCAAACACCAGCTATGAGCTGACCTTCGCTCTGTTCGCTCTGGGACTGTTCATTTTTATGAAAGCCAAAAAAGTAAAGTTCGGTCCCATCACCGAGCACAAAGATAAGCTTGCCGCCGCCGTATTTGAAACCGCCGGCCAGTTTACTTACGTCTATGCTCTGAGCGGAAACGGTGTCATTGCCGCCCCCATCATCTCCTCTGTTTGTATTGTTTCCCTGCTGCTCTCCCGTGTATTCCTGAAAGAAAAACTAAGCTGGAAAACATACGCTTTTATTGCTGTGGTCATCATCGGAATCCTATTGCTGGCGATCAGTGAAGAACTATGACAAAAGCGGCTGTCCGACAAGGGACAGCCGCTTTCAATTTGTAGCGATCAGTGTCAGTTTTTCTTCTCTTTTCAGTGCCTTGATTTCCAATTCCCGTTTCAGTGCAGCAGAATGATCTTTGCATTCTTCCGTATACACCAGATCCAGCGGTAAATGACTTCTGGTATATTTTGCGCCTTTTCCACTGCGGTGTACTTCCAGCCGATGCTCCACATCCGTGGTGATTCCTGTGTAAAGGCTTCCGTCACCGCAACGCAGGATATAAACGAACCACTGTTTATCCATCATTTTCTCCTGAATTTTCGACCGAGGATCTTGTCCATCATAAAAAAGGTCACATTTCCCAAAATCAGGGTAATCACCAGCAAAATCATGCCCATTTCCTGAAATTCCGATGCCAATTCCGCCATACCAAACAGGTGGATGAGCACCGTATACATCAGCACGATGACCACATTGAACAAAATCCCTTTCCAGAGCCAGCGTAAAGGCAACCGGTCGATTTTCGGCTTCACCAGCGGATAATATCCAAGAAAAAGGAAAAGGGCTGCAGCCTCTTTGTCCGGCCCCATCAGAAGCGATAGCAGTGCCACTGCCACATACCAGGTCCACCCCAGTCGATTGCCACAAATTTGAGCGACCAACTGCAGGATCATCATGCAAATCAGCGGGCAGGCAAATGTTGCAAAGGGAATCAGGCCTCCAAGGCACATGATGACCACTGCCAGTGCCGCCATCATACCTCCAAGCGCCATGGCGCGAACGGAAGTCTGCATTTTCTCTCGTTGAGTCATCAAACCACTCCTTTTCCTCTATTATACAAAAGCGGAATAAAAAATGCAAGGCAGAACTCTGCCTTGCGATTTTTGTTTACATTTCCTGTCGGCCCTCCAGCGCACGGGAAAGGGTCACTTCGTCAGCATACTCCAGTTGACTTCCAACGGGTACGCCATAGGCCAATCGGGTAACTTTGACTTCCATTGGGCGCAACAGCCGTGAAATGTACATCGCCGTTGCTTCTCCCTCGGTATCGGGATTGGTGGCCATAATGACCTCTCTGACACTCCCCGAGGCAACACGGTGAAGCAGCTCCCGAATTCTAATATCATCCTGTGTCACATGGTTCAGCGGCGAAATAACACCGTGAAGCACGTGGTAATTCCCACGAAATTCTCGGCTGCGCTCCATGGCGATCACATCCTTAGGCTCTGCCACCACGCAGATCACACTTTTATCACGGGTATCGTCGCTGCAAATCGGGCAAAGAGGCTGATCCGTCAGGTTCTGGCAACAGGGACAGGTGTGGACCTGCTGTTTTGCCGCAACGATGGAATCTGCAAAAGCCTGTGCATCCTCCGAAGGCAGGCTAAGCACATAGAACGCCAATCTCTGGGCCGTTTTGCCGCCTATACCAGGCAAACGAGCAAACTGATCCGACAGTTCCTGCAATGCTGCTGGAAAGAACTGCATACTTCCTCCTTAGAACAGGCCGCCCAGATTCAATCCGCCGGTGATTTGCGCCATATTGTTCTGCGCATCCGTATCAGCTGTGCGCATGGCTTCGTTCACTGCGGCAATGATCATATCCTGCAGCATTTCAACGTCATCAGGATCCACTGCCTCGGGCTTGATCTCGATCCCCACGACCTGATGCTTGCCGTTGACCGTTGCCGTGACCATACCACCGCCGGCAGAAGAGGCATAGGTCTTATTTTCCATTTCTTCCTGCATACGGAGCATATCCTGCTGCATCTTCTGTGCCTGCTTGATCATAGCCGCCTGATTCATGCCGCCAGGCATACCGCGAAATCCACCTTTTGCCATAATAAATAATCTCCAATCTTATTCTTTAATTTTAATAACATCGCTGTGAGCCTTGCCAAAGGAAAGCAATTGGCTCATTTTGTCATTTTTTGCCGGTGCAGCAGAAGCATCCACCGCCTTTACATTTACGATCTTTCCCAACTGCGCACTGGCTTTCCGTCCGACCAGTTCGAAAATTTCGGCATTGTCGATCATGCCCAACGTGAAGCTGTTATTGCAGTGCAAAATCAGCGTATCTCCCTGCAAATCTCCTCGAACCGGTGCATCCTCTGCACAGGAGAAAAAGCCCATGCACGGCAACTTTGATTCCTGACGAATGGCAGAAACCAGATCCGCCCAAAAGCCGATGGGAACATTCTGCCCCGCTTCTGTGATTTCGGGCGGTGCATCGTCATCATCCGGCGGTGGCGGCAATTCATCCTGCTGCACAGGCGCCGAAGTATCAACCGAAGGCATCGTTGCAACGAAGCTTCCTGTCCGAATGGTTTCTTCCAAACGGGTCAGGCGCGCATTCAGGCTCTGGGCATCCAGCGCAAGCTCCGGCCGACACAAATTCAGCAAACAGAGCTCCACATCCATGCGGCGACTGGCAGAACGGGTGAACGAAGCCATGGTCTGCTGAAGCAGGCCCATGATCCGCACCAGTTCGCCGCCGGTCAGCAGTTTTGCAAGCTGCTGTGTCTCTTTCCCGTCAGCAACACCGGACAGCATGGTCAATCCGGCCTGGGGCGCAGTCTGTAAAATCAGCAGATCCCGCGCCAGGCAAGCCAGCTCATCCAGCATAGCTGCCAAATCTTTACCATCGGCATAGAGGCGGTTAAAAAGCTTCAGCGCATTGTCCGTGTCGTGTTTTGCGATATAGCCCATCATCTGGGCCGCTGTCTGCTCGCCTGCAATTCCCAGGCAGGCATATACCCGTTCAGCGGACAGTTCCCCCTCCGTTGCACAAGCGCACTGATCCAAAAGGCTCAGCGCATCACGCATGCCCCCATCTGCCATTCGGGAAAGGACACGGGCGGCAGAGTCATCCAAATCAATATTTTCCTGATAAGCTACAAACTGCAATCTGGCCGCAATATCTTCCTGAGAAATACGGCGGAACGAAAACCGCTGACACCGCGACAGAATGGTTGCCGGCACCTTATGCAGTTCCGTGGTCGCCAGGATGAAAAGCAGATGTTCGGGGGGTTCCTCTATAATTTTCAGCAGTGCATTGAATGCCGAAATAGAAAGCATGTGTACTTCGTCAATGATGTACACCCTTTTTTTCACCTGCGAGGGGCTGTAAACAGCATCGTCGCGCAAATCACGGACGTTATCAACGCCATTGTTGGATGCGGCATCGATCTCCAGCACATCCATGCAGGTACCGCTGTCAATGGCGCGACAGGCCTCACAGCAGTTGCAGGGGTTTCCATCCTGCGGATTTAAGCAGTTGACCGCCTTTGCCAAAATTTTGGCACAGCTGGTCTTGCCGGTACCCCGAGAGCCGGTAAACAAATATGCATGGCTCAAATGGCCGTTTTGCAACTGTGTTTTCAGCGTTTGTGTGATTGCCAGCTGCCCCACCACGTCATCAAAGGTCTGAGGGCGATATTTCCGGTATAAAGCTTGATAGGCGGACATATAGCCTCCCCTTTCCGTTAAATCTTTTCCAAGTTTTCTCTTGCGAAAATCGGAATTGGACACATAACGCTCATTCCGATAGAACAAACCGGCTCATAACAAGATCGCACACCCACATTTGAACAAGCTGCACACTCGGTATTCTTACTCACAGCTCAGAAACGGCAACCCCACGGCACACGGAAAGATCCGCTTAATGCTGCTTGGTTCCCCACCTGACATGGTTCACGGGTTCCCGTTGCGCGAGACCGTCCCCTCAACACTGCTTATAAAGTCCAGACAGTACACAGACAAGCCCGGGTGTGGGAATTCATCCCCGCTGTAGCGGATTGCAGGTATAGGGCACCGCTATCTCCCCGACTAGTGCGACCTTGTTACGAGCCGGTATTGCCGCAACAAGATTATCAAATTAAAATCAATTCAGTTTGGTTTCAACAAAAGCGGCAAGCTCACCGAAAGTGGTGATCTGCTGGTCTTCCATTTCCAGCTCGACGCCCAGCTCACTCTCCAAATCCATAACCATCTCAACGATATCCAGGGAATCGA
The DNA here is from genome assembly GCA_964628315.1 of uncultured Oscillospiraceae bacterium. Taxonomy (GTDB): domain Bacteria; phylum Bacillota; class Clostridia; order Oscillospirales; family Oscillospiraceae; genus Faecousia. The sequence goes on from CAZVMK010000004.1 coordinate 22,894, forward strand.
TGCCCAAACTCTCAAAAGTGGATTCGGGGGTGATTTCGGAAGGATCCAGCTCCAGCTGCTTGGCAGCATAGGACACCAGTTTTTCGTACATAAGTAATTCCTCCGTTCGTATTTCTTTCGCTTAGAGTATTTTATTACAAGTCACTCGATTTGTCAATGGCGATTTTCTCTATCTGCCACGGCTGTTCCGGCCGCATAGGCCGTTGCCCATGCGATTTGCAGGTTAAAGCCTCCCGTGTAGGCATCGCAATCGATGATTTCACCTGCGAAATACAGCCCATGGACGATTTTCGATTCCATTGTTTTCGGGTCGATTTGGGATACTTTTACGCCGCCGGATGTAACGATCGCCTCGGCAACAGGGCGTTTGCCCGAAATTGTCAGGCGAAAAGCTTTCAACTCACTGACAAGTCCGTGCCTTTGCTGGCGAGTCAGCGAATTGGCCTGCATGGCAGGGTCAATCCCCAACCGTGCCAGGATCACGGGGATCATGCTGCGGGGTAGCAGATCGGTCAATGCATTTTCCATGGAGCGATTTTTATAAAGCTCCAGATCGCGTAAAATACGGGCATCCAGTTTGCCCTCATCCAGCGCAGGCTTCATATCGATAAGCAGCCTGCAGTTTTCCCCTTTCAGATGGGCGCTGGCCGACAGCACCGTGGGACCGGAAACGCCGAAGTGGGTAAAAAGCAATTCACCGAAATCGGAATACAACTTCTTGCCTTTGGCATCGAGCAGTTTCACTTCCACATTTCGCAAGGATAATCCATGCATCTGTGTCGCATCGGCTTCCACCGTTTCCAGCGGTACCAGAGAGCCCTGCCCCTCAACGATCGTATGCCCCAGTTTTTGTGCCATGACGTAGCCATCGCCGGTGGAGCCGGTGGCAGGATAGCTCAGGCCGCCGGTTGCCAGAATGGCCCATTGGCAACTGTAGGTTGCCGCCTCGGTTCTGACTGCGCAAACGCCGTTTTCATCCGTCACGATTTCCTGTACGCGGCCGCTTTTTACCGTAACTGCGGCCGCTTTCATTTGCTTTTGCAGTGCCTCAAGTACGCTTTGACTTCTATCGGATACGGGAAAGACCCGATTGCCACGTTCCGTTTTCAGGGGGCAACCTGCGGTTGCGAAAAAATCCATGACCTTTTCAGGAGGGAAACTGTTCATGCAACTGTACAGGAACCGACTGTTTCGCGGAACATTTTTCAAAACCTCATCCACTGTGCAATCATTTGTCACATTGCAGCGCCCTTTGCCTGTAATCAGCAACTTTTTTCCCAATCGGTCATTGCGCTCCAGCAGCAGAACCTTTTGTCCCCGTTTAGCGGCGGTAATGGCCGCAAACATTCCTGCCGGACCGCCGCCGATGATAATTCCATCAAATGTTGTCATTTTTAGCCCCCAGTTTCTTCAGCGATGCGACTTCTTCCTCAGTCAGGTATCTCCATTTTCCAACGGGGAGATCACCAAGGCGCAGTTTTCCCTCGCCGATACGGCGCAGTCTGGTCACGTGCATTCCTGCGGCATTGCACATCCGCCGCACCTGACGGTTTCGTCCCTCGTGGATGGTGATCTCAAGCCTTGCCTGATCGCCCTGTACGGTCCACTGGCGCACTTTCGGAGCACCCACGGTATATCCGTCCAAGGTGACAGGCTGCTGCAATCGTTCGAATGCGGTCGGAGTGTAGCCCGTGACCCAGGCCATATAGGTCTTGTTGACCTCGTGCCTCGGGTGCATCATGGCATTGGCAAAGGCGCCGTCATTGGTAAACAGCAGCAATCCCTCCGAGCTCAGATCCAGTCTTCCCACGGGATAAACACGAACTCCGCAATCGGCCACCAATTCGGCGGCCGTTCGTCTGCCCTGTTCATCGGATAAGGTCGTTACAAAACCACGGGGCTTATTGAGCATGATGTACACCGGCTTTTCACCGGTCCGGACAGGCTTTCCATCCAGCAAAATACAGTCCAGTTCAGGATCGGCACGCTGTCCCAAAACAGCAACTTCTCCATTGACTGTCACACGTCCCTGAAGGATCATTTGCTCTGCTGCTCGTCGGGAGGAAACACCTCGCGACGACAATATTTTTTGTAAACGTTCTGTCATTTCATTCTCCAATTCAGCGTTGTCAAAAGTGTTTTCTTTCGACATCTGCCTGCCGTTCCACCGTGTCGGCGTATTCCACCGCTACTTTTCCGACCACATTGCCCTCCAGACAAATATAGACGAATCCGGCATCCGCCCCCTCGACCGTCGGCGCAAAGGCCATTCCCTTTTTCGACAGGAGAATTGTTGGCTTTTCGCCGCTTGCAAGAGGAAAATAAAAATCCTCCAGCGCCCGAACTGCCACATAGTCTTTCTCCCCTCCGAAAACAGCCACGTTACCCACGATCTGACCATCCGAAAGGATTTTTTTAATTTGATATCGCCCAAATCCCTGCTCATAAAGGGTGGCATGGTCCAGCCAGTCGTTTCCATCCTCAATGGTGACTGCCACAAGTCTTCTGCCCTGTCTCTGAGCGCTGGAAACCAGAACACGTCCGGCAGCTCTGGTATAACCTGTTTTGATTCCCTCCGCTCCATCCACGCGCCAAAGAAGCTTGTTGTGATTGGTCAACACACGATTACCGATTTTCACGGTCTTGGTGGAAACCGTTTGGGCGAAAATCGGATTTTTCATGGCATATCGAGCCAATGTGGCCAAATCCCTTGCCGTGGAATAATGCTCCGCCGCATCCAGACCGTGAGGATTGGCAAAATGGGTTCCGGTCAATTTCAGTTGTTTGGCTTTTCGATTCATCATCGCCGCAAAATCTTCAATGCTACCGCCACAGTAGATGGCCAACGCCGTCGCCGCATCGTTGCCGGAGTGCAACATCATGGCATACAGCAGTTCCTGAACCGATAATACCTCCCCTGCCTGCAAATAGACAGAAGACCCCTCAATTCCAACGGCCTGGGGTGGGATTTCCACCAGATCCAGCACATTGCATTCTTCGCAAACGATCAGCGCCGTCATGATCTTGGTGGTACTGGCAATCAGGCTTTTGCTGTCTGCCTGTTTTTCATAAAGCACCTGTCCGGTAATTCCATCTATCAGGATAGCTTTTTGCGCTGAAATTGCCCCCACCGAGCCGGATAAAAACAGGACGGCAGCCAGTGCAGCCACCGTCCCTGCAAAAAACTTTTTCATACGATCACCCAGCGGTAGTGTGGCTGAGTGACGAACAAATTATTCGCCTTTTTTCCCGATATGGGAGTCAACGAAATCGGTAATTTTTTCCAGCACATCGGGAACCTGCTCCACGATGCGGTCAGCAGTTGTATTGGCCGGTGCAGGAATGGGCAGCACACGGACATTTCCCTCTTTTACCACCAGGAATGCCACGGGCGTGACCTTAACACCGCCGCCGGCACCACCGCCGAAAGGATTTTCCTGTCTGTTGGCGTTTTTGGAAACGAAATCGGAACCGCCGCCGCCGACACCAACGCTGATTTTCGATACGGGAATGATCGTCACGCCGTCAGCCGTGGTAATGGGATTACCGATGACCGTGTTGGCATCCACCATTTCTCGAATTTTGGAGATGGTATTTTCTAACATATTGGGAAGATTTTTACTCATTTGGAGCTACCGCCTTTTCTAAGATTTAGTATATTGATATATTGAAACAGTGCTTTCAGACCGTATTTTAAGACGATCCACAGCAGTCCGCCCACGCTTATCACGACATCCGCACGGGCTTTGATACGGGTCTCGGTGGCTTCAAAATCGCACTCCACTTCCAGATCCCGTTTTTTTATGACGAATACCCGTTCCAGCTGGGGCATCAGGTTCCCCAGTGCGATCCACGCACGACCGTAGTTGACTGCCAGATCACAGGGGTCGTCCCCTGCCATGATAAGTTTCATTTCCAGTCGGCGAATGCGGATTTTTCGCCGAAAGGCATTCAGAAAATCCAATCCGATCTTCACCAGAGGAAGAAAATCCGTAACAGAGCCGCCCTTTTTTTCTTTTTCCGGCTTTTTATCGGAAGACCCCTTTGCTTTTTCTTTTTTCTTCTTTTTCTTTTGCTTTTTCTCTTTCTTCGGCTTTTCTTTTTCCTTGCCACCCAAAATCGAAATCGGTATCCATCCAACCAAACATCGCAGGAAAAAGCCGTCTTCATTGTATTTGACCGACACACCGATGGGCAACAGCGCCAAAACGATCAAAATTCCAAGTGCGATCAACCAACCCATCAGTTTTCCTCCTGCGGCGGCGTTTCAGCCGTCGGTTCCTCGATGACTTCCTGGATCGGTTCGCCGAAATTGATTTTTTCGATGGGCGGCAATTCCTCCAGGTCGGATAAACCGAAAGTCCGCAGGAAGTCGGGAGTGGTCCTGTACAAGATAGGCCTTCCTGGCACATTCAATCGGCCGGATTCCGTGATGAGCTTCTTATTTAGCAGTGCGGAAATGGAATAGGAACTGTCTACACCACGAATTTGTTCCACCATCGCCTTCGTTGCAGGTTGATAATAGGCAACGATGGTCAGTGCTTCCAGTTGAGATGCTGAAAGTTTGGGCGGTTTTCGTGTCTCAAGAGCCTGGGTGATATAATCGGCCATTTCTCCTGAGGACACCATCTGATATCCCTTTTCCAGCCGCAAAATGCGAATGCCACGCCGTTCAAAAGCCAGCTGGCCGGCCAACGCATCCGCCGCCGCCGCCACATCTGCCGGATCGGCTTGCAGTGCAGCCGACAATCTGCTGATCTCCACCCGTTCACCGGCGGCAAAGAGGATGGCCTCAATGGCACGTTGCAAGTCAGTCTGTTCCATTGTTACTCCTCCTCTACCGGTTGTTGATTGATCAGGCGAACCGTCGGGTTTTCACCGTTTACGTCGTCTTCCAGCGTGACCGTGTTATTTTTACACATATCAAGCAAAGAAATAAATGTTGCTACGATCTCCGAACGGCTTCGATTTCCTTTGAAGAGATTTTTCAACTTTTCAACGCCACGCAACAGCAGCTGGCGCATCAGTTCGCCGGTTTTCTTGCTGATGGAATAGGGTTCTTTTCCGACGATGCCTTTGAAATTCACCGTTGGAGGCGGGAGCCGTTGCTGACTCCGTTCGGCAATAATGTCCAATGCGGCGGTCAGATCCTGAGGATCATGTTGATAGCGATACCCCTGTTCTCGGCGCAAGGGCTCCGGTTCCTTGGTAAACAGGCACCGCCCCACCTCGTTACGAGGCTCCAGGAAAGCTACCGCCAGTCGAATTTGCTCAATGGCTTCTTTTCTCTGGCGCTCGATCAGGGACTGACGCAGTTGATCCAGTTCCGACTCTGCCTCTGCCTGTTCGGCTGCAGAGAGCAGCATTTTTGTTTTGATCAACATTAAATGGGATGCCATGGTGATAAATTCACTGGCAACCTCCATATCCATCCGCTTCATCTCATCCAAATAGGCAAGATACTGCTCCAAAATAGCGGTGATCGACACATCTTCAATTGCAATTTTATTTTTGCTCAGCAGCAAAAATATCACGTCCAGCGGGCCATCGAAATCTTCCATTTCTTCAGTACGGGTATGGACAATGCCCTCCAGACGATAACGTGGTTCACCCATGGCTCTATTTCCTCAGCTTACCCATTTTCTCCAGTGTAGTATACCACCATTTTCCGCTTTGTGCAAGTATTTGGTCGCAAAAAATCAAAATTAGATCCATTTCTCCTTTTCCGTCCGGTGCAAGTGGCCTTTCTATGCCTCTGGCAATATAAAAATCCACCCGAAAATATATCGGGTGGATCAAATATTTATCGATAGAATGTATTGCCGCCGATAAATTCGCGGACCAGGCTTGTGGGCGGAATTTCATCATCCACATCCGCTTCTTTGACAAAATTCAGCACCTTAACAATGGAGCGGACTTCATCGTAGCAATCTTCCTCCGGCTGTACCGCCGTCAACAAGGGGAAAATATGCTTTTTCAGCACAGCCAACTCATAAAGGGTCGAACTGTTAAAAATTGCATCTGCATTTTCCTGATAAGGGAATATCCAGCGCTCCTCACCTGCTCGAACGCTGTCCCACATACCGATCGTGCGCTCCACGCTGGTACCTCTGCTTTCGTAATCACGCACGATACGGCGCAACAGGCGCAGATAGGAAGTCGGAATGCGGTTATGGTCATCCAGATTCAAAGGCAGCAAGGGGCTGACGTAAAGGCGGAACACCAGATTACTGTCCAATCCCTTGGGCAACATCATCGGATTAAGCGCGTGCAGGCCCTCGATAACGAACACAGTGTTTTTGTCCATCTTCATTCTATTGCCGCGCCATTCCCGTCTGCCGGTCTTAAAATTGAACACCGGAATTTCCACTTCTTCGCCGTTGAGCAATGCAGACAACTGCTGCGCAAACAGGTCTGTATCAAGCGTATTGATGTGTTCCAGATCGATCTTGCCGTCAGGACCAGGTTCGATCTTATCCCGATCCAGATAATAATCATCCAGGCTCATCAGAATAGGCTTTTTACCGTGAACACGCAGCTGTGTGGCCAGGCGGTTAGCAGAGGTCGTTTTACCGGAGGAGCTGGGTCCTGCCAGCATGACCGCCTTAGCGCCCCGTTGACAGACCATGTCTGCCACTCTGGAATAATTTTTCTCATGGAGTGCTTCGTTGACACGGATCAGCTCCCTGATTTTTCCGGAGTCCGTCAATTCGTTCAAATCAGCCACAGTCTGGCAGTCCATCAGATAGCCCCAATGCTCACCCTCGGAAAATCTTTCGAAGAAATTAGGGCTTTCCTTGTAGTCAGCCACCTGATTGGGATCCTGAGAATCGGGATAGATAAACATAAAGCCGCCGGCTTTCTGCTGGATGTCCCAAACCTGCAAATACCCAGTAGAAGGCGCCAGTTCACCATAGAAATAGTCGCCGTAGTCTTCATAAATATACTCGTCGAAGAATTCCTCTTTCCGCCAGGAAAGCAGCCGTGCTTTGTCGGTCTGACCTGCCTGCTCATAGCGGCGGATTGCTTCCTCCGTTGTCAAGCGCTGGCGGCACAGAGGAATGTCCATTTCTACCAACGCCTGCATTTCGGACTTCAATTTGCGCACGGAGAAATCTGGACAGTTATACACCGCAATAAACAATCCGGAGCCGACAGTGCAGTTCATTTTTGCCCGTGCATTGGGCCACAGACGATGCAACGCCAGGAAAACGACATACTGCGCAGTACGGGCGTATACCTCTTTGCCGATGGCATCACCGTAATGTATCAGGTGCACATTTCCGCCGGAAGCAGCCATCGCACGGCGCATGGAAGGGCGATCCGGTGCGGTATCTTTTTCCCGAACGGGGATATAGTTCAAATTAAACACTTCGCCGGCAATTTTCGCCGCCAGTGGGCGATCTGCCAGGCAGGTGCCGTTTAGACCCAACTGCTGCACCAGTTGCAATAAGCTGGTGCTGGGGGTCGTTTCAATAGAGTTTCCATCAAATGTGAGTTTCATGCTGAAACCCCCTTTCTTTCTTTTTCCATACTACATGGAGATTGATTATATCACAGCCTGTTGGGAAAATCAACTAAAATTTCATTCATTATTCTCCAGTTCATCATTGTATTGCACAATTTCAACATCCGTATAATAGTAAGTCAGGATCTGACGATAGTCCTTTCCCCTTTTCGCCATGGCATTGGCTCCATATTGGCTCATGCCCACCCGATGACCGAAGCCTTTAGTTTGAATGATGATCTGCCCGTTTTCTACAGAGACCGTAAAGGCTGTCGAACGAAGCTCCAGCAGAGTTCGCAAGGTCGTTCCGTGGTAAGGAATCCCGCAAATATACATGGTATCCACGCCGCCGCCATTGGTATAAGTGACCTGGCCAAACCATTGCTCCACGCTCCCCTCAAGCCGAATTCCCAGCGCTTTCTGGAATTGCTCCGCCGAAAACGTCTTTCGGTCAGAGTAATGGTCGGCGCTTTCCTCTCCGTAACTGGGTACGGACTGTAAATAGGGATAGTCCTGTCCCCATACCGCCACAGCATCTTCAGTCAGGTCTCCGGCACAGGAAAAATAGGTCGCCACGATCAGCTCGCCATCATAGGTCAGTACCTCCATGGTCGTATCCTCCACCGCCTGTTGCACCCGTTGAACAGCCTCCCAGCTACCGCCGGCCGTGATGTAACCGGCCGGTTCCGTATAAGCCTGACAGCAGGCAGGATCTGTGCAAATGGTGTTTTTTCCGTGGCGTTGTCCGTCAAGGCACCGTTTCAAGGTGTAAGTCCTGGCAGCCACGGCTTGGGCACGCAACGCATCCTGTTCAAATTCTGCCGGCATTTCTCCCAGAACGACTCCCGTCAAATATGTGTTCAAATCCATTGTTTGAATTTTATTTTCAAATATCACGTTCAACGTGATATTCTGTTGCCCTGTATCCGTCCCCTGTGTTTCGTCGGGTTGTTCGCCTTGTGGCTGTGAGGCAGACCGTGCCATCAATACCACAATGCAAATCAGCAAAATGGGCAGTAATATTCCCATTGAAATTTTTCTCATTGCCAGGTTTTGTTTGTCATTCATTTAAATCACCCTGAAATATGGTAATCCATCGCTGCGAAAAATGCAGTCGCGAAATGTCGTTTTTCATTAAACAATCTCTTTTTGTTTGACAACCTCTGTGCATTTTGCTATAATAAGGCTGAACAATGAAAGGAGGTTTCCTCATGGAAAAGAAAATCATAACCATCAGTCGTGAATTTGGCAGCGGCGGTCGCACCATCGGCAGAGAAGTGGCCAACCGACTGGGCATTCCTTTTTATGATAAGGAGTTGGTAGATAAGATTGCCCTCGAAAGCGGCTTTGCGCCCAAATTTGTGGAAGAACACGGCGAACACGCTCCTGGAAAATCTCGCCTGTCCTATGCCTTTGCACACCAAGGTGTCCCAGGCGTGATGAACGGACTGTCCACCGCTGATTTTCTGTGGAGCATCCAGTGTAGCACTATCATGCAGCTGGCGGAGGAAGGCCCCAGTGTCATCGTCGGACGGAACGCCGACTACATTCTGAAAGACCGCACAGATTGCCTGCACGTGTTTATCCACGCAGATGACGACTTCCGAGCTGACCGTATCGTCCGGCTTTACGGTGAAAGCGAAAAAAGCCCCGAAACCCGACTGGCCGAAAAGGATAAGCGCCGTCAGATCAATTACCAGCACTATACCGGCCAGACCTGGGGCATGGCACAGAATTATGACCTTTGCCTGAATAGCAGCCACCTGGGTATCGATCGGTGTGTGGAAATCATTCTGGATCTGGTTAAGTAATTTTATATACACAGTCCTGCCTCCGCATGAACCTATGCTCATGCGGAGGCCTTTTGTAAAAGTATACCATATCGTCCCCTCTTTTTCAAGCACCAGCCAATTGCGGGCACTATAATTTATAAAAATCCGGTTCAGAAAACTGAACCGGATTTTCATGCTCCATGCCAATCAGCCGATTGCCAACTGGACTTTATCTTAGGTTGTAGATCTCGCCAGAGTGACCGGCTTACTCTACAACAACAGTAATGCTACAGGTATAGGTATTTCCCTGCTTTGTAACAACAGTGAGATTGATTTTAGTCGTGCCGATTGCTCTTGCTACGATCTGACAGTCTGCAGAATACATATCCGAAACAGCGACAACATTTCTATCCTCAGAAGACCAGCGATATTCTTTGATTTCTTCCTCTACGGGAAGGAACTTAGAAACATCTCCTTCATCAATTTCTCTGGCGAAAAGCTCAGCTGAAAGTTCAATCTGTCCATCTACGGCTAATTTGACACTGTCCTCAGAAATCTTAACGCCTGCTGCCTTTGAGTAAATCGTCACTGTCTCATTTAATGTATAGACAACACCATTTTGCGTGAGGATGACTGCTTTTAGCTCAGCTTCACCGCGCTCTTCTGTCAACCATAGCTTGGGCAGATAGTATTCATAGACGAGCTCATACATTTCAGAGCCAACAGGAATGGAATACAACACGTCCTCTTCAACAGTAACTTCGGTTTGACCGGCCTTTTTCAGCTCTTCATTCAATGTTTTCAGCTTTTCGGTTGCTTCATCCTGCGAAATAGTACCCTCGTTGTCCTTATCCAGGATTTCCTGTGCTGCTTTGATTGCTTCCTCCAGAGCCTTCTTCTGATCCTCTTTATCTTTTATCTGTTCTGCAATCTTAGAAGTCTCGTCTGCTGCACTCTCCAGTTCAGCTTTTTTTGCTTTCAACTCAGCGATCTCATCATTCAGTGCCGCAAGTGCATCGTTACCGCGTTTAATGCCAACCGTCAGCATACTGCGCTGTTCGTAGGTCAAATGTTTTTGGGCATCATCTTCTGCTTTTTTATCCATAGCCTGCCGGAGTCCGATAGTCAATTTACTGATTGCTCCGTCGACATCTTTGAGTACGTTTTCGATCTGTTTCAAATACTCAGATTCAACCTTGCCATCATTCTTTTTCTCGAGTTTTTCCAACTCATCGTATGCTTCAATTGCGGCTTCGGCAGCGTTGATGTCATTGTCCTTGCCGCTCCAAGAATACTCACCGGCCTGTTCAATCAGAGAACGCAGTTTTTCAATTTTCGCCTGGTTGGCACCCTCAACAAACGCATCCGGCAAAAGCCACTTGATTCCGATTATTTCATCGTTTTTCAAGGACGGATAGTAAGTATCGTACAGCTTAGCACTGGGAACATAGTATTTCAGTTCGTCGGAAATATACCCATTACCATCGAGGTAGGCAATATCCGCCGGTTCAGCATAGGCATCCAACTCCAAGATCTTCACGTCAGCAACAATTCGCTTGAAATTGCTGTCATACCACTTTCCGTATGTATCTTTTACATCGCTGACAGCAAAGTAGTACAGCGTATCATTATAATCATAGGGAATGAAAATCGCGGCGAACTGCAGAGATTTTTGTGCATTGGCCAAATTGGTAATTGCCGTATTGATTTGCTCATCGGTTGCTTTGGGGTCCAGATTAACAACCTCAGCTTCATACAGCGCAGCTGCCAGATTTTGCCAGCTTTCATCCGTATAAATCGGCGTCTTCAAATCGTTTCCTTCATCACGCAGGTTATTTTCATAGTCGACACGGTAAATATCCGCAATCTTTTTGCTCTGCTGAGTCAATGTATAGGGGTCAACACCCACGTATTTTCCATCGATTTTCACCACATATCTTGCCGGATCCGTCGTTTCGCCCATAAGCTCACGAATTTCATTTATCTCATCCGCTAACGTAGATTTAGACACAACTTTCAGTCCGCTTTTTGCAACTGCCAATTCTCGCGAAGCCTGATAAATCTGGGACTGAGTCGCATCACTGCTGTCCAACAATGTCTGTGCATTGCTATATGCCTTCGCATAGGCGCTCCAGGATGCTGTTGTATAGGTACCCTGTCCCAACTTATAGAAACGTTCTTCAGCCTCCATCGTTTCTTGCAGTTCTGTTTTGGTAACTGCCAAATTCTTTAATGCCTCATTTTCTGCAGGAACCAAGTCAGCACTGCTGGAGAACTGGAGGTTCAGCTTACCGCTTAGGGCAGTTTCATTTGCGGAAACCACGGTATTGTCAACGATGTCGCCATCCAACCAAACAACAACTGTGACTGCCTTTGCTGTATTCTTCTCCAACGCAGTGATCACATTGTCGGTCAGCTTTCTCTCACCCATATTCAGGGCACCGTCTTCATCGATGGTGAAATCATACAAATACAGTGCAGCTTTCACAGATGTTTCTGTAAACTCACGGTTGCTGGTATTGGGTTTGGCGATTCCCAGCACCTCGCCCTGATCGTCAATAAACGCCACACGCACTGCATCGATCAATCTCAGGATGTCCATCAACTCATCGCCATTGCGCGTAAACTCCATATAGCTACCGCCACCCAAAGTGGATGCAGCAGTGGAGTCCTCATATACTCTCTGCTCGGGAGATGTCTGGAGCAGCAGATCGGACAGGTCCGCATTGCAACGGAACGCCATATCCAGCGCATAGCCGTACATCGCAGTCAGAACCACCTGTGCATTGCTACCACCGCTGGCAGCATCCAATCCATTTACCATTGTAGCCAAGGCTTTCAGATAGGCAGGGCTTTCAGTGGAAGCGGTCTTAATAGTTGCACTGTCTGTATTTACCTCATAGTTGCCCGCAAAGTCTGCGATATCCGCAAACACGCCGGACTTAGGAGGCAATGTAACAACAATTTCACCGCCGAGCAGACTACCGTAATTTTCTTTTGTCCACTCATTGATCTTTTTACCATTGACGTATGCGCTGTCCGTATCAATCAATGTGCTCAGTGCGCCCTTAATTTCATCCCAGCTGATGCTCTCTCCGCTGAGTTCATCACATTTGGTTGTAGCCAAATTCAGATTATTTTTGATGCTTGCAGATTTCTCTACCCAATCATTAAAGGTATCAGGAATTTTAACATAATCCTTTACATCCTCAATGATATCGCTCAGTTCTCTGCTTTGGTCCAAAATCATGGTTCTGGCCAGTTCAAACTCTTTTTCATCGGCAATTTCCGATGCAGCCACGGCCAGCATGCCCTGCCGCAACGCCAAATCAATGTAGTTGGATGCAGATTGCAGACCGGAGATCATGGATTTGATGGTTTTAACATCATCCTCACCATAGGTAGCGCTGTCATTCATTTTCTTAATAATCATGCTGAATAAAGCACTACCATTTGTGGAAAGGGTGCTCTTTACTGCGGACAAAGCACCATTGGTGTATGTGGTGATATTGCTTTTTGCCAACGCCAGCGCACTAGACTGGACGGTAAGGCCATCCACAGTACCGATGGCTCGCACGCCATAATCCTGCTGGCCTAAAACCGTAGCAAACCCCTTTTCTCCATAGATTGCGCTAACTGTATCGTTGCTCAAAGAAACGATTCTACCATCAAATCCATAGGTCGGTACAGAAAGCAATCCACTATCGACGCTGAACTTGTTGTTTGCTTGCTGAATATTCAGTCGAGCAGGCAGCAACGCAATATTATTGAGGCCATAACTGGAATAGCTCAAATCCAGAATATTACCCCAGGTATTGTTGGCGCTGGGATTATCCATTGCCAAAGAGTTACCAAATGTCGTCTTGATCTTGCTCAGGTCCTGCCGAGTTTCAGTCGTTAACAAGGCAATTTCCAAGCTGCCATTGGATCCAATGTTTGTTGTTACGCCCGTCACCTCGGGAGCAACAGACATCGTAAGCCACGCATAGCTGACGGTGGACAGCAATAACGCTGCGACCAGCAACATCGACATTGCAGACATGAGTCTGCTTTTCAAATGCTTTAGAGTATTCTCCTCTCCGGCATTCGGCTTTTGGCTTTTTTGATACATTTTTAATCTTGCCATTTTTCTTTCCTCCATATTTATATATTTAAATATGTATTATTTTTAATTCGACACCGGTATATCCGACGGTTTGAGCAATGCGCTACTTGCAAACTGTAAATTCAATATACCGGTCATACTCTTAGAAATATGTCCAACCATCGCATTATCTACGTGGTCGCCATCCAACCAGACAACGATTGACAGCACTGTCGGGCTGTCGGCAGACAGTTTCATAATCGCCCTGTCTTCCTCAATACGTTCTCCCACGGAAATACTTCCATCCTGACTGACCACATAGTTATATAGGTAAACAGGCGCCGAAATTCCGTCTTCCGTCTTTTGGTATGCGTGAGTACTCAATTTTCCGACAGCCTGCAACTCATTTCGATTGTCGATGAAGCCAATTCGAATGGCATCCATCAAATAAATCATCTGTTCCTCACTTAGGCCATCTGATTGAAAACGCATATAGCTTCCATCGCCCGTTGTAGTCGTATCACCGTTTTTCCTATCTGCTTTATCAGTCTGAAGTAGCAACTCCGTGTCTGTATTGCACCGGAACGCCATGTCGATCACGTAGCCATAAATATCAGAAAGCACCGCTTCCCTGCTCATGGAATCGCCAGCTGCCTCACGGCTCTCCAGCATATCCAGGATTTGTTCCAGATATGGCTCTGCGGTGGCAGATGCTGTTTTCACAGTTACTGCACTTGTTTGCATATAGGCGATCTCAACGCTATAATTACCGACAAAATCTGCAATCGTTGCCATAATTCCGGCATCGGGTGCCAGCGTCAGTTGCATATCGCCTGATATCTGACCGATCAGATTAGAAGAAGTGATTTTTTCATTTCCCAAGTAGCACTTATCGGAATCAATTATATTCTGCATTATACTTGAAATCTGACCCCAACGATAGCTTCCACCCGACAGTGAATCACAGTCGCTGATCACCTTCTTCAGATTTGTTCGTTCCTGTTCTACAGTGGTCACCCAGGAAGATATATCGGATGGAACTTGAATGGAAACACTCTGCAAAATCGTTGGTAACGGAACGGCTGTATCCTCAACGATTTTCTGTACAGAACGAAATGTTTCCTCGTCACTCAATTCCGAAGCAGCCAATCCAATGATTCCTTGCCGCAATCCGGAGTCCAAATAGCCCAAAACACCTAACATTCGCATCGCTGTATCACGTAGCACTGCAACATGAGAATCATCAAAAGAATCTGAGTTTGTGGCGTATCTTTTAACCAAAATATCGATCATAGCGCTGCCGTTTGCGACCCATGTCGACTCTGTAGCACTGATTGCCGCCGCGGTGTAAGAGCGGAGCAATGTCCTTGAGCCGGCGAGCGCACTCTGTTGTGCAGTTACGTGGGAAGTCGTCCCAATTGCTCTTACGCCGTAATTCTGCTCATCGCTATAATAGCGGAATTCATCTTTTTGGTAGACCGCGGTGATCGTATCAGCTTTAATGTTATCTATGCGTCCATCCAAGCCAAATGACGGGATAGAAAGTATGCTTCCACCGATAACGGTCTTCCCGTCTTCTCCCGATGCGATATTCAAACGCGCCGGCATAAGCGAAATATTGTGCAGTCCATAGCTTGCGTCACTCAAGTCCAGCACATTACCCCATGTCAGATTTGAAATCACAGCATCTTGAACTACCGCAGAGTCACCAATGCCTGTACGAATCAGGTTAGGATCAATGTATGTATCCGTCGTTAACAAGGCAATTTCAAGGCTTCCGTTCGACCCTATATTGATGTCAACTCCTACAATTTCAGGGCTTTGTGACATGGAAAGCCAGGCATAGCTTGCAGAGGCTAACACCAACGCACAAACGAGCAGCAAAGCAACCGTTGTGCATAGGCGTCTTTTGTTTCCCTGCAGGTCCACATTTCCACCTCCTCCAGTCGAATTAAAAAAGTGTATAACTCGACATACTTATTATATATATATATATATAGGATGTCAAGTTTTTTCTGGAAAATAATACAAAATCATGTATTTTATGGCAGGTTAGCACGAATATACTCCTAATTCAACAATCTGATTTTACGTAAAAAACAGAGGTGCAGGGCATGCCTGCACCTCTATTTTTGTTCAACGGCTGCAAAGGATATTGGTCTTCGGCGTTCGACCTATCACCACGATAGAACAAACGAATCCATCGCATCATATTCTTGGAAGTGACTATTTTTATAATCCATCAG
>CAZVMK010000005.1:0-38344 GCA_964628315.1 uncultured Oscillospiraceae bacterium
TGATCTCAGCCATAGCGGTGTAGTCATTGTTAGCCAGCTCGATCTTCAGCTCGTCTTCATTGTCATCTTCACGGCCGGGGGTCTTCAGATTGAACTTCTTGATAGCAAAGTAGAACACCAGGAAGAACACCACGAATGCAGCAGCGCCCAGAGGCAGGATCAGCCAGGTCTTGGCAGCTGCGGGCAGGGAAGCGGAGAAGATCAGGTCGGTCAGGCCAGCGGAGAAGCAGAAGCCAGCGCGGAAGCCCAGAGCGACGGTGATGGTGGTGAAGATACCGTACAGCAGTGCGTACACGATGTACAGGGGGAATGCCAGGAACATGAATGCGAACTCGAAGGGCTCGGTAACGCCGCACAGCAGAGCACAGACAGCAGCGGAACCAATGATACCGATGGTAGCCTTGCGCTTGTTGTCCTTAGCGGTGACGATCATAGCAACAGCAGCGCCCATGATGCCGAACATCATGCAGGGGAAGAAGCCAGCCATGTACATACCGACAGACCAGTCGATGGTGGAGCCGTTCAGCGTGCCACCCTCGACCAGGCCGCTCCAGTAAGCGGACAGGTCGCCCATGCCGATGGTGTCGAACCAGAACACGTTGTTCAGAGCGTGGTGCAGGCCGAAGGGGATCAGCAGACGGTTCAGGAATGCGTAGATACCGGCACCCCAGTAGCCCAGGTCAGCAACGAAGTTACCAACAGCGACCAGACCGCTGAAGATAGCAGGCCACACGAACATCAGGATAGCAGACACGACGATGGAAACGCCACCGGTCACGATAGCGACAGAGCGCTTGCCGGAGAAGAATGCCAGAACGTCGGGCAGCTTGGTGTCCTTAAACTTGTTGTAGCACAGGCCACCGATGATACCGGCCAGGATGCCGGTGAAGGGGTTGGCGATTTTGGTGTAAGCCAGTGCCCAGGTCTCGTCCTCAGCCAGGCTGGGAATGATGGAACCGGTAGCACCCACCAGAGTGGTGATCATCAGCCAGGAAACCAGACCTGCCAGGCCGGCAGTGCCGTTGTTTTCCTTAGCCAGACCGACGGCAACGCCGATGGCGAACAGAATAGCCATGTTATCGATCAAAGCACCGCCGGCCTTGATCAGGAACAGACCCAGAGAGTAAGCGAAGCCGGAAGTAGCACCGGCAGCGCCCATAGCAGCGGGAGCAAAGGCATAGCCCAGACCCATCAGGATACCACAGACGGGCAACGCAGCAACAGGCAGCATCAGAGCGCTACCCAGCTTTTGCAGTTTTTTCATCATACAAAAATATCCTCCTTAAAATTCTCTACCCTTGTATTTTTTGACCGCTGGCCCACAACGGCCACGAATATAAGGGAAATTCAAAAAAGCATTACTGTTTCATTCTGAAACAGTAAAAAGGGATATCCCTTTTCTGCTTTATTTGACAAAAAATTACAGATTGGCTTTCAGGAAAGCCTCCAACTCGGCAGCTGCCTTTTCCTCGTCCGCACCTTCCACGGAAACGGTCAGCTCCATGCCCTGCTTGGCGGCCAGACGCATGACGGCCATCAGCCGCTTGGCATCCGCCTTGCCGGTGGGGGCGGTGATGGTCACGGTGGATGCATAGCCTGCGCAGGCTTTCACCAGCATACCGGCCGGACGGGCGTGCAGACCCAGAGGGTCGGCGATCACATGGGTAAATTCTTTCATAATCAAACCTCACTTTCACTGACGAGCTTGCGCACTTCCAGCACACGGCCGGCAGCCATGCTCAGCTCGGTATATCCCATTTTCAGGAATGTTTCCGTCATCTTGGTGTCAGCACCCAATTCGCCGCAAATGCCGGCCCAAATGCCGTTATCATTGGCGGCCTTTGCAATATGGGCAAGCAATGCCATCAACGCCGGATGATAGGGGTCATAGAACTTATCCAGCTTGGCGTTCTGGCGGTCGACTGCCAGGGTATACTGGGTCAAATCGTTGGTTCCGACACTGAAAAATGCCGCTTCCTTGGCCAGTTCATGTGCCATCACAGCCGCGGCCGGTGTTTCCACCATCACGCCGATGGGCACTTCCTTCGTTTCAACGCCCTCGGCCTGCAATTCCTTGCGAATACGGAAGCAAAGAGCCTTGGCCGCTTTCAGCTCCCACAGGGATGCCACCATGGGGAACATGACACTCAGATTACCGAATGCACTGGCACGATAAATGGCACGCAACTGGGGACGGAAGATTTCCTCTCTGGTCAGGCAAATGCGCAAGCCACGCAGGCCCAACGCCGGATTTTCCTCCTGCTCCAAGCCAAGATAACTCACCTGCTTATCCGCACCGATGTCAAGGGTACGGATGACCACCGGACGATCGCCCATGGTCACGGCAACTTTTTTATAAGCTTCAAACAGCTCCTCTTCCGTGGGCAAGCTATCCCGTCCCAGATAGAGGAACTCACTTCTCATCAGACCAACGCCCTCTGCATCGGCTTTCACGGCGGCTTCCGCATCTTCGGGATTGCCGATATTGGCGCACAGCAGGACCTTTTTGCCGCTCTTCGTCACGCTTTCTTTCCCACGGAACGCCTCCAGCGCCGCTCTCGCATCCGCCGCGGCGGCCTGTTTGTTCAGCAGCATCTGCATGGTCTGTTCGTCGGGGTCGGCATACCATGTTCCGGTGAAACCGTCCACTGCCAAAACCTTGCAATTCTCGGCCACATCCAAGGGAATGTCCGACTGCACAAGAGAGGGAATGTTCAATGTGCGTGCCAAAATCGCCGTATGGCTGGACGAAGATCCCTGACGGGTCACAAATGCCAGGATCCGCTCTCTGGGCAGCTGAATGGTCTCGCTGGGAGCAAGATCCTCCGCCACCAGCAGGAATGAACCCTCCTGCAGCCGGAAACCGGTGTTTCCGCAAAGGATATCATAAATGCGGTGGGACATATCCCGAATGTCCGCAGAGCGGGCATTCATATACTCATCATCCATCGCCGCAAAAACCTGGGCAAATTCCTCGCCGCAGTCCAGTGCCGCAAGAGCGGCGGCGGCGCCGTCTGCAATGGCGGCAGAAACCGCATCCAGATAATCCAGATCGTCCACCATCAGCATTTGCACTTCGATGATAGCGGCCTGCTCCTCACCGATCTCAACTTTTGCCTTTTCATAAAGTTCCGACAACTGCTGACGGGCTGTTTCACGGGCAGCATCGAATTTTGCCTGTTCCAGAGCCGGATCGCCGCTGGAAACAGGAAGATTGCGCTCGGATTTGCGGTAAACCACCGCGTTACCGATGGCTACGCCGGAGAAAACCGGCAATCCCTTTCCCTGATACATAAAACGCTCCTTATTTAGCCAGTTCGATGACCACGTCCGCATTGGTGACGGGCTTGTTCACATTGGTATTAAATGTGGCATAATCGCCGCTGTTGCACACCACCATAGGGGTGATAGTATTGAAGCCGGCGGCCTTAATGGCTTCTAGATCAAATTCAATGAGCAGATCGCCCTTTTTGACCTTATCGCCGTTATTTGCACGAACAGTAAAATGCTTGCCCTCCAGGCTGACGGTTTCCAGGCCCACATGGATCAGGATCTCCGCGCCGCAGTCAGCAATCAGGCTCACCGCATGACCGGTGGTAAACATCATATCCACCGTAGCATCGCAAGGAGCATAGACCTTGCCCTCGGAAGGCTGGATCGCAACGCCTTTACCCAGCATTTCTTCTGCAAAAGTAGGATCGGGCACTTCAGTCACAGGCACAGCCTTGCCTGCCACAGGCGCACACAGTTCATCCACAGGTTTCGCAAATAACTTCTTCAAAAATCCCATCATTCATTACCATCCTTTGAAAAGTTTCCCGTACCCCTCGGGGCAACGCATATATCAATATCCCTATCTAGTTTACCAAGAAAAAACACATTTGTCAATGAATAAGCGGCTTTTTATCTGCAAATTTCACGACTCCGACTTTATTTTTTAAGCCGAAGTCGTCATTTTGCACAATTATTTCGTATTTGTTACAGCAACTTGTACCATTGCCCCAGATAGGGCTGCACCCCCAGCATCCGGCATATCTGCCGATACTGCTGTATCTGCTCCTGGGGCTGCTGATCGCAGTTTTTTAGCCGAATGCCTCGAATGAGCACATTTTTCGGCGTTTCCTCGGGATCGATCAGTTCCATGGCACTGACATCATAGCCCTTGATCTGCAACACTTTGCAGCGCAACGCATCCGTGGCCGCATCCGCAAATTTCTGCTTCAGGATGGAGTGTTCCAGCAGGAAATCCGTGGGCTTGCTCTGGGGTTCCAGCTGATGCATCATCTCATGGTGACAGCAAGGCGTAGATAAAATCACCCGTGAGCCGGAGTCGATTCCCTTGGCCAGCACGATATCGGTGGCAATGTCGCAGGCATGGAGGGACACGGTCAGGTCCGGCGTGCGGCGCACTTCAAAAGTTCGGATATCCCCTGCCATGAAATGCAGGCCCTGATAATTCAGCTTTTTTGCAACACTGTCGCAGAATTCGATCACATCGGTTTTCAGGTCCACACAGTCCATGACCACTTTCAGACCGCGGATACGGGTGAAATAGTAATAAATCGCAAAGCTCAGGTAACTTTTTCCGCAGCACAAGTCCAGAATATACAGTTCTTCCTTTCCTCCCACAACGGCATTTTCCACATCCGCCACGATTTCAAGGAAACGATTGATCTGTCGGAATTTGGAGCGCTTCTTGTCAAAAATCCGACCGTCTTCATCCTGTACCCCCAACTCCACCAGAAAATCCACCGGTTCCTCATCGGACAGGATGTATTTTTTGCGTTGGTCATGGGCCAGAGTCAGCTGTGCCTGCTGTTGCCGTTTTATACGATCGATCACGGTGATTTTTCCTTTTTTCGACACCTTGACTTCGCAGTTGCCATCTCCCGTTTGGATGTTCATGGCACCGTAAGCGCTGGGAATCCACTCCGCCACCTCCCGAGCCGCCCGTTCTGCCGGTAAATTGCGCTGTATCGCCTTGCCGTCCGCGGTAAAATCCGTCAACGCCAGAAAAAGCTTTCCCTTTATTTCCACCAGTCTTCCCGTGGTGCGGATCACCGACTGATCCGCCGGTTTGCTCAGGGTCAATTTTGTCAAAATTTTATGATCGATGGCATAGGCCAAAATCTCTTTCATGATCTTCCCTCCAATCTTTGTTTAGATTATACAACATCCGGCCGCCGTTGGCAAGGGAAAGAATGGCAAGTTTTGCGCCGTCCGTCACCGATGGACATACAAAAAACCGCCCCTGACAAACTCATTTTGGCTTTTTGCACAATTACTATCACCTTTTCTTGTAAAATCCTCCAATCTTATTCATTTTTTCTACAAATTTATGAATAAATTCTTAATTTTGGATATTGCAACTGATTTGTAACCATGATAAAATAACATCAATGCTTAGAAAAGGAGAAATGAAAAAGAATGGTTTTTGGAAAACACATCAACCGATACTATCTGCGCTACGGATTTTTGCTACTGGCAGGTCTGGCGGCCTTGTTCGCCGTGGACTATTTGCAGCTGCTGATCCCGAACCTGTACCAGATGGTGATCAACGGCCTGAACAACGGTGTCGTCGTGGTCGACGGAGTAGAACGGGTCTTCGATATGGATTTTCTGCTGGATGAGATTTGTCTGCCCATGACATGGGTGATCGTTGCCATTGTTTTCGGACGTTTTGCATGGCGTGTCTGTATTTTCGGCGCCGCCACCAAAATGGAAAACGACCTGCGGGGCAAAATGTTCGCTCATTCCGAAAAGCTCAGCCGTGAATACTACCAGGTGAATAAAGTCGGCGATCTGATGAGCTTGTACACCAACGATCTGGACACCGTTCAGGAATGTTACGGTTGGGGCTTTATGCAATTCTTCGATGCCATCATTCTCGGCTCTATGGCCATCGCAAAAATGTGGGAGATGGACCATATTTTGACTGTTCTTTCCATGATCCCCATGGCACTCCTGTTTGCCAGCGCCTCCGTGGTAGGCTCCGTGATGACCAAAAAATGGGATAAACGCCAGGAATGTTTCTCCCAGCTTTCCGATTTCTCCCAGGAAAGTTTTTCCGGTATCGCCGTGATCAAGGCCTTTGTAAAAGAAACGAAAGAGCTTCTGGCCTTTAAAAAGCTGAACGAAGAGAACGAGGATGCCAATATCGACTACACCAAAACCAGTGTTCTGATGCGCATTCTTGTCACCAGTTTCGTAGAAAGCGTTATCTGCGTGATCTTGGGTTACGGCGGATATCTGGTCTACAAAGGCAGCTTCAACGCCGGTCAGCTGATGGAATTCATCGGCTATTTCAACGCCGTGGTATGGCCCATCATGGCCGTCTCCGAACTGATCGATATGCACTCCCGCGGCAAAGCTTCCTTGAAACGCATCAGCGAGCTTTTGGACGCTCCCATTGATGTCAAAGATCGGGACGATGCCGTTGCACTTGATAATATCAAGGGTAACATTGAGTTCCGTGATTTGAGCTTCCGGTATCCCGATGGCGAATTCAACGCCCTGGAAAATGTATCTTTCACCATCCACGCCGGCGAAAATGTGGGCCTTGTGGGCAAAACCGGCTGCGGTAAGACCACGCTGGTCGATCTGATCCTGCGAATTTACAACGTGCCTGACGGCACCGTATTTATCGACGGTCATGATGTCAACAGCATTACCATCCGCTCCGTCCGTGACGGCTGTGCCTATGTACCACAGGATAATTTCCTGTTCTCCGACACCATCGAAAACAACATCGGTTTCGGCGTGAACGAATTGGCTCACAGTTCCGTCATCAAGGCCGCCCAAATGGCCGATATCCATAGCAACATTTCCGAATTCCAGCTGGGTTACGGCACTGTACTGGGCGAACGTGGTGTCACCGTTTCCGGCGGTCAGAAGCAGCGCATTTCCATCGCACGAGCCCTGATGAAAGATGCGCCCATTCTGATTTTAGACGACAGCGTTTCCGCTGTGGACACCAAAACCGAAACCACCATTCTGCGCAATCTGCGCCAAACCCGTCAGGGCAAGACCACCATCCTGATCGCCCACCGAATTTCCACCATTGAGAAGATGGACAAGATCCTGTTCATGGACGAGGGCAAGTTGGTAGCCTACGGCACCCATTCCCATCTGTACGAAACTAACGAGGCCTACCGCAAAATGGTCGACCTGCAAAAACTGGAAGAAGAGGGAGGTGAAGATCATGCGTGAATATCTGCCTCTGATCATCTGCGGCGCCATCATCGGCGCATTCACCATCATTTTCTGCATTGCCTATCTGGCGATGAAAAATCGGCTCAAGACCGATCACGGTGATCGGCACATGGAAGACGGCGAACTCATCCGTCGCCTGCTCCACTATGCCAAGCCCCATTCCAGGGACTTCATTCTGGTCTTCCTCATCATGATCTTTTCCATCGTCTACGATGTCGTCTCTCCCCTGTTGATCTCCGAAATTGAGGACATGATCGGTGCCGAAGAGGGTTTCGGTCTGCAAACGCTGTTTGTATACGTAGGCGTGTATGCCAGCATTCTGATAGTGAGCATGATCTGCACCTATTTCCAGGCATTGATTTTGCAAAAGATCGGCCAGAAGATCCTGTCCCAGATCCGGCTGGATACCTTTACCCACATCGAACAGCTCTCCCACGAGCAGCTCAACCACATTCCCGTCGGCAAGCTGGTCACAAGAGTCAGCAACGACCCCAACTCCATCAGCTACCTTTTTACCAACATTCTGGTCACGCTGGTGAAAAACACCATGGTCATTGTGGGTGTGTTGGGTGCCATGCTGGTGCTGAACTGGGCGTTGACCTTGATGGTGCTCTGCTTTGTGCCGTTTTTGGTCATCTTCACCCTGATTTTCCAGAAATTCTCCCGTCACGTCCACCGCCAAGTCACCAATACCCGAACCGATCTGAACACATTTCTGTCGGAAAACCTGTCCGGTATGAAAATCACCCAGATCTTCAATCGGGAGGAGCAAAAAAATGCCGCTTTCCGCGAACGCAGCAGCAAAATGCAAAAAGCCAAAATGAGTCGGATGTACGTTTTCGGCATTTTCCGACCCATGGTGTATATGCTCTATGTCAGCTCCAATCTGTTCCTGTTCTACTTTGCCTGCAAAGGCTACATTCAGGACACGGGTTTCCTCGGCACGGTCATCACGGCAAAAACCGTGGTCGCCTTCTATATGTATATCTCCCGTTTCTTCAACCCCATCCAGGCCCTGGCAGAGCAGTTTGATATGCTGGAGCAATCCTTCGCCTCGGCTGAAAAGATCTTCACCATCATCGATATGGAGCCCGAGGTGGTGGATGAGCCCGATGCCATCGAACTGGACGAGATCAAAGGCGAAATCGAATTTAGAGACGTCTGGTTCGCCTACAAGAGCGATGAATGGGTCCTCAAAGGCGTGTCTTTCCATGTGTTGCCCAAACAGACCGTTGCTTTTGTCGGCTCTACCGGTTCCGGTAAAACCACTATTTTAAGCCTGATCTGCCGCAATTATGACATTCAAAAGGGTCAAATCCTGATTGACGGCATTGACATCCGAAAAATCAAGATCTCCTCCCTCCGCCGCCACTTCGGTCAAATGTTGCAGGATGTTTTCCTGTTCGCCGGCGACATTCGGAGCAACATCCTCCTGCGGATGGACGGTGTTTCCGACGAAGAGGTAATGGAAGCCTGTCGCTATGTCAACGCAGATACGTTCATCAAGCGTCTTGAAAAAGGTCTGGACGAGCCTGTCCGTGAACGGGGCAACAACTTCTCTGCCGGTCAGCGACAGTTGCTGAGCTTCGCCCGAACCATTATCCACAAGCCCAGTGTTATGATTTTGGACGAAGCCACCGCCAATATCGACACAGAGACGGAAGTTCTCATTCAGGACTCTCTGGAAAAGATGAAAAACATCGGCACCATGCTGATCGTTGCCCACCGTCTCTCCACCATTCAGCATTCCGATAACATCATTCTCCTGTCTCACGGTCAAATCGTTGAGCAGGGCAATCACCAGCAGTTGCTGGCACAGCACGGCCGTTATTATGACCTGTATACCCTGCAGTTCAACAAGCAACAACTGATGACCGACTAAATATTCAAAGCGCAGCGGAAAACCGCTGCGCTTTATTATTTTCAGAACAGTTTTCTGCCGTCCACAAACTTGGCCTGCAGGGATGCTCTTCCCTGCTCCAGATAGGCAAATCGTTCCAGCCGCTGTTTGGGATTGAACTCGCTCCAGTGAGGCAGCCCCTCCTCGTTGAGCACCAGGGCATCGAAAGCGTAGCCCTCTTCAAAAGAGCCAACCTTGCCAAAGAATGCGCCGCCGCCCAGCGTTGCCAGATAAAACGCTTCTTCAAAACAGAGCGCCTTGCAACGGTCATCCACCAGCCGCCAGTAGAGTTTAGACACTTGAATGGCATCGGCCATCGCATGGAAAATGGACTCGGTATGGCCGCCGGCCACATCGCTGCCAAGGCCCACGTGTAAGCCGCCCTCCAAATATTTGCGGATCGGCGCAATGCCCGAAGACAGGTCGGTATTCGATGCCGGACAGTGGGCAACAAATGCACCGCTGTCTTTTAAAAGTTTCACTTCCGCTTCGGAAGAATAGACACAATGCGCCATAATGGTGCGCTCGTTCATCATGCCGTACCGGTCATAGCAATGGCCATAAGTAGGTTCCTCGGGGAACAGCTCCTTCACGAAACCGATTTCCCCTGGATTTTCCGACAAATGGGACTGAACCGGCAAATCATAGTCTTTGCGGATCGTTTGGAGCTTTTCCAGCAATCCACGAGAACAGCTGGGAATAAATCTGGGGGTCAAAATTGGCTTGGTATGGGCAAATTTTCCCGCCGTTTCCTCCAGCCACTGCACCGTGGCCGCCGCAGAAGCTGCTGCGCTTTCTTCGATCAGGCTGTCGGGGCCGTTCTGGTCCATATTGACCTTGCCCACATAGCTGACAATACCGGCTTTCTCCAGCTCTTCCATCAGAATTTCCGTTGCCGGTGTATGACGGGTGCCAAACACCACCGCGCGGGTGGTTGCACTGTTTTTCATCTGCCGTGCAAAAATCTCATAGGCCTTCTTCGCATAATTTTCATCGGCAAAACGAGTTTCCTCGGGGAACGCCTGTGTTTGGAGCCAATCCATCAGCTCCAGATCCATGCCGGTGCCCCGAAAGGTATACTGAGGTGCATGGATGTGCAGGTCCACCAGACCAGGGATGACCAGCGCATCGCCATAGTCCAGCAGTGGCAATGCTGCATATTCCCGAGGCAACTGTGCAAATACGCCCTTTGACACTCCGTCCACACAAACTGCATAGCCATTCGGGTAAATTTCCAGCTGTGTCAAATTTTTACTGTAGCAAATCGTTCCTTTTAATACAAAAGATTCCATATCTCTCTCCTTAAACACCTTTTTCAGGTCCCCATATCAAATGTGATAACTGTATAATATTTTCCTGTTTCCTGTTGTGCCAGATCACGATCCAGCTGTTGCTGAATGCGATGCTGATCCTGCATCCGATCCGGCGGCAATTCCACGTCAAAAATCAAATTACTGTGTTCCTGCCCACGGACCATCCGAAAATCATGGATGCCGATTCTTTCATCCTGCCGCCATAGCAGCTGCTGCACCACCTGACGAATACGGTCCATTTCCGCATCTCCCGTTACCACAGGGTCATAATGAATAATCAGGTGAACATTCATCTTCTCCAGGCAGGCCCGTTCCAGGTTGTCGATCAATTCATGGCAAAGGAGCGGGTCCGCTTTCTGGTCCATTTCCACATGAATGCTGGCAAATCGCTGGCCAGGGCCATAGTCATGGACCATCAGATCGTGATAGCCCAGCACTTCCGGCGTTTCGCCAATCAAAGTGGCGATTTCTTCACGCAATTCGGGGCTGGCATTTTCGCCCAACAGGGGGCTGATGGTCTCTTTGGCCAGCATGGCACCGCTGTAGAGGATAAAGACTGCCACCGCCAGACCGATCCAGCCATCGACTTTCCAGCCGAACGCTGTTCCCAAAATGCCGGCCGCCAGCACCGCCGATGTGGAGATCACATCATTGCGGCTATCCGCCGCTGTTGCCAGCAGTGCAGTGGAATTAACGTATTTTCCCAGGTATCGGTTAAACATTCCCAGCCACAATTTCAGCAGGATGGACGCGCCCAGCACGATGCACACGGGTACGCTGAACAGCACCTGTGTCGGATCAATGATCTTTTCAACTGAGGATTTTGCCAATTCAAAGCCGATGACCACGATCAGGCCGGCCACTGCCAAGCCGGACAGGTATTCATATCGGGCATGGCCATAGGGGTGGTCCGCATCCGCCGGTTTTTCCGCCAGCTTAAAGCCCACAAGTGTCACCACGGCGCTGGTAGCATCGGACAGGTTGTTCATTGCATCGGCCGTCACGGACACGGCGCCGGAAATCATGCCCACCGCCAATTTGAACAAAAACAGCAGCAGGTTGCAGATGATACCCACAATGCCCGAAAGCTTTCCGACTGCGCCACGGCATTGGTCGGGCTCAGAATGATTTTTTACAAATAATCGCAGCAGTAATTTTGTCACAAAATCCCTCCCGTATTATCTCAAACTAATATATTATAGCATGGAGTATGGATTTTTGCAACCCTAAAGACATAGAAAATCCCCACCGCATAGCGGTGGGGATCGTAGATATTAGCCAAAGTTGCAGTTATTGACGATCTTGGTGCCATCAACAGTGGTGATGGACAGGACACAGCCAGGATAGCTACCCTTACTGCTCCAGTTACAGGGCACCAGCTCCAGAGTAACTTCCTGACCGATATAGGGCTTCAGGAAGTTGTACTGATTGCCACTGGCGCAGTACAGAACAACACTCGTATCTCCATCGACCAGATCGTAACGGGTGTAGTAATAGTTGTTAACGAACGTGATGGTTGCCTTGACCACATAAACCTCGGTAGTGTGGTCTACGTTGACATCCAGTGCTGCAAAGTCAGCCAGAGTCTTGTCATAGATGAAAGTATTGGTGCTGTACTCATGCTCACCGTAGTAGTTTGCCAGGACCTCGGCGTTTTTAACGCAGGTAGTGCACCATGTAGAGTCTTCCTTCTTACCGTCGAAGGCACGGGTGCCGCCGATAACGACCTCATAGCCCAGCTTCAGAGTAGCCAGAGTCTCCTTATCGGTCAGGACAGCGATCACGCCGGTCTCATCGATGAGGTAGAAGCCATCCTTGTTGACCAGGGAGGAAGCCACGATACCACGGATGGTAACATACTCCTCCAATTCTGCAGCAACGGCATCCTGAACGGTGCCGGCATCGATCTGTTCGGCGATCTTAACGGTGATCTCCACAGTCTCGCTGTAGCTGACACCGCCATAGCTACCGGTGATGGTGATCACAGCGGTACCGGATTTCAGGCAATTCATCACATCTCCGTCAATGGAGATCACGCTGGGATCAGAGGAAGTGTAGCTCAGAGTAGCATTTTCAAAGTTCAGCAGTTCGGAACTAACGGAGGTCACCAGCTTCAGCGCAGGGTTTCCGCCGTAGTTTGTCTGGAACTGGTCAACACCGAAGTACTTTACAGCAAATTCCGCAGCGTTCTGGGTGTCGAACACAAAGCCCTCGTCCTTCACTGCCACGGGCAGGAAGCGGTATGCACAGCCGGAAGCAGTAGACTTGCAGTTCAGGGGGCACAGGTAAACGGTGCAGATCTTGCCGTCGAACTCGTCCAGCCAGCTGAAGTCATTGCCGTTGCACTGGGTATAGGTGTAGGAACCGGTGGTTCCGTCCAGATCATCGATGTAGTAATTGATAAAGCCGTTGCCATCCTCACGCTTAACCAGAGCAGTGACCTTGAAAATGGTGGTAGTGATATCCTCGGACACGGGATTGTCCACGATTTCCTTCACGGTAGACTCGGTGATCCAGGAGGTATCAAACTCATGGTTTCCGTTGTCGTTTTCAACCAGCCAGGCGTTGTCGAGCTGGTTACAGCCCTTGTAGCCGAACTTGTTGGCGTTGGTCTGCTCGGTATCCAGGACCCACATGGTCTTGGATGCGCCGACAGTGATTCTGTTGCCGATGGAAACACGGCCGGCCAGGTCACCGTCATAGATGTAAATGGAATTTGTGCCGTCCACGATGAGGGCGCCGCTGGGCTTCATGCCGTTGGCATAGGTAATGCGAGCAACAACGCCTGTCACCTTGACAAGGGCGCCGATCTCGGCATTACGAGCCTCTTCGATGGTCATTTCAATGTAATCGCCGACATCAACAGTGCTGTGTGTCACTTCCTTGATCCATGCGCTGTTGATCTCCAAGTTGCCGTTGAACTTCTTCACGTTCACGTACAGCAACACTTCGTCGCCCTTTACAGGCTTGTCCTCCAGGGTGTTGTAGCGATTAACGCCGTCTGCACCGTAGGAGCCGTAAACGCTGATGGAGCCGGTTTCGTCGGCAACGATCATGGCGCCGTACTCAGCATTGGTCACGGAAGAAACGGTGACACGGACGTAGTAGCGGCCGGAAGTGGTCTCGCCGTCAGCCAAAGGCAGTGCCAGCAGCTGTTCGATGGTCACTGTGGTATCGAACTCGGGCAGATTGGAAGAAGGATCGGTAGGCTCGGGCTCGGTGGGATCTACGCTGGGCTCAGTGGGCTCTACGTCGGGCTCAGTGGGATCAACACTGGGCTCAGTAGGATCGGCACTGGGCTCGGTGGGCTCGGGACCGGTGGTATTGTCTTCCACAGGGGCAGTCGTCTCATCCTGTACAGGAGCGGTTGTTTCAGGACTTGTGGTGTCCGGTGCAGTGGTCTCGGGTGCGTTGGATTCCCCTGCGCCCGTGGTTTCCGTCATGCCGCAAGCGGCAAAACTGCACAGCATCGCCACGACCAACAAGATTGCTAGGAACTTCTTCATATTATTTACTCCTTTTTCTATAGTTGGGGGGGCTTTTACAAACCACTCTTATTCTACCATGTTTTGACAAAATTTCAATAGACATTTCGACCAATATTTGATAAAATATCTCCATCGAAATGTGGAAAGGTGCTACCCATGGTCAATGTTATCGAAATTACCGATTTTTCCGCTCCGGAATTGGATGTTTTTGCCAGGCTGACAGAGGCACAGCTTCTCAATCGCTTTGAACCGGCAAAAGGAATGTTTATTGCGGAAAGCCCCAAAGTCATTCATCGGGCACTGGATGCCGGATATCTGCCCGTCTCCCTGCTGATGGAGCGTAAAGATATTGACGGCTCCGCCGCCGAAATCATCGCACGTTGCCCCGAAATTCCGGTTTTCACCGCCGATGAAGACCTGCTGTGCGGTCTGACCGGTTACCATTTAACCCGTGGGGTGTTGTGTGCCATGCGCCGCCCGTCACTGCCCACTGTAGAGCAGGTCTGCGAAAACGCCCGTCGGGTGGTCGTGCTGGAAAATGTCCAAAATCCCACCAATGTGGGTGCCATCTTCCGTTCCGCCACAGCGCTGGGCATGGATGCGGTATTGCTGACCCCTGGCTGTTCCGATCCCCTGTATCGCCGTGCCGCCCGAGTCAGCATGGGCACCGTTTTCCAAATTCCCTGGACATTCATCGGCGATGATATCGGCCAATGGCCCCATCCTGGCATGGAGCGGCTGAATAAGCTTGGCTTCAAGACCGTTTCCATGGCATTGCGGGACGATTCCTACGCCGTAGACGACCCCAAATTGCAGCAGGAAGAAAAGCTGGCCATTTTGATGGGTTCCGAGGGAGACGGTCTGACCAACGACACCATCGCTTCCTGCGATTTTACCGTAAAAATACCTATGTACCACGGCGTAGATTCTCTGAATGTGGCCGCAGCCAGTGCGGTGGCGTTCTGGGAACTGCGTGCCAAATAAGGAGGAAACCATGCATTTGGAACACGGACGGCCCCTGTCCTGCGCAGGCCGACTTGAAAAAGAAATTCGTTGCTACGATCTGCTGGACAGTCTGGGATTGTCCTACGAACGAGTCGACCACCGGCCGGCGGACACCATGGAGATCTGCGCCGCCATCGACACCGTGTTGGGCGGTCCCATCTGTAAAAATCTGCTACTGTGCAACCGTCAGTGTACGGATTTTTATCTGCTGCTGATGCCGGCAGCCAAACCTTTCAAAACCAAGGACCTTTCCGCTCAAATCGGTTCTTCTCGCCTCAGCTTTGCCGATGGAAAATTCATGGAGCAGTTTCTGGACATCACCCCAGGTTCTCTGAGCATTCTCGGGCTGATGAACGATTTAAACGGAAATGTGAAACTACTGATCGATGAGGACATTCTTGCCGATGCCTACATTGGTTTTCACCCCTGTATCAACACCTCCTCTCTTCGGCTATCCGTTGCCGATGTGCAAAGCACCCTCATTCCGGCGTTGAAACACACACCAACCATCGTGCATCTCCCCCAATATGACGAAAACAGGGCTTGATCGCCCTGTTTTTTAAATATCCTCATTGTCAACAGCCGTAATACCGGCGGCTTTCAGCGCCTGGGCCAGCGTTCCGGAGCCATCGATCAATCGGCCGGAAAAGGTGCCATCGTAAACCTGCTTCACACCGCAGGTGGGACTTCTGGATTTCAGAACTGCCAGTTCCACATCCCGATTTTCCGCCAGGATCTGCGCCACGGCATTGCGGATCGGTTCGTCTATGACCACACCGTCCCTATTCACGAGCACACCGTCAACGATCTCCATGGGCACTCTCGGCACCCCCAGACCAGCCAATCTCTCGGGGCACACGGCCACGATCTCATGTCCGTGCAAAAAGGCGATCACCTTTTCATCCAGATTATTTCCACCGTTATACTTGCAATTTTCGCCTAATAAACAGGCGCTGACCATTATTTTCATCGACTCGCCTCCTTTTTTATCAGCATAACAGATTTTTTCAAAAGAAGCAAGAAATTTTCTGTACTTTCCGGCGTAGCAATGTTATAATAAAATCAAATCATATTAAAGGAGCTGATTTATATGGATCACGGTCTCATTGCCGCAGAGGCATTTGTATCGGGTTACAACTGTGCCCAGGCAGTGGCAGTGGCTTTTTGCGATGTCACCGGTCTGGATGCTGGTCAGGCTGCAAAAATGGTTTCCCCCTTTGGCGGTGGCTTTGGCCGCCAGCGTGAGGTTTGCGGTGCCGTCAGCGGTATGTGCTTTGTTTTGGGCACACTTTACGGCTATGACCATCCCAATCCCGAAAAGCAGATGGCAGTGTATGCCGATGTGCAGGCACTTTGCGCCAAATTCAAAGAGAGCGCCGGAAGCATTATCTGTCGGGAGCTTCTGGACAACCCTCCCTCCGACCCTGCCCCTACCCCCAGAACCGCCGAATACTATGCCGCCCGTCCCTGTAGCCGGATGGTGCTGCTGGCCGCCACGCTTCTGGACGAATACATCGCCGCTCACCCCCTGACGGAAAACGAATAAGGAAGGTGCATCCGTATGTACATGAACGAATATGAACGCTGGCGCAACTTTCCTCTGGAAGACGGAGATCTTGCCGAGGAACTGTCCGCCATTGCAGGAAATGAAGATCAAATCAAAGACCGTTTTGCCGTGGCGCTGAAGTTCGGTACCGCCGGTTTGCGCGGTGTACTGGGTGCCGGTTCTAACCGCATGAACATTTATGTGGTCCGCCAGGCTACCCAGGGCCTGGCAAACTGGGTGAAGACCCAGGGCGGCAATCAGCTGGTCGCCATCTCCTATGATAGCCGTATCAAAAGCGACCTGTTTGCCAGGGAGGCCGCCTGCGTGCTGGCCGCTAACGGGATCCGTGTCCGCATCTACGATGCCCTGATGCCCGTGCCGGCGCTGAGTTTTGCCACCCGTTATTACGCCGCCAACGCCGGTATCATGATCACTGCATCCCACAATCCTGCCAAATATAACGGCTATAAAGCCTACGGTCCCGACGGCTGTCAGATGACCGATGAAGCCGCTGCTGTAGTTTATGCTCAAATTCAGGATACCGACATTCTGACCGGTGCCAAAACCATGGATTTTGGCACTGCCCTGGAACAGGGTCTCATTCAATACGTCGACGAGGATTGCAAGGAAGCGCTGTACAGTGCCATCAAAGCCTGTCAGGTCCGTCCCGATCTGTGCCGAAGCGCCGGTCTGAAACTGGTCTACTCTCCTTTGAACGGTTCCGGTCTGGTCCCCGTCAAGCGGATCCTCAGTGACATCGGCATTACGGACATCACCGTTGTGCCCGAGCAGGAAAATCCCGACGGAAACTTCCCCACCTGTCCTTATCCGAACCCCGAGATTTACGAGGCTCTTCATCTGGGACTGGAACTGGCTAAGGCCTCCGGTGCTGATCTGATGCTGGCCACCGACCCCGATGCCGACCGTGTCGGTATCGCCATCCGTTGCCCCGATGGCACCTACGAGCTGGTCTCCGGCAACGAAGTAGGCGTTTTGCTGCTGGATTATATCTGCACCGGTCGTATGGAAAACGGCACCATGCCGAAAAACGCCGTGGCCGTCAAGTCCCTTGTTTCTACACCGCTGGCAGATGCCGTGGCCGCGCACTATGGTGTGGAACTGCGCAACGTATTGACAGGTTTCAAGTGGATCGGCGATCAAATCGCCCGTCTGGAAAATGCCGGTGAAGTTGAACGATTCATCTTCGGTTTTGAGGAAAGCTACGGCTATCTGGCCGGTCCCTACGTTCGTGACAAAGATGCAGTAGTCGCTTCTATGCTGATCTGCGAAATGGCGGCCTATTACCGCTCCATCGGTTCCTCCATCAAGGAACGTCTGGAAGCCATTTATGCCCAGTACGGCCGTTATCTGAACAAGGTGGAGTCCTTTGAATTCCCTGGACTGGACGGCATGGACAAGATGGCAGAGATCATGTCCTTCCTGCGTGAGCATGCACCTGCCGCCATTGCCGGTATTGACGTGGAGCAGGTCATCGACTACGCAAAACCGGAGCAGACCGGTCTGCCCGCCGCCAACATACTGGTGTATAAATTGGTCAACGGTGCCACGGTCGTGATCCGTCCTTCCGGCACAGAGCCTAAGATCAAAGCGTATTTTACCACCCTCGGCAAAGACCTTGCCGAAGCCGAAGAGCAAAAAAACGAGTTGGCCGATGCCCTACGTCCCCTGTTCTCCTGATTTTTCGGATGCACCGCACAAGCGGTGCATCTTTTTATATTTTTTCGCAACAGTGTCCGTCCTCTGTGACACGGAAAACGCGGAGCAGGGTCCTGCTCCGCGTTTATGCCCATTTTATTACTTTGTTTTCATGGCACGGATGCCGTTGAGCACCGCCAGCACCATCACACCCACATCGGCAAAAATCGCCATCCACATATTGGCCATCCCCAGCGCACTGAGCACAAGGCAAATCAGCTTCACCGCCAACGCAAACACGATATTCTGGTGCACGATCCGCAGTACACGGTGCGACAGTCCTATGGCCTTTGCTATTTTTTCGGGATCATCATCCATCAGCACCACATCCGCCGCCTCAATGGCCGCATCCGATCCCATGGCACCCATGGCAATTCCCACATCCGCACGGGTGAGCACCGGCGCATCATTGATCCCGTCTCCCACAAAGGCCACTTTGCCGCCCTCAGCCAGTATCTGTTCCACCTTTTCCACCTTATCCCCTGGCAGCAGGCGGCTATAGTATCGGTCTATGCCCAATGCGGTGGCTGTCTGCGCCGCCGCAGCTTCATTGTCGCCGGTGAGCATGACAATTTTTTTGATTCCTGCCTTTTTCAGCGCCGCAATGGCCGATTGGGCTGTAGCTTTTTCCACATCGGAGATCAAGATCTGCCCCCAATAATCGCCATTCACCGCCACATGGACGATCGTGCCGACTTCATCGGCTTTCGGGCAGGTGATGTTTATGCTTTCCATCAGCCTGGCATTTCCCACCGCCACAGAACGACCATCCACCGTGGCCAGAACGCCACCGCCGCTCATTTCACGAATGTCAGTGACTCGGCTACGATCCGCTTCCTTGCCGTAAGCCATCCGCAATCCGCCGGCGATGGGATGGGAAGAATCGCATTCTGCCAGTGCCGCATACTCGATCAGCTGCTCCGCAGGAACCGTATTTCTGCAAATATCCGTCACCTGGAATACGCCCTGGGTCAGGGTTCCGGTCTTATCAAATACCACAGTATCCACCCGTGAAAGCATCTCCAGATAATTGGAGCCTTTCACCAGAATGCCCGTCCGACCGGCGCCGCCCAATCCTGCAAAGAAAGTCAGCGGAACGCTTAAAACCAGCGCACAGGGACAGCTGATGACCAAAAAGTTCAGGGCACGGTAGATCCACAGATTCCACTGAGGGTCGGCGCTCCAAATCGTCAAGCGCAACACCGGAGGCAATACCGCCAGCGCCAGAGCGCTGTAACAAACCGCCGGCGTATAAATTCTGGCAAAACGGGAGATGAAATTTTCCTGTCTGGACTTACGGGCGCCGGCATTTTCCACAAGATCCAGAACTTTGGAAACGGTGGATTGCCCAAACGTTTTGGTGGTTTTCACTTTTAACAGCCCTACCATGTTGATACAGCCGCTGATCACTTCGTCTCCCACTTCCACATCTCTGGGCACGCTCTCACCGGTCAGTGCGCAGGTATTCAAGCTGGAGCTTCCCTCGATCACGACACCGTCCAGCGGAATTTTTTCGCCAGGACGGACGATGATAATGCTGCCGATCTCCACCGTTTCAGGTGCCACAGATTGCAGTCTGCCATCCACCTCGATATTGGCGCTGTCCGGCCGGATATCCATCAGTCCGGTGATACTGCGGCGACTTTTCCCCACCGCATAGCTCTGGAACAGCTCGCCGATCTGGTAAAACAGCATCACCGCGATGGCCTCCAGATAGTCCCCCGTTTGGGTGACGGCCAACACGATGGCACCAACCGTTGCCACCGCCATGAGGAAATTCTCGTCAAACAGCTGTCTGTTCCATATTCCGCAGGCCGCTTCCCAAAGAACATCATAGCCGATGAGCATATAGGGAATCATATACAGGGCAAATTTCACCCATCCCGTGGCCGGAACAAACGCCAGTAGCACCAGCAGCATTGCCGACAAAATGATCCGCAGTAAAGTACGCTTCTGTTTTCTGTTCATACGCTCCACCTCAGCGTTTCAGTTCAAAATCCCGATCCACTTTTCGACAGGTTTTCTCAATTTGGCAAAGCAGTTTAGAAATATCCGCTCCGTCTTCAAATTCCACAGTCATTTTCTGCATCATGAAATTGATGGACAGCCCTTTCACACCCTGGATATTCCGACAGGCGTTCTCCATTTTGGCAGCGCAATTAGCGCAATCCACTTCTACATTATATTTTTCGATCATAGCCTTGTCTCCTTTTCGATTAAGCATTTATTTAATGATAAATTCATTATAGCAAGAAGATTTCCCATGTCAATCACTCTAAATTGAAGATTTCTATTTGGGACAAAACTACATCCGATTGGAACAAAATCTTGCATCTTTTTCAAATGCGTGTTATGATAGAGAAAAAGGAGGAATTCATATGAGTGCCGCTTCCCTGCCCCATGACCATCACAGCAATACTGCTGAAATTCTTTCTCACCTGCCCGATGACCAGGATTTCTGCGCCGTAGCGGACCTGTTTCGGCTCCTGGGCGACAGCAGTCGTCTACAACTTTTTTGGATATTGTGTCACTGCGAGGAGTGTGTCGTCAACCTGGCAGCCATGATGGAGATGAGCAGTCCTGCACTTTCCCACCATTTGAAGCAGCTGAAAGCCAGTGGTCTGATCATCAGTCGCCGTGCCGGAAAAGAGGTCTATTATCGTGCCGCCGGATCTGCCACTGCGGAACTGCTGCACCATTTTATGGAGCAGCTGAACCACGTTGTCTGCCCCGATGACAAGCCTTCACCTGCCGTCCGATCTTCGCAAATTCAGGCCGTTCACCGGCTGCTCACCGCCGATTTGAGCCAGCGACATACCATTGAGTCCCTTGCCCGCCGGTTTTATATGGACAGCTCCACCCTCAAACGTGAATTTCGCCAAGCCTACGGGCTGCCCATTGCCACCTACCTGAAAGAATATCGGGTCAAAAAAGCCATGGAATTGCTGGCCGATACGGAACTTTCCATCGGCGATATTGCGGCCCAGGTCGGTTATGAGACCCAAAGCAAATTTACCGTTGCTTTCAAGTCCATGACCCAGCTTTCCCCCTCCGAATATCGCCATTCCTGCCGAAAATAGTGTTTTCCATATAAGAACAGGGCGCGTTGATTTCGCAACGCGCCCTGGTTTTTCTTTATTGCTCACTTATATGCAATGATGGTCTGGAACTGCTGGATCGCAGTAGCGCCGGACAGAGTGGTACCGCCGATGGTATCCAGAACCAAAGTGTATCCTGCGAAGTCAGCAGTGTAGTCCTTCACAGTGCCATTGGCGTGGATGATCTTGTAGTCACGGTCGGTCTGCTCGTCATGGAAGGTAATTTCAATGACGGAGCCACCGGCCAGGCTCGTTGCGGTATAAGCAGACATTTCGTCCTTCTCCAGATGCAGGCTGCCGGTCTCGATCTTGAACTTGATCAGAGTCTTGTAAGCCTCGAACAGGTCCTGATGCTGGATCTTCAGCGCATAGTTCAGCTCGTTGACTTCATAAGAGCTGGCGTAGGAGTTGTGGTCGCCACCCTTGGTGCGCAGGAATTCTTCGCCGGCCAGCATGAACGTGGTGCCGTTGGAAGTCAGAACCACCGCATTGGACAGCAGGGCCATCTTCTCAATGGTCTGCTCATCGGTAATGCCCGCGGCCTTGATACGGTCATAAAGGGTGTAGTTATCGTGACAAGTCACGTAGTTGAGCGTACGATTGGGGTCGGAAATGGTGGCATTGTCGTTGAGGGTAATGCCCTTCAGACCGGCCAG
The DNA here is from genome assembly GCA_964628315.1 of uncultured Oscillospiraceae bacterium. GTDB lineage: Bacteria > Bacillota > Clostridia > Oscillospirales > Oscillospiraceae > Faecousia. The sequence continues at coordinate 21,935 of CAZVMK010000005.1, forward strand.
GATCTTATTCATATCGCCGGAAGAAACATTTGCGGTATTGGTGACCCAACCCTTAGAGGCGGAGCTGTTCATGCCGCCCTTGATCAGCGCATCACGCATCTGATCGTTGAACTGGCCGACACCATTGAGCTTATTGGCATTGACCTGAACGGACTGCTGGTCGCTGGGCAGCGTGGAAGTGCCGCCGGTCCAGGGCTCACCGTAGATGACGATATTGGGATTGATCTGCTGCAGTGCCTTTGCGACCTCGTTCATGGTCTCAATGTCATGCAGACCCATCAGGTCGAAACGGAAGCCGCCCAGATTGTACTCCTCTGCCCAGAAGCAGACGGAATCAATGATAAACTTGCGAGCCATCTTGTTCTCGCTGGCCATTTCGTTGCCACAACCGGAACCGTTGGACAGGGTACCGTTGTTGTTATAGCGGAAGTAGTAGCCAGGCATCAGAACGTCAAAGTTGGAGCCGGTAGCGGAGTTGACGTGGTTATAAACAACGTCCATGATCACGTTGATGCCCTCGGCATTGTACGCCTGCACCAGCTGCTTGAACTCGGTGATACGGGTATAGCCGTCTCTGGGGTTGGTGGAATAGCTACCTTCCAGAACATTGTAGTTCAGAGGATTGTAGCCCCAGTTGAACGTGGGAGAGCCTTCGTTATTGGCCTGGTCGAAAATGGGAATCAGCTGAATGGCATTGATACCCAGTTCCTTGATGTGGTCAAAACCGGTGGTGACGGTAACGCCGTTTTCAGTATAGGTGGTACCCTCTTCGATCATGCCCAGGAATGTCTTGCGGTACAGCTCCGTGCCCTCCCAGGTCTTGGAAGAAGTCACATCTGCCACATGGGTCTCCCAGACCACCAGTTCCTTGCGGTCATAGGCGATGGGGCTGACATTTTCCCAGCCCTCGGGATCTGTGGCATCGAAATCAACGATCTGGCCGCGAACGCCGCTCATGCCTGCACTCTTGGCATAGGGGTCAACGATCTCGATTCCATCGGGATACTGTGCGTTGGTGACGGTATAAGTATAATACTTTCCGGCATAGTCGCCCTCCAGCGTGGTGCTGAAGACACCCTTTTCACCCTTGGTCATTTCAACTGTCTTGATGGGGCCGTTGCCGTTATCGCTACCCTCTTTGTAAACCTTCAGCACAATGGAAGAAGAAACAGGAGACCAAACTTTAAAGGTGGTAGACTCCTTGGTGTAGATCGCGCCCAGCTCACCATCGTAGTAGTAAGCATCGTTGAACGCATCGGTAGAATACAGGCCGCTCAGTGCCACAGCGCTCTTAACAACGGCGCCGTCCTCGCTGAAGGTGACCTCGATCTCATAGGTGCTGCCGAAATCAACTTCCTTGCCATCGGGGAAATCGCAGCGGCCGCCGTCCTTGTCTTCAATATCGTTTTCAGCGATCTTCACACCGTTTTCATACAGGGCAATGTGCTTGATGGGTGCGTTGGTCAGTGCTACCACGCGGTTCATATCGCTGAACTTTGCCAGAGTGATGGCCGGTGCAACAGTCAAATTTTCGTCCATATAAATCGCCTCGTCTCCTTGTGTCAGGTAGATGTGGTAATAGTTATTATCATCCATGACCAGATTTTTGAAAGACAGCAGTCTGTCGCTGTCGCAGTCCTTGGTCCAGCTGTCCAGCATACGGGGAATGATGCCGATGCCCTTGGTCAGCACGTTAGAGCCGAACTGGCTCAGCGGATACACGGCCACGCCACCGAACTCATCTTCATAGTTCATGGAATACACGGCGCCTTCGCCGCCCTGTTCCCAAATCCAGAAACCCCATGTATCGTAAGCGCCGTCGTTGCGCTTATAGTGGATCTGGATAGAGGGTTCCTCTGCCGCAGGGATCTCGGGATATTCTGCCTGACCGCCGGTGGTCAGATCGTCGCCCGTGCTATTCTCCTGGGTGCCTGCACAGCCAACACAGGCTGTCAGTACCATGGCTACCAGCAGAAACCATGCAAGTAATCTCTTCTTCATGTTTTGCCTCCATCGTAATTATGTTCAAAAGTTTGCTCCGTTCCCAGAGCCGAAATACTTTTTCATTATACTGGATAAGTTTCACATTTGTCAAGCACAAAAGCTGTCGACAAACGGGCAATGGCCGTTCTGCCGCAAACTAAAAGTTTACAAACTGTTCATTGACACCTTTTCTCCTCCGTGGTATACTCAGGTAGTTCAAAATTGAACTATCGAAATGGGGTGAATTTTTGCATTACTTTGACAATCTGCAAAAATTGCAGAAAAATTACGGCCGCTTGCTCGATCCTGTGTGCAAGCAGTGGGCACTGACCAGGAACGAACTGGATGTGCTGTTGTTTCTGTATAACAATCCCCATCTGGACCGAGCCACCGACATCGTATCCTGCCGCGGCATCGCCAAAAGCCATGTTTCCATTTCCGTGTCCGCATTGGAGCAACGGGGATATCTGCGTAAACAGGCAGATGAAAACGACCGCCGCACCATCCACTTAAAGCTGACGGAAGCGGCCATCGCCGCAGCTCTCGCCGGAAAAGAGGCACAAATGGCATTGGGCAAATTGCTGACCCAGGGATTGACCGATGACGAACTGGCTTTATGGCGGCAACTGGGCGAAAAAGTGCGCCAAAACATCGAAAATCTGGAGGAATAAAAATGACAGAACTACTGATTACCATTGCGGTCTGCTTTTTTGCCGGTATGGGTGCCGGACTTGGCACCGGCTTTGCCGGCATGAGCGCCGCCGCAGTTATCTCTCCTATGCTCATTACCTTTTTGGGCATGGATCCATACATGGCCGTTGGCATCGCACTGGCTTCCGATGTGTTGGCCAGTGCCGTCAGCGCATATACTTACGGCAAAAACAAGAACCTGGACATTAAAAACGGTCTGGTCATGATGGCCACCGTTCTGGTCTTCACCGCCGTAGGCAGTTGGGTATCCAGTCTGGTGCCCAGCACGACGATGGGTGGTTTTTCCACCTTTATGACCCTGCTTTTGGGCATTAAGTTTATCGTGCGTCCCGTGATGACCACCAAAGAGGCCATGGGACAGGTCAGCACCAAGAAGCGGATCATTCAATCCATCACCTGTGGCATCCTCATCGGATTTGTCTGCGGTTTCATCGGTGCCGGCGGCGGCATGATGATGCTGTTGATCTTGACCACCGTTCTCGGTTACGAGCTGAAAACCGCTGTGGGTACCAGCGTATTTATTATGACATTCACCGCACTGACCGGTTCGTTGAGCCACTTTGCCATCGGCGGAGCACCGGACTGGACCGTCCTCGCCCTGTGTATGCTGTTCACATTGGTCTGGGCCAGAGTTGCCGCCCGTTTTGCAAACAAAGCCAGCGCAAAAACCCTCAACCGTGCTACAGGCATCATCCTGGTGGTTCTCGGAATCGTCATTCTTGGATTTAATATTTTTGCATAATGAAACTCCGGCGGCAAAAGCCGCCGGAGTTTCATGCTTCCAGCTTTTCGATTTTGTCTTTTACGGCCTGTTTCAGGAAAACCACCGCAAAAATACAGGTCAACACCTCGGCAATTGGGAAAGTCCACCACACCAGATCCAGGACATTTTCAGACAGCGTGAACAGATATGCAACGGGAAACACGAACACCACAAGCCGCAGGAATGACAGTACAAGCGGCTTTCCCGCATACCCCAGCGCCTGCAAAACGCCCTGCACCGCCACTGTAAAGCCCATAAAAACATATCCGATGCTTGCAATTCTGGTGGCCGCAGTGCAAACATCCACCAGCACCGCCGATGCGCCTCCCGACAGGGCAAACAGGCCGGACAGAGGCCGCGCGATCAGTTCAAACAGAACGGTGAGCACAAATGTTGTGATCAAGGTGTCCATGATGCCGTATTTTACGCATTCCGTAGCTCTTTTTCTATCCCACATTCCGTAGTTGAAGGAAAGGATCGTAATGATCGTGTTGGACAGGCCAAAAGCGGAAAACAGTGCCACCTGCTGAATTTTGTAATAAATTCCGAAGGAACCCACCAGCACCACCGAGTCCACATTGGCGGTGCCCAAAATTCCGTTGACACCTGCCATCATCACAGAAAGCAACGCCTGCATCAGCGCCGCCGAAGCGCCGATCTTATAAACACCTTTAATGATTTGTCCACTGGGACGAATGTATTTGGGGTTTCCGTTGATCTCCTTGTTGGTCAGGTAGTGGAACGCCATAGCCACGAACAGAGAAATAAACTGTCCGATGATGGTTGCCCAGGCCGCACCCGATACGCCCATATCCAAAGGGAAAATAAACACATAGTCCAGCACGATGTTTGCCACTGCACCGGAAATCTGAGCAATGGTAGAACAAACCGTCTTGCCTGTTGCCTGCAAAAAGCGTTCATAAATGGTATACCCAATGGAACCCAGGGAAAAACAGGTACAAATTTGCAAATACTCCGTGCCCATTTCCGCCACCTGTCTGTCATCGGTAAACAATCCGATAAATCCTTTAGCACCAAACAGGCCAAACAGCAGAAAAACCGCATAAATCACCAGTCCAAGGAAAATGCCGTTTCCCGCCACCGCATTTACCTTTTCCCGATCGCCCTCCCCCAGGCTCCGTGACAACAGCGCATTTAGTCCCACGCCGGTTCCCACACCGATGGCAATGATCATGATCTGCACGGGAAACGCAATGGTCAGCGCTTCATTTGCCAGCGCCCCCGTGCCCTCCATATTGGCCACAAAAATACTGTCTACCACGTTATACAGTGCCTGCAACACCATGGAAATAATCATCGGCAAACCCATTTTCCAAAACAGTGACTTGATGGGCTGAGTGGCCATCTTATTTTCTTTTAAATTTTCCATAATACCTCCTAAATGCAAAAAACAGGCGTAAGTCCTGAAGTTGGACTTACGCCTGTCGGCTACGCACTGCACGTAATGATAGCACAAAACATTCTTTTTTTCAAGGGAATTTTCGCACAATATTTTAAAGTTTTTCTAAGTTCAATGTGTTCAAAATCATGTATTATCATGATAAATCAGCACATTACGGACAACTATGCTTTTAAATCGCCCCCGAAAGTCAGTCACTTTCGGGGGCATATTGCGCAGGCAAGACCGTCTTTCGGTATGAGCTCACATCAGCAGGTCCAAAATTTGTTCGATACTTTTTCGGCCGAACACAACTTTCTCATCGTTGATGACCATGCAGGGCACGCTCATCACGTTGTAGCGTTGGCGCAACTGTTCAAAGTGTCGAATATCGAAAATCTCCGCCGTCACATTTGGATTTTTCGCCGCGATCTGTTGAGCCGCTTTCACCAGTTCCGGACATTGATTGCAGGAAAGTGTCACCAATATCTTGATATCCGCCTTTGTTTTGATTTGCGCAATACGGTTTGCAATTTGACTGTCCATGGGCTGTCCTGCCCCCGATGCGTTGTATAATCCCAACACGAACGACGTAAACTCATGGCCGCTGGGAACTCCGTGAAAGGCAAGCCCCGTTTCCTTTCCGTCGGTCCTGCACACCCGAACGCAAGGTGTTGTCCCATCGGAGTCACCGGCTTGAGCGACCTGCATTTGCAGCTTTTCCGTCATGTCCACCAGTGGGGTCAGGAATTGCTCCAGTTCCTGAGAAACAGGTCGCTCGTCCAGATACAGTTTCAGCAGCAGCGGCTCTTCCATCCGTGCAAACAACGTTTCCAGTTGCTGCTGCATTTGGCTGTCGAAAGTTTCCTCCTGCGTTCTCTGAGGCGTGGGCATTTTGGGATGAATGCCTGTTTTTTCCTGCATTTTTCGTACATATTTTTCCAGCTGTGTTGCCGCCAGTGCACCATCTGCAGTGGCCGTTACCACCTGTCGTAGGGGCTTTACGCAAACATCTCCGGCTGCGTACACGCCGCAAATATTGGTTTCCTGCGCCGCATTGGTCAGCACATAGCCCTGTTCATCGCAGTCCACCACGCCGCGTACCGCTTCGGTCGCCGGTGCATAACCGGCAAACACGAAGACGCCGAAGCTTTCTCCGTCCCTGCTTCGAAATTCCGTCACTTCTCCGGTCTGGGTGTTTCTGTATCGGGCATAGTTCAGACCCTCACCGCCGGATACTTCTTCAAGCACGGTGTTGGTCAGCACCGTGATCTTTTCATGCTTCCGTGCCTGTTCCGCCACGGCCGCCGCACAGGAAAAATCATTTTTGCGAACGAGGATGGTCACATGGCGCCCGAATTTTGTCAGGAAAACACTTTCCTCGGCAGCGGCATAGCCACCGCCAACCACAAAAATATCTTTTCCCGTAAAAAATTCGCCATCGCAGGTGGCACAATACGCCACGCCTCGGCCCTTATAAGTCTCTTCTCCCCGAAAGCCCACATTTCTGGGGTGGGCACCGGTAGCCAACAGCACACCCAGGCAGCGATATTCTCCCTTGGGCGTGCGCACGATTTTTACATCTTCTTCCAGAAAAAAGTCCGTAGCTTCCTCGGTCAAAAATTCCGCGCCGAAAAATTCCGCCTGCTTGCGCATGGTGTCCGTTAAATCCTTGCCGCTGATTTTTTCAACGCCAGGATAGTTGACTACTTCCTCAGTAATAGCAATTTGGCCGCCGAACTGCTCTTTTTCCAGCACCAGACACCGAAATCTGGCACGTGCCAGGTACAGGGCTGCGGTCAGCCCTGCCGGACCACCGCCGACCACCACCACATCGTACAGTTCATCCATCACAATTGTCCGACCAGATCCAGACTGGGTTTCAGTGTCTGTTCCCCTGGTTTCCATTTGGCAGGGCATACCTGATCTCCGTGGGCATGAACGAATTGGCAAGCCTGCAGCTTGCGCAATAGTTCCTCGGCATTTCTGCCCACATTACCGGCGGTCACTTCATAGCCCACGATCTTGCCCTCGGGGTTGACGATGAATGTTCCCCGTTCCGCCATGCCGTCCGTGTCGATCAGCACCTCAAAATTTTTGCAGATCTGGTGTGTCGGGTCCGCCAGCATGGGGAAATTGATTTTTTTGATTCGTTCAGAGGCATCGTGCCAGGCCTTGTGGACAAAGTGCGTATCCGTAGAAACGGAATAAACCTGACAGCCCATAGCCTGAAACTGCTCATATTTTTCCGCCAGGTCCTCCAACTCCGTAGGGCAAATAAAGGTAAAGTCAGCCGGATAAAAGAAAAAGATGCTCCACTTCCCCAAAATATCCTCTTTTGCTACGGATTTGAACTGATTTTCGTGGAAAGCCTCCACCCGAAAATCTCCAACTTCCTTATTGATCATTGACATGATTTCATTCCTCCCAATGTTTTTTGTAACACAGGCAGTTTGTCCGATCTTTTTCAAATAATACGTCAAACTATGGGCATACTGGGCATAAAGGAGGCAAAAATCATGCAAGCCTATAAAAAAGGATTTCTTTCCTACGCTCTGTCTGCCTTTTTGATTGGGATCGTGGGCGGTTTTTCCACTGTTCTCGGGCCGGCTTTTGTGCAAGATCTGGGCATTTCCTACAATAATACCACCTGGACCGCTTTGGCGCAGGCTATGTCCACCGCCGCCTGCGCTCCCATTCTCGGCAAAGCAGGAGATGCGCTCGGTCGTCGCACCGCCCTGATTTTAGGGTTGGTCGTCTTTACCTTGGGCAATGTGCTGACCGCCTTGGCAAATTCTCTGGCGTTTATGCTTTTTGCCCGATTTGTGGTGGGTGTCGGCACTGCGGCCATCAGCCCCGTGATCATGGCATATATCATCACGGAATTTCCGAAAAACGCAGTTGCAAAAGGCTTCTCCGTATATATGTTGATCTCCAGCGCCTCCGTGATTTTCGGTCCCACCCTGGGCAGTCTGATGATCCGCCATTTCGGCTGGCGAAGCATGGTGCTTCTGTGTGTGGGCATTTGCACCGCAGTTCTTGCGGCTTGTCTGCTCCTGCGTGAGGGTAACGACCGGACCGTAAAAAAATCGGCGAATATTGATATTCCGTGCAGTTTGTTTGTCCTCTTATTTTTCAGCCTTGTTCTGTGCATCCCCTCCGTGGGGCAAAACATCGGCTGGGCTTCACCGCCTTTTTTTGCAGTGTTGGCACTATCCGTCATTGCCCTTTTGGGATTGATCTATGCACAAAAGCGCAGTAAAAATCCGGTGCTGGCCACCTCGCTTTTAAAACGCCCCACTTTTCTTTTAAGTATCATCGCCCTCTTTCTGACCCAGGGGCTGATGCAGGCGAACATGACCAACATCATCGTCTTTGTCAACAATACGCAGCCGGAAAACAGCGTGATCTCCGGCTATGCCATTTCCATCATGTATCTGGGAATGTCTCTCGGAGCAATCTTTCTGGGGCCGCTGGCTGACCGATTTCAGCCGAAGCGCATTCTGTTCTTTTCCTTTCTTCTGACCGCACTGGGGTGTGGATGTCTGCTGCTGTTCGATAGGACCACGCCGCTGTTTCTGCTGATGAGCGCGCTGGGCATTCTGGGTCTGGGGCTCGGAGGAAACGGCACCGTGTTTTTAAAAGTCGCACTGTATGGTGTTTCCGGCCAACAAGCTGGTGCCGGAACCGGCACTTACGGCCTTTTCCGCGATTTGGCCGCCCCCTTTGGTGTTTCCGTATTCGTGCCCATGTTTACCAACCGGATCACCGCCGAAATCAGCGCAGGAGCTGATAAAATCACCGCCACCGTCCGCTCTGTCCATTTTCTGGCGCTGGCTGAAATTTTATGCGTTGGGATCGGCATGATCGTGATTTTATTTCTTCCCTCAACAAAAAACGACAAAGGAGAAATCCATGAGACTGGAAAATAAAGTTGTTCTCGTCACCGCCTCCACACGGGGGATCGGTTTTTCCATTGTAAAAAAATGCGCTCAGGAGGGCGCCGTGGTTTATATGGCCGCCCGTAATATGGAGCGGGCAAAGGAAAAGGCATTCGCCCTGACCCGTGAAGGACTTGCCGTTCACTGTGTTTTTAACGATGCCACCAAACCGGAAACTTTCTCCTCCATGGTGGAGGAAGTCATTCAAAAAGAGGGGCGGCTGGATGTGCTGGTCAACAATTTCGGCACCTCCGACCCCACCAAAGATCTGGACATTGCCCGAACCGACGGGACTGTGTTTCTCAACACCGTGACCACCAATTTGCAAAGTGTGTTTCTGGCCAGTCAGGCATTCATCAGGCAAGCCGACGGAAAAGGCGGCAGTATCGTCAATATTTCCTCGGTCAGCGGCCTGGTAGCCGACATTTCCCAAATTGCCTACGGCACCGCCAAGGCCGCTATCAACCACCTGACCAAGCTCATCGCCGTTCAGGCAGCCAAGCAGAACATTCGGTGCAACGCCGTACTGCCTGGAATGACTGCCACGGAAGCCGTTGAAAACAATTTGACCCCAGAATTTCGTGACCTGTTCCTGCGTCAAATCCCTCTGGGCAGAATGGCGACCCCAGAGGAGATCGCCGGAGCGGTGGTTTACCTGGCCGGCGACGAAAGCGCCTATACGACCGGTCAAATTCTGACCGTCTCCGGCGGCTTCGGAACGGCCACCCCCATCTATGGGGATATGGCCAACCGTCACCACCGCCGTTGAATGTAAAGAAGGACACGATGCGCTGCACCGTGTCCTTCGATTATTTTTATGAAACAGCCGTTGTCTCCGTCTGGCTTTGTTCTACCTGCTCCATCTGCTTTTCGAAAACTTCGCCCTTTTCCTCCGAGCCGTGCTCACCGGCCGGATGATACGTAGGTACGATTTGCGCCACCAGCGCACGAATATCGTCATCCTTGCCGTCATAGGCCACTTCCATCAATTGATACAGTTGGTTCAGGAACGTATCCGTATCGAAATGGATGGGTTTGCCGATGTGGATCAGGTGGTTGGGGGTGGTCTTCAATCCCTCTTCGGACATCAGCTTTTCTTCATACAGCTTTTCACCTGGCCGCAGACCGGTATACTCGATCTTGATATCCACATCCGGTGTCAGGCCGGAAAGGCGAATATAATTGCGTGCCAGCGTATCGATTTTCACGGGGGCACCCATGTCCAGCACAAAAATTTCTCCGCCCTTGGCATAAGTACCGGCCTGAAGCACCAGGGAGGCCGCCTCGGGAATGGTCATAAAATAGCGGATGACGTCGGGATGGGTCACCGTGACCGGTCCGCCGTGGGCGATTTGTTCCTTGAACCGCGGTATCACCGAGCCGTTGCTGCCCAGCACATTGCCGAAACGCACTGCCACGAACTCCGTTCGGGGTCGTTCTGTTCTGTCCTGCTCATCGTTCTCATGAACGAGCAAAGGCTTGATCTCACAGGAACGCCCTGCCTTTATTTTCTGGTTAAAAGACTGGATGATCATTTCGCACAGGCGTTTTGATGCGCCCATGATATTGGTGGGATTGACCGCCTTGTCCGTAGAGATCAGGACAAAGCGTTTGCATCCGTGGGTCATGGCCGCATAAGCGGTCTTATAGGTACCGAGGGCATTGTTTTTGATGGACTCGCAGGGGCTGTCCTCCATCAGAGGCACGTGCTTATGCGCCGCCGCATGATAGACCACATCCGGTCTATATTTGGCAAATACCTGTTGAAGCCGCCGACTGTCACGAACAGAGCCGATCAACACTTCCAGATCCAGTGTCGGATAACTGTCACGCAGTTCCAAGCCGATGCTGTGGGCGCTGTTTTCATAAATATCGAAAACGATCAGTTTTTTCGGATCATGCTGAGCGATCTGTCGGCAAAGTTCACTGCCGATGGATCCGCCGCCACCGGTGACCAGAATCGTTTTGCCCTGTATATAGCGAAAAATCCCTTCCATATCCACCTCGATGGAGGCTCTTCCCAGCAGATCTTCCGCCGCAACGTCCTTCATTTCGCTGGCTGACACCTGTCCTGAAACGATTTGCCGAATACTGGGCAAAACTTTCAGTTCGCAATCCGGTGCCATTTTACAAATATTCAGAATGTCCCGTCTTTGCTCTGCGCTGGCACTGGGAATGGCAAAAAAGATTTTTTCGATCTTGTATTTTTTGATATTCAGCAAAATATCGTCTCTGCCGCCGACAATGGGCACCCCATCAATGAAGCACCCCCATTTATTGCTGTCGTCATCGATGATGCAGCAGATATAATCCCGCAGTTTTTTGGCGCTGTGAAGATCACGCAGGATCATTTGTCCGGCCGAACCGGCACCGATGAGCATCACGCGGTTAGCCAGATTTTTCTGCGCCGCTCTGGCTTTTTTGGTGCGTTCCAGGGCAATGAACCGGTAGAAGAACCGCACAAACAATTCCAGCACGAACTGCACTCCGGCGCCCACGATATAGTAGGAAGTAGGCATCCGTCCGAACAGCAGAGTGATCCCCACCGTGTGGAACACGGCCAGGATGGCCGATGCAAAGCAAAGCCTTTTCAGCTCCACGAAGCTGGCAAATCTCCACAGGCTCTGATAAAGATGGAACATCCAGAATGTCAGGATGCTAACAGCGGTATAGATGGGCAGGAACTTGATCCATGCCTCAACATATTGAGTGGGAATGGCCTCGTAACGGCAATCAAATCGGAGCCAGAGGGCAAAGAAATAGGCGACGGCGATGGCCACAAAATCATACAGTGTCAGGAAAACCGCCCTAATATGCCAATCTCCGAATATGGAGTGTTTTTTGACTCCGGCAGACATTGAAAATCGTTCTGTCTGTTTCATCATATCTCTCCTTAAACTGATTTTCATCGAACGGGACCAATATAAACCTCCCCGTTCCATCAATTTAAAAAAGCGAATGGTGTCGCTTTTTGGGATGTTCAGTCGAAACTGCTTTGTTTTGCTGATTATAACACAAAAGCTCACAAAAGTCCATACCTACATTCCCCCGCCTGCCAAAGGCCTAAATGTGCAAAGAAGCAGACGCAAAAATGCGTCTGCTTCTTTATTAACTTTTGTAAAAATAAAATCACAGATCAGTCTTCTGCTTCAGCGTTGTCCCCGAGCCAGTCATCATTGCCGTAATCGGGATAAACGATGTCTACATCGTCATTGGGCAGCAGGTCCTCTAATGCTTCCCACTCTTCTTCGGTCATGGTCAGGATGTTCTTATAGGCAGGCATAGTGGGAATGGTGCAATCAGCTTCCATGGACACCTTGATTTCCGCAGGGATCTCCAGTGCTTCGCCGTCTTCGGTAATGGTCCAGTTTGTCAGTTCCAGCTTGGTCTGGGTCAGGGTGTAGCTACAGCCCAGAGAAATCTCTTCATCGTCGACCTTCACTTCAATCGTATACGTATTGCTGTCGCAGATGGCCGCGATGGAGAAAACTTCCACGTTATCATACTTTACGGTCATCTTCTGCTCGGCCTTATCGCCAGTCTGGCCGTTTTTGAAGTTGACTTCAACATTAAAGCCGGTCAGCGTCTCGCCGTTGAAAGTTACAGCGCTGGTAGCGGTCAGTGTGATATCGTTCACATTTTCCATATTCAGGTTCATGTTAACATTCACGGGCATACCGTTGGCCTCGGCGGCGTAGGTCACATCGGCAGAAGTGATCATGCCGGTCTCGTTGCTGATGACCACGCTGATGGTCATATCGCCGGTCGATGCTTTTGCCATCTCACGGAGCTGCTCAAAAATATCGGCCACCTCTTCGCTGATGTCTTCAGTAACGCCGATAACACCCATGATGTAGTCGCTGACACACAAGTCGATAAAAGTATCGACCAGTGCTTCGTACTGCTCCTTGGTCATGGTGCTGGTGATCTTGACAGCATCGTCACCGTCTTCGGTAGCCGTATACTGGATCTCTTCATAAATCAGGATCATGGCATTGACCAGATTTTCGACATCCTCGGGAATTTCCACGCCCTCATCGGACATGTAATCCTCCAGCCAGTCGACATAGTTCAAAACGGGCTGGATCATTTCCTGAACGTCTTCATAGTCCACGTCCATCATGTCCCAGATCTTGCAGTTGGGCAGGTCCTCTTCCAGATTGTCCAGAGAAATACCGTAAACGGTTTCACCGAACAGCATGGGGCACTTCAGGCAGAGTTCATTGGCCTGGATCCACAGCTCGATCTCTACATTCTCGCCGTTGGCTTCCACTTCTGTTACCAGGTAGGCAGCGCCGTCACGATACGCAAATGTAACCAGGCCCTGAACTTCTTCGGGAACATCCACATTAACGGAGAATGTGCCCTTGTTGGCCATAGCAGCCATCAGCTGATCTAGAGGGCTCTGTGTATCGGAGCCTGCGGCAGTTATGGTCTTCTCAATGGCAGTCATCAGATACAGCGCAGGGTTCTTCTTCGCCGTCTCGATGCCCAGCTCAGGCTCCGGCTCGGTGGTCGGTGCAGTCGTATCGTTGGGAGTATCGGTGTTTCCACCGGCGGTGGTAGTTGTACTGTCGGTGTTAGAGCAGCCGGCCAGGGCGCAGCCCAGAACAAGGCACAGTACCAGAATGATCGCTAAAAATTTGTTCTTCTTCATAAATAGCACTCCTTTTATAAAAAATGTGAGCTTTATAAGACTTCCTTACGGAAGTTGCCGAAATAGTTCAAGGGCCTGATTCAAAATCACATTGGCCACACTTTCCTTGGATTGAAGCGGCAGCTGGGTGGTGTGCTCTGCGGTGATGATGGTCATCACATTGGTATCCACACCAAATCCGGCGCCTTCCACTTTCAGATTATTGGCGCAGATCATGTCCACATTCTTTTTTTCCAGTTTGCGGCGACTGTTTTCCAGCATATTCTCCGTTTCCATGGAAAATCCGCAAATGATCTGCCCTTTGCGACGGTTTTCACCCAGATATGCCAGAACATCCTGGGTGCGTTGCAGCGGAATGGACAGATCCCCCTCTTTTTTCTTGATTTTATTGTCCGCATATTGGGCAGGGGTATAATCCGCCACCGCAGCGGCCTTAAAAATCATATCTGCCTGGGGAGCATATTCCGCCACTGCCTGGAACATATCCCGCGCGGATATGACCGGTACCACGTTCACAAATGGCGGCGGTGCAATGGATACAGGGCCGCAGATCAATGTGACTTCAGCGCCGCGGAGCATCGCCATTCTGGCCAGTGCATAACCCATTTTTCCGGTGGAATGATTGGTGATATAGCGCACCGGATCGATGGCTTCCTGTGTCGGGCCCGCCGTGACCAGCACTTTTTTACCCCGAAGATCCTGCGGCAGTGCCAGACGGCGCAGGATATGCTGCACCAGCTGCTCCGGTTCCGGCATTTTCCCCTTTCCTACGGCACCGCAGGCAAGTCGACCGCTGGCAGGCTCGATCACTTCCCAGCCATAACGGCGCAGGGTCTGCAAATTATCCTGCGTTACGGGATTTTCGTACATATCGGTGTTCATCGCCGGAGCAATGAGCTTGGGGCAACGACAGGCAAGGACGGTCGTTGTCAGCATATCGTCCGCCAGACCGTGTGCCAACTTGGCACATACATTTGCGGTGGCCGGAGCGATCATGACCAGATCCGTCCGCTGTGCCAGCGCAATGTGCTCCACCTGATGGCTGAAGTTTCGATCAAAGGTATCGACCATGGCTCTTCTGCCAGTCAGCTGTTCAAAAGTCAGTGCGGTGACGAATTTTGTGGCATTTTCGGTCATTACCACTTCCACGGCAGCGTGCTGCTTCACGAGAGCAGAAGCCAGAGCGGCGGCTTTATAGGCGGCAATGCCTCCGGTAACGCCCAGAAGGATCGTTTTTCCTTTTAACACGTTGTGCACCTCCTTTTTCGCTTATTATACTCGAAAACAAGAACAATGTAAAGTAGGATTTTTCTTGTATTTTTACGGATCATCTGCTATAATGCCCAGTGAAAGCAGGGTCTTTCAAAAAATGCGCTGTATCTTCGTTTCGGGAAGAGCGGCAGCAGGAGGTAAATTCATATGAAAACAAGCAAACGGCTCGACGTCCGGCGACTGGTGCTGCTGGCTATGCTCAGCGCCATATTGCTGGTCATGGCCTATACCCCTCTGGGCTATCTGAACATCGGCCCTCTGGCCATTTCCCTGAATATGATCCCCGTGGCCATCGGTGCAGTGGCGCTGGGTCCATCGGCAGGTGCATTTCTGGGCGGCGTTTTCGGCGTAACAAGTTGCCTGCAATGTCTGGGTATCGGCGGTACCAGTGCCATGGGCGTGATCCTTTTTGAGATCAACCCCATTCTTACCATTATCCAGCGGCTGTTCACACGGGTGCTGGCCGGTCTGTTGGCAGGTCTCATCTACAAAGGACTGCGAAAACTGACGAAAAAGAGCATCACTTTCTTCGCCACCGGATTTTCGGCCGCCCTGTTGAACACCGTGCTGTTCATGCTGGCGCTGGTACTGTTATTCGGCCATACGGAATATCTGCAATCACTGATCGACGGCCGCAACGTGATTGCATTTATCTGTGCCTTTGTGGGCATCAATGCCCTGGTGGAAATGTTGGCCGCCACACTGGCTGTGGGAATCATCTGCAAAGCGCTGGAGAAAACCAAAATCATAGGAGGAAACTGATTTATGTTACTTGCCATTGATATTGGCAACACCAATCTGGTCATCGGCTGCATTGAGGACGATCAAATCCTGTTCAAAGCACGCATCGCCACCGACCGCACCCGCACCTCTGACCAATACGGTGTGGAAATCAAAAACATCATCGAAGCCTACGGCGTAAAGGCCTCCCAGATAGACGACTGCATCATTTCTTCCGTTGTTCCGCCGGTATTCAATTCGGTAAAAACCGGTGTCATCAAAGTCATCGGCAAGCAACCCATGGTCGTCGGTCCAGGGCTCAAAACAGGGCTGGATATCCACATGGATGTGCCCAGTCAGGTGGGTAGCGACCGCATTGTGATTGCCGTGGCGGCACTGGCCAAATACGAAGCGCCGTTGATTTTGATGGATCTGGGCACAGCTACCACCATTGAGGTGGTCGAACCGGAAAACAAATATATGGGCGGCGTGATTTTCCCCGGAGTGCGGGTTTCTCTGGATGCCCTGACCAGCCGCACCGCACAGCTTCCAGGCATCAGTCTGGAGCAGCCAAAGCACGTTATCGGGAAAAACACCGTAGACTGTATGCGAAGCGGCATGATGTACGGCACCGCCGCCATGTTGGACGGTCTGGTCGAGCGTATTGAAGAAGAATTGGGGCACAAGGCCACCTTGATCGCCACCGGCGGCATGGCACAGTTTGTTGCGCCCTTGTGTAAACGGGAGATCATTCTGGATAAAAATCTGCTGTTAAAAGGCCTGAATATCATCTACAAAAAGAATAAAAAGAATTAAAAAAAGCGGCTCGATGAGCCGCTTTTTCCCGTTCTGTAACAAAGGGTTTCGTGATTTAAACCGATATATTTTCTTTTGTCCACACCATTACCAGGTGCGTCCGAAAGGAAAGGGATTCTCCCACGGGCTAAAAACATGCCACCGGCAT
>CAZVMK010000006.1:0-37364 GCA_964628315.1 uncultured Oscillospiraceae bacterium
GTATACACGATTTCCAATCGTGCGCGCTCGGCCAGCTACGCGACTTCTCCATGGGGTTCGCTGCAATCAGCTTGCATATAATACAACACTTTTCACCTTTTGTCAACCCCTAAATTTTACTTTTTTTGCTTTTGAAACCGATCATCGTCTGCCCATCTTTTCGAATCAAAAATAAATCCGGCAGATCCTGCAAATATGGAAAAGACTTTTGTGCGTCGACCGTTACCGGTGGATCCACGCAGCTGTTTCTGGGAATTAAAAAGAACTCCCCCGTCCCATTGCCAAGACGTTTTACCGGAATTCTTTTTTGAAGCATCAATCCCTCATCGGTCGGCAGCAAAAGACCCAATTTTTCCTGATCTGTCTTTCCGTTCCACACCAACTCCATCATCTCATCGCCGGATTTTTTACAACGGCACTCGATTTCGTAGTACAATCCCCATCGTGTCAGGCAAACCGTTCCGACCGGTTTGCCCTCGCAGTACACCTGGTATGTCCCCTCCAATGGTCATCCCCTCCGGTTTCATTTTATTCGCCCAAGAGGATGATATTACGTGGTATGCGTGTCCGGCAATCCAAAACTGACGGCGATGGCTTCATCGACTTGCTGCATGGCTTTTTCATCCAGATGCCCCATGTGTTCCCGCAGGCGGCGTTTGTCGATAGTACGGATCTGTTCCATCAAAATCACCGAGTCCTTGCTCAGCCCCACACTGCCTCCTGGAATATTGATATGCGTTGGAAGTCTCGCCTTCCCCGTCTGACTTGTGATTGCAGCTGCAATTACTGTGGGAGAATGCCGATTTCCGGTATCGTTTTGAACGATGAGCACCGGTCTGGTGCCTCCCTGCTCACTCCCCACCACAGGCGACAGGTCTGCATAGAAAATATCCCCCCGCTTAACTGTCGTATCCATTTTTCTTCACACTCCGATAGCATCATTGCCTGCGTTACCGTTCATTCCTATGTAACGCGGCTGATACTATTGTCCCACGCTCAGCGGAAAATCATACGGCGCATCGGCTTTCTATCTTATGCTACCGCCCGACAGGATGCTACATTTGCCGAAAACTTGTGACTGTTATCGTCATAATTCTACGGTTATCCTCATAAACATCAGCTCGTACAGGACCGTTATCCCCATCGATCCAGATATCCAATGTCAGTGCATCTTCATTATAGCTATCATCCACGGTCATACGGAAAAGCTCCTGTTCTGTAGCGCAGCTGTGAACATAGCCGCTTCGAAGGGCTTTTACCATGAGCCACGGGCCACTGACCGGCGAAAGTACGTCTTCCGACTGCAACGGAAAGGTCAACGCCACATCGTCAAAAATCAAATTTCCGCCCGATTGGCGGATTGTACCGCTGATACCGGCAATGTAGTCCGGCGACAGGACTGTAAAATCCATATCTCCCTGCGCATCCAGCTTACAATCCATAACAAATGAATAAGTTTTATCCCCAAAATCAGCAGTGATCTCCGCTTCAAATTGGCACCCCTGTCCATTTAAAAGGCTTGTCCTCAATGCCATTGCCCGATCAAATCCGTCATTATTTCCATAACAGCCGCAAAGCAAGGCTAAAAGCAGCAAAATTGGCCACAACTTTTTCATACGATCCCACCCAGGTTTTTCAGTCATACCCTTCAAACGCAGGTATGCAATAGTAGTTTATGCGCACGGTGGAAAAATATGCCTAAAAGAAAGCAGCCGGCTTTAGGTAGGTTTTCGTAAAACAACTTTGCCTCCGCACACAAATGGTGCAGAGGCATTTTTGCAATCAATATAAAAACCGCCAACTTTTCGCACATTGCGATCAGCGGGCGGTCAGTTTTTCGGCATTCGGTTGTTGTATATCTAATTGTTTAGCATCTTTTTTCTCGGCATCTCGTATTATCATACGCT
The DNA here is from genome assembly GCA_964628315.1 of uncultured Oscillospiraceae bacterium. Classification (GTDB taxonomy): domain Bacteria; phylum Bacillota; class Clostridia; order Oscillospirales; family Oscillospiraceae; genus Faecousia. The sequence goes on from CAZVMK010000006.1 coordinate 1,908, forward strand.
TTCTCCTCTTTGCCAAATTCAGATTCCCTTGTATTTTTAATATATCAAAAAGATATAAAGAAATCAACCGTCTATGCAAGAACCGCCCGAACGTTTTTCGTCCGAGCGGTTCTGTTGATATTTAGATAAGCGTTTTATGACTGGCGGGCTTTTCGCCGGCTGAAGATTACTTATGATGGTCAAAGCCGCAGAAAATGCACTTCGGATAGTCAAAATCATGGGTTTTTCCGCATCGTGGGCAACGAATTTGAGGAATACCATTGGAGCTTACTCCCACAATATTTTCACCGATTTCCGATGGAATATCTTCATCCTCTGCAGAAAAGTCATCCCTTTGGGTTTCCGGTACAAAAATTTCCAGTTTGCCACATTGAGGGCAGACATAAAAATCGACTTCCATTCTACTGGCAAACAAATTGGACAGATTACCCACAAAGTAACCATAATCTCTCAATTGGATTTTTTCCGTAGAAAAAAGTTCATTGGGATATGGCAACGAAGACAGTCGATTTTCCTCATTCTACATTTTTAACAGCGGCGATCACATCGGCCACCTTAGAGGTGTCCAACTCTTCCACGCGGCCCTCGTCAAAGGCTTCGGCCACCTTGGGATCGATGGGCAGTCTGGCAAGAATGGGAAGCTCAAATTGAGCAGCCACTTCGTCCAAATGGCTTTTGCCGAAAACTTCGATCTTTTTACCGCAATCGGGGCATTCCAAATAGGCATAATTCTCGACAAAGCCCAGCACGGGAATGTGCATCATGTTTGCCATCTTCACGGCCTTGGAAACGATCATGGAAACCAGATCCTGGGGGCTGGTAACGATGACAATGCCGTCCACCGGCAGGCTCTGGAATACCGTCAGAGGCACATCGCCGGTTCCAGGAGGCATATCAACGAACATATAGTCCACGTCTTCCCAGATCACATCCGTCCAGAACTGCTTTACTGCGCCGGCGATGACAGGGCCACGCCACACCACCGGATCGGCAGGATTATCCAGCAGCAGGTTGATAGACATGACCTGCACACCACCCTTGCTCAGCGCAGGGTACAAGCCGTCTTCATTGGCTCCCTGGCACTCGGACACGCCAAATGCGGTGGGAACGGACGGACCGGTGATATCGGCATCCAGGACACCGACTCGCTTGCCTTCCTTTGCCATCGCCACAGCCAGCATAGAGGTGACGGTAGACTTACCAACACCGCCCTTGCCGGAAACAACTGCGATGACCTTCTTCACGCGGGACTTGGGATTTAAATTCGCCAGCAGGCTTTCTGCCTTGCGGTCAGCGCAATCGGAACCGCAGGTAGAACAGTTACCATTACAAGAACTCATGGAAAATTCGCTCCTTCAAATATTTCTCTTTCCCTATTATATGCCCTTTTTTAGAGAGTGTCAACCTACTTTTCGCGGCGCATGATCTGCCTTGTTTTTCCGACGTCTTCGCTCCATTGGAAGCCAAAGCGCCGATACAGTCTGATTGCTCCCGCATTTTGCTTAAATACGTACAGCCACAGCGGTGCCTTTGACACTTCGATGCATCGGTTTAAAATAGCGGTTCCGATCCCCTGCCCTCGAAAAGGCGGCAAAACATACAGGTCATCCAGCTCTCCGTCTTCAGACAGGCAGTAATAGGCGCATTTTTCATTGTCTGACCAAACACAGGTGTAATTTTCGATTTGAGCGGTGATTTTACGCTCCATCCAGGCAAGCACTTTGTCATAATCAATGGCAGAGATATCTTCATAATCATCGACCAGGGCTTTTGCCTGGGCCCAAATCACGGAAATATCTTCACTCTCTGCTTTACGGTAATACAGCATATCAGACCTCCTGCGCCTGTTCCCACTGTTCCATCAGATCCATCAGCACTTCCTCCGCCTGCTCTTTTTCTTCCATCAGGTGAGCCAATTCCACATAGTCAGCGGCGGAAGCTTCGATTTTTTCGTCCAGTTGGGCAATCACTTTTTCCTGCTTTTCGATTTCCCGTTCCAGACGACGGATCAGCTTGTCCACATCCTTGGAGCCGCCCTTGGGCTTCTCTTTTTTCTCCCTTGGTGCAGATGTGGCAACCGGCGGTTGCGTTGCCGCTTCGTGGGCCAAAATGGAGCGATATTTTGTATATCCGCAGGGGAAATCACGTATTTTCCCATCCTCCAGAAGCCATATCCGTTCCGCAAATTTTTCGATAAAATAACGGTCGTGGGATACGAACAACAGCACTCCCTCGAATTCCTCAATGGCCGCTTCCACCCATTCACGGGATGCAATGTCCAGATGGTTCGTCGGTTCGTCCAAAATCAGCAGATTGATTTTTTCATCCATCAGCATACACAACCGCAAGCGGGATTTTTCACCGCCGGAAAGATTTCCCACGGTCTTGAACACATCCTCCCCCTGGAACAGAAACTGTCCCAGACGGTCGCGGGCAACCTGGGGGGTACAGTTTTTTTCGTAAAGCATGGTGTCATAAAGGCTACGTTCGGGATGATCGAAATGAATGATCTGGGGCAGATATCCCCATTTGACCGTCGGACCGAACTGGATCTTTCCCCCACAGTCTTCCTCACCCAGCAGGCACTTGATGAATGTGGATTTTCCCGTACCGTTGTCGCCCAATATGGCGATTCGTTCGCCGCCCTCCACGTTTAGATTCACATCTGAAAACAGTGTCCTGTCGCCGAAACCTTTCGACACATTTTTCATTTTGAACACCACATCGCCGGAAAAATCCTTCTCTCCGAAGGTGGCCTTCATGGTTTTCTCCGTTTTTGGCTTTTCGGTTTTTTTAATGCGTTCCATGCGATGCTGAATAGACATTGCGCGGCGATATAACGTGCGGTTGTTGATACCCCAGCCTTTCATCCGTTCCACGGTGAAGCCCAGCTGTTTCAGTTTTGCCTGTTCCTGCTGGTATTGCTTCATCTGCAAGTCGAAACGTGCCTGTTTTTCGTCCATATAGAACGAATAGTTGCCGGAATAAAACTCCCCATGGCCGTCAACGATCTCAATGACCCGTTGCGCCACCTGATCGAGGAAATAGCGGTCGTGAGAGATCATCAGCACAGTGCCCTTAAAGGAATTGATATACCCCTCCAACCACTCCACACTGGTCAGATCCAAATGGTTTGTCGGTTCGTCCAGCAGAAGAATATCCGTTTTTTCCAGCAGCAAACGGGCAAGATTAACTCTTGTTTTCTCACCGCCCGACAGGCTTTCAAATTCCTGGCCGCGCTGTGTAGCGGTAATTCCCAATCCGTTGCATATTTTATCCACTTCCACATCCATCTCATAACCACCGCCGGACTGGAATCGATTGACCAGTGCATCATACTGCCGCAACTGTTCTTCTGTGGCACCGGTGGCCATTTCATGCTCCAAAGCCTCCATTTTCCGCTTGGCGGCGGACACTTCGGCATAGGCAGAACGCAGGACATCCTCCACGGTATACTCCAGCGGAAATACGGGGATTTGAGAGATCAGTCCCAACCGTTTATTGGGATTGACGAACACTTCCCCGTCGTCATAGTCCATTTCTCCGGTCAAAATTTTGAAAAGGGTGGTTTTACCGCAACCGTTGCGGCCCAGGATTGCCACACGCTCGCCCTCCTGAATTTCAAAGGACAATCCCTTCAATAAATTCTCACCGATAACAAAAAATTTTGTCAAATTAGTTACTTGTATGTCAACCATAGGTTTACTCCAATTCGGAAATCATTTGTTCCAATTCGTCCGGTGTGAGCAAAATATTCAGCGCCTGCAACAAGGCGTTGGCACTCATATGCTGAGGCAAGGCCAGCTTTTTTTGTAATTGAAGCCGCTTCGTACTGCTGTCTGCACCGCCGGAAAGGCCAAGTTGCATCATATCCTGTTTGGTGATGCAACCGGTGGTTGCCCTATGAGTTTCTCCCTCAAAGGTGGCACCGGCTTTCCGCAACGCATCTAGAATGATTTCTTTGCTCATACCCTCTACCCCCAGTTTTCCCTCTTTTCCGGCAGTCGCTTTGCGGCGCTCTTTGCCGAAGATATCGGGAGTATAGGCGTGTTTTAAATATTTTCCTTCAATGGCACTTTTAATGTGATTACGTATGACAAATCCTGCTCCATCCGCATCCGTAAACACGATCAGTCCCCTACGCTGTGCCACACGGCGTAAAAGCTCCATTTGCTCCTTGTTTTTGAAAATCCCGAAACCGGAAGTTTCGAAAATAGGCGCATCTATGATTTGGCTCAGGGTATTTTTGTCGTACCGTCCCTCGACAACGATGGCTTCTTTGATTTTATACACGGCGTGCCTCCTGTGCCAGCTGCATGATGAGCATTTCCAGCAGACGTTCGCTGTCATCATAGGACGTTTTCATTTTCATATCCGTTTCCAAAACCAGCTCCATGGCTCGCTTAAAAAATGCGGGGTGAAATCTTCTGGCTGCATCCATGGCTTTTCTTGCAACAAAATCGGCCACACCGCATAATTTCGACAGTTCCGCTGCGTTACCGCCACGGTCAAGCAACGTCCTTGCGGTTCCGAGGCGCCGGAGATGGCTTCCCACTGCCGCCAGGATCACGATTGGCTCCTGTTGCATTTTCAGCAGTTTATCCAGCGTTACCATAGCGTTGCTGTAGTCTCCGACTGCGATCATATCTGTCATGCGAAAAACGACCGCATCCAGCACCGGTTCGGTAACGGCATCGATATCCGCTTTGCAAATGGTCTCCGCGCCGGAATAGGCACTTATTTTTTCTATTTCACCAGCCAAAGAGGTCATGGTGCCATCCGTTATTTCGATAAGATACGCACACAGATCCGGCGATATTCGCTTCCCTTTTGCGGAAAAATGTCGAATGATCCAGCTGATAAGATCACGCTGATCCTGTTTGGCAAATTCAACGATCTCCCCTGCGGAAACCGCCTCCCACAGCTTCTTTAGCCGTTTATCCGGCTTGAATTCCACCGTGTCGTAAACAAAAATGACTGTACAGTAATCGGGGATATCCGTCAGCACATCGATCATCTTGTTTCGTCCATCCTCAGGCAGTTTGAACAGATCAATATCCTCCACCTGCACCAGTGTTCTTTGGGCCATCATGGGCAGATTTTCCACTGCGTCGGCAAAATCACGCAGGTCGAAGTTTTCGTTATTAAAGCGATGATAGTTGAACGACTCTGTCAGTTCCTCCAAAATGACTTTGTGAAGCTGACCCAGATAATGGCGCAGCAGAAAGGATTCTTCACCGTAAAAAATATAGAAATTGGAAGGTTGTTTACTGCGAATGGCCTGTTTTAATTGCTGCAGGCTGTCTTTTTGCACTTCGCTGGCCATAATGTTACCCCCTGTAAACGATTTTCCCGTTCAAATCTGTTCTGTAAATGATGCAACCGCTGTTTTTCAACCGCTCCAGCACTTCTTCGGTGGGATGGCCAAAGCTGTTGCCATCTCCAACGGAAATAACAGCCACCGTCGGCCGTGTCTGTTCCAGCAATGCCTGACAGGTGGAATATTTTGATCCGTGGTGTCCTACGATCAGCACGTCCAGCTGAGGCAGTTCTGTTTGCCTCATCAGTTCCAATTCACCGTCAGAACTGCGGTCTCCTGTAATGAGTATATCACAGTTTTCCGTTTGAAACAAGATACACAAACCGCTTTCGTTATCGGAATATTGATTTTCTGACGGATAAAGGATGATTTTTCCGCCGTCAAAGGAAACAGCGGTTTCCTCAATAATCAGCAACTTTGAAAAGTCATCCGAAATGGTAGTCGATGTACCGTCGCTGTCAATACAATCCGGCATATACACCATCTGGGCCGGTATTTGACTTAAAAGATACGCAGCTCCGGCTGCATGGTCACGGTCGAAATGGGTCAAAATCAAGCCATCGATTTCAAAAATGCCCATGCTCATCAGCTCATTGACAGCAGTATCGGCTGCAGCGGTATCACTGTCGCCGCCACAGTCCACCACAAAGGTCTTTCCCTGACTTTGCAGTAAAATACACTGCCCCTGCCCCACATCCAGAACGGTGACACGGCACTCGTCCGTTTGAGGCTCAACCCACGAAATCGTTAGGCTTAAACACAGGCCGATCACGGCGCAGCAACACAATTCCAATACTCGTTTCTTCCAGCTCAGAAGATGGATCCCCAGCAGGATATAGGCAAAAATCAGCCACAAAACCATGTACGGGCTATTCATGTAGACCGCCGCCAAGGGAAAAGATGCAATTCCTTTCGCTACATATAAAATATAGCGGATCGGCCAGGCAACGACCCAACCGACAACCTTTCCCACAGGCGCCCACACAGCAGCACAGATACAAACCGCCATCAGCGCATAAAAGATGAAAGAGATGATCCACAACGTCAGCAAATTGGTCGCGATGCCGACCAAGCTCACCATTTCAAAATAATAGGCGCACAAAGGTGTCACAAAAATCGTTGCACCCAGCGACATTCCCACGGAAGAAGCAAATCCTCCGGCAATTTTTCTGTGTCTCCCTTTCCACCGTCCCAGTCGTTTTTTGTCCATGAGCCAGTTGCGAACGGGTTCCGCAAATAGAAAAATACCCGTCATGCAGCCTACCGATAACTGGAAGCTGACACTTGTCACTGTCCAAGGGTTGACGGTGAGCATCACCAGCACTGCAAATGCCAGCGCAGTCGGCGGATCATACTCTTTATTCAACAGCAATGCAACGATCATCAGACAATGCATGATACAGGCTCTGGTGATGGACGGAGAGAAACCGGCCACCGCCGCAAAGAAAAACAGGATCGGAATGCCCAAAATCATCGCCGGAAGCTTTTTCCGTCCGGTCAACAAGTAGACCAGAGAAAACAGGATCGTAACGTGCAGGCCGGAAACCGCAATAATATGACTGATACCGCTGACTTTAAATGACCTGTCCGTTTGATAGTCCAAACCATCTTTATCGCCGACGAGCAGAGCCACCGCAAATCCGGCTGCATCGTCAGGCACATATTCATTCAATGTCGTTTTGACCCATTGGCGCACACAAGCCGGATACCCGTACCAGGGCAAATTATCAGCCGTTTCTACCGTTGGTGTCACACGCATTCGGGCAGTTAGGAAAATACCATCTGCCACATAGTAGGTCGACTCACCGCTACAATTCGGCAGCGTAACGCTCAACGTAAAACCGCCCGTTATGCGATCCCCTGGGTTTGTCTCGGTTCCTTCCGGCAAATAGGCACGCACACGATAATACTTTCCATTGAGCTTGACAACGCCCTCTACTGCGGTGCCGTAACCCGTTTTTTCGGAATAGTCGGTAACGATAAAGGTCATATTCTCTTTCAATCCGTCCGCCGAACGAGGAACAGAAAGATAAACGCTGTCAAAAATCGACATCCAGACAAATCCGACCAAACAGCCAAATATCATTGCGGTACAAATGCGGATTTTGGGATAACGTCCCATCAGATATAGGCATACTGCCAGAAAAATCGCCACAATTCCAGAAGCGGGAAAATATAGATTCCCCTGCAGAAAATACGTCCCGATCACCGCCGCTGACATAAAGCCAAGACAAAACCACATGAGTTTTCGCATTCAGTTCCTCCTTTCCGAAAAGTGGGAAAAGGGCGCCGCAAATCACGGCGCCCTGACGGACTTAATTCAGTTTGTCGGCAACATAATTGTCGACCTGGGCCAATGCATCATCCAGCATCAGCACATCCTTGCCGCCACCCATAGCAGAGTCGGGCTTACCGCCGCCGGAGCCGCCGCAGGTAGTGCAGACCAGTTTCACCAACTCGCCGGCCTTAATGCCTCTTGCAACCGCTTCCTTACCGCAAACAGCCAGGAAAGTGATCTTCCCGTCGGCAACGGTGGCCAAAACAGCCGCAATATTGGCAGACTTATCACGCAATGTGTCGCCCATCTGGCGCAACTTGGCCGCATCCGCATTGGGAACGGTGGCAGTCAGCACTTTCACACCGCAGATATCATGAGAACCGAACAGGAAGCGTTCCACTTCACCGGCGCTCTCTTTTGCCTTATAGGATTCGACTGCCCGTCTCAGATTTTTCAGCTCTTCCATGGTGTTCTGGATACGCTCTGTCACTTCGGCAGGCTTCGACTTCAGCACAGATGCCGCTTTATACAGCATTTCACGAGTCCTGGTCATATCAGCCAAGCAGGCCTTACCGGTGATTGCCTCGATACGGCGCACGCCGGAAGCAACGGAGGCTTCGCTTTCAATACGGAAAGGACCGACTTTAGCAGTGTTATCCAAATGGGTACCGCCGCATAGCTCGATAGAGTAGCCGCCCATATTGACCACACGGACCGTATCGCCGTATTTTTCGCTGAACAAAGCGGTAGCGCCCATGGCCTTTGCCGCATCGATACCCATTTCACGGGTCTCAATGGTGTAACCCTCCAAAATGGCGTTCTGCACAATGGCATCTACACGTGCCAGTTCCTCGCCGGTCATGGCTGCATAGTGGGTGAAGTCGAAACGCAGATGGTCAGGCTCTACCAGAGAACCGGCCTGGTGAACGTGCTCACCCAGCACAGAAGTCAGCGCTTTTTGCAGCAAGTGGGTGGCAGAGTGGGCACGCATGATTGCCTTACGGCGCTCTACGTTGATGGAAGCGATGACCACATCATCCACTTTCATGGAACCGGAGATCATTGTGCCGTGATGCAGGTACTTTCCGGATTTGTCCTTCTGAACATCGTTTACTTCGAAGCGGTTATCGCCGCAGAGAATAACACCGTGATCGGCCACCTGGCCGCCCATTTCCGCATAGAAAGGTGTTCTGTCCAGTACAATGATACCGTTTTCGCCGCCGGCGATGGTACCGGATACTTCCTCACCCACGCAAACGGCCAAAATCTTTGCCTGGCAGTTGGTTTCAGTGTAACCGACAAAGGCAGTGGGGTTGTTATCCAGTCCAAGATCGATACCGGCCCAGGCCAAATCACCCAGAGCTTTCCGTGCTTCACGGGCACGGACTCTCTGCTCTTCGCGGCAGGCGGTAAAGCGCTCCATATCGATGGTCATGCCCTCATCTTCCACCATTTCTTCGGTCAGGTCAATGGGGAAACCATAGGTGTCGCTCAGCAGGAAAGCATCATCGCCGGAGAAGACAGTCTTGCCGGCTTCTTTGTGCTCGGCAAGTTTTTGGGCGAAGATCTGCATGCCGGTATCAATGGTACGAGCGAAATTTTCTTCCTCCACCTTGACGACCTTTGTGATATATTCAGCGCGCTCACGCAGATAAGTGTAGTGGTTTTCATTCTCATGAACAACGGTCTCCACCACCTCATACAGGAAGGGACGGTTGACACCCAGCAATTTTCCGTGACGGGCAGCCCGACGGAGCAGACGGCGCAGAACATAGCCCCGTCCCTCATTGGAGGGCAGAACACCATCGGCGATCATAAAGGTAGATGCACGGATATGGTCAGTGATAACACGCAGAGAAATATCGTTTTTAGCGCTCTGGCCATAGGATGCACCGGTAATACGGGTGACATGATTGGTGATGTTCATGACCGTATCCACGTCAAACAGGGAATTTACATCCTGGCAAACCACAGCCAGTCTCTCCAGGCCCATGCCGGTATCGATATTTTTCTGGGTCAGCTCTGTATAGTTGCCATGGCCATCGTTATTGAACTGGGAGAACACATTGTTCCATACTTCCATATAACGGTCGCACTCACAGCCAACGGTACAACCAGGCTCGCCGCAACCGTACTTTTCGCCGCGGTCATAATAAATTTCGGAACAGGGACCGCAGGGGCCGGAACCATGCTCCCAGAAGTTGTCCTTTTTGCCGAAGCGGAACACATGATCTGCAGGAACGCCGATCTCTTTGGTCCAGATTTCAAAAGCTTCCTCATCGTTTTCATAGATGGACGGATACAGACGATTTTCGTCCAGACCGACCACCTTGGTCAAAAACTCCCAGCTCCAGGCGATGGCTTCATGCTTGAAGTAGTCGCCAAAGGAGAAGTTACCCAGCATCTCAAAATAAGTGCCGTGGCGGGCGGTCTTGCCGATGTTCTCAATATCGCCGGTACGGATACACTTCTGGCAGGTACACACACGGTGACGGGGAGGTTCCACCTCACCGGTGAAGTAGGGCTTCATAGGAGCCATGCCGGAGTTGATCAGCAGCAGAGACTTGTCGTTTTGAGGGATCAGGGAAAAGCTGGGCAGGCGCAAGTGACCCTTGCTTTCGAAAAAGCTCAGGAACATTTCACGCAGCTCATTTACGCCATAAGGTTTGGGATTCATATTCTTACCTCCATATATTCTTAAAAAAATGAAAACGCCCCTATCGATGACGATAGGGGCGAAAATCCGCGGTACCACCCTAATTCATCCGAAAAATCGAATATCTTAGCCGCTCTGTAACGGGAGCTCCCGTCTCGGTCGTCCCGAGCGACAGCAGAAGCGGCCTGCAATTTCCCGATGCAAGGGCTTTCACCGTCTCCCTCTCGCTTCTGGCAGGAAAAATTGCTTCTTTTCTGCTATGGTCTTTGCTTATTTCAAAGATATTCTAGCACAAATGATGGAATTGTCAATCGTTTTTTCAGATTTTCGAAAAAAGGGGGCACAAAAGTGACCCCTTTTTCGCATTAGATATTACTTTCCAGCCAGTTCTGCATATCGGCCTTGCCCTCTTCCGTCATCGGAAAGGTTTGGCTGCCCTCAATTTCACTTTTTTCATAGCAAAAGGGGCCATGCCAATACTCGGCCAGGATCGTGCTCTGCTCAAAATCCACTTCTTTGGCCGTGGCCATCACCACATTCGGTTTTGCACGGAAGCGAAATAAGCCACAGGAACCGGTAAATATATTGTTCATTGCAAAGGTGTGCAATGTGGGGATAAACAGTTTTTCCATTACAGATCTGCCGTCAATTCTTCCATTTCGTCAAGCAGCTTGCCGAACAGTTCCAGCGCACTGTTGACCGGCTCCGGACTGGTCATATCTACACCGGCACCCTTCAGCAGATCAATGGGGCTCTTGGAACATCCGCCGGACAGGAATCCGATGTAATCCTTGACCGCAGGTTCGCCCTCCGCCAGGATCTTACGCGACAGCGCAATGGCCGCGGAATAGCCGGTGGCATATTGGAACACATAGTAGTCATAGTAGAAATGAGGAATACGAGCCCATTCCACCGCAATATTATCATCGCTGATCACATCGGGACCATAGTACAGTTCGTTGAGCTTCTTGTACTCGCTGCACAGCAGATCGGCGGTCAGGGTCTTGCCCTCGGCCACCCATTTGCCCATCATCAGTTCGAATTCGGCAAACATGGTCTGACGGTACAGCGTGCCCTTGAACTGATCGAGGAAATGGTTGATAAGATAGATTCGTTCTTTCTTATCTGTGGTCTTGGCCAGAAGATGCTCCATGAGCAATGCTTCATTACAGGTGGAAGCCACTTCCGCAACAAAAATCACATAGCCGGAATCCACAGGATTTTGTGTCTTATTGGAATAGTAAGAGTGGAGCGCATGACCCATTTCATGAGCCAGGGTAAACTGGCTGTCCAGTGTGCCGGAATAATTCATCAGCACGTAGGGGTGGACTCGTGCGCCGGCGGAATAAGCACCGCTACGCTTGCCCACGTTTGGGTAAACATCGATCCAGCGGCTATCAAAGCCCTCTTTCAGGATGGAACGGTACTCTTCTCCCATCGGGGCCAGGGCTTCATAGATGGTCTGCTTGGCTTCCTCAAAGGGAATGTGCTTGTCCACGCCGGTCACCAGTGGCGTATGGAGGTCATAGTAGTGCAGCTCGTCCAATCCCAGCAGCTTTTTACGCAGGCGGACATAACGATACATTTTGTCCAAATTCTGATGTACCGTCTCAATCAAATTCAGATACACAGAGGTGGGCACATCGGTATGGAACAAAGATGCCTCAAAGGCACTGTTGAAATGGCGAACTTCCGCATCAAACTTCAGCTGCTTATTCTGGGCATTCATCAGCGCCGCAGAAGTGTTCTTGAAGTTATTGTAGGAGGCGTAAAGGCTTTCATACGCACTCTTACGTAGCACGCGATCGTTGCTTTCCACACACTGAATATAGGTAGCGTGAGAAACCGGATGCTTTTTGCCCTCTGAGTCGACCGCATCGGCAAAGGTCAGATCTGCATCGTTGAACATATCAAAAACATTGCTGGCGGTATCGGAAATTTCGCCGGTGGCAGCCAGCAGTTTTTCCTCAGCGGCAGAAAGGGTATGCGCCTTAAAGCGGCGTTTATTGGTCAAACTGCGGCGATAGCGCTCCAGCTCGGGACATTGGGTATAAAACCGCTCCATGTCCTCATCGGAAATTGCCATGATCTCGGGGGTCGCAAAACTGGTGGCGGCGCTCATTGCCACCATAACACTGCGCAGTTTGCCTCCCATAGCCTGATAAGTGGAATTGCGGGTATCCTGGTCTCCTTTACGCATGGCATAATTGGCCAATGCGCCCACCTTGACCATGTTCATTTCCTGTAAATACAGGTAATCGAACAGGTTTTTACCGTTTTCGCCCAGGTGTCCGGCAAAGGATGCCAGTTTTTCCTGTACTTCAGGCAGTGTTGCCAGCTCGGCTTCCCAAGCCTCATCGGATGCAAACATATCTTCCGTTGCCCAGGTATCCTCTACAGGGATTTCGTGGCGCTCTCGAATGCGATTAGTCTCAGACATGGTTTCCCTCCTAAATTATTTGATATCGTTTTGTTTACGCTTTTTTCAAGTCGGCGGCGATCAGGCGCTTCATGGCCTCGATGCCCACCTTGATTGCAGAGGAAGTGTCCTCGGTCATGGGCATTTCCAGGCCTGCCTTTTCCCGCTCCTGGTTCCAAATGACGTGGAAGCAGCTACCGCAGCGCACGCCCAGAGCAGAAGCGACTACGAACAGCGCAGAAGACTCCATTTCGCTGGCCTTGACGCCCAAACGCTTCCAGCTTTCCCACTTCTGCAACAGTTCATAGTACACAGGGCTCTTTTCGGGGCTATGCTGGCCGTAGAAAGCATCCTTGCACTGGACAACGCCGGTATGTACCCGATAGCCCAGGTCCTCGCCTGCGGCTTTCAGTGCAGCGGCCACATTGAAATCAGCCACCGCAGGGAATTCGATGGGCGCATATTCCAAAGATGTGTGCTCAAAGCGGACAGAGCCGGTAGCCACGATCACGTCACCAGGCAGTACGTCCATTGCAATACCGCCGCAGGTACCGACACGGATGAAAGTGTCGGCACCGATGGCCGCCAATTCCTCCATGGCAATGGCCGCAGAGGGGCCGCCGATACCGGTGGAGCAAACGCTGACTTTCTGACCCAGCAGTTCGCCTGTGTAAATATTATACTCTCGATTCATGCCCACGTGGACAGGATTATCAAAGTGCTGTGCGATAGCCTCGCAACGGCCAGGATCGCCAGGCAGGAACACGTATCGACCCACGTCCCCCTCCTTGCACCGAATATGAAATTGCATACCAATATCTTGCATGTTATCACCTTACCTTTATGATTTTTACAAAAGTATTTTATCATAGGGTTTTCAGGATTGCAATAGACAGTATTTCATTTTCCTCCATTTTTCCTCCATTTTTCCTGCATTTTGCAGCAAATTCACTAAAAACAAATTGTGTCATTGACAAATTATCGTGACAATGTTATTATAATTCGTGGATATAAATATGTCCGACACACTATCCTAATGGTACTGTCCGCCAGTCGCACAAAGTTCGATGACCGGAGTATCCTCTAGAAATTTTTGGAGGTAAAGTATTATGGCAAACAAATATCCCCTGAACGTGAAGACACCCCGTTCCTACACTTACGTCACCCGTAACATTCCCGAAGTGACCGTTGAGCAGCGTGAGCGTGCGCTGAAAGCCACCCACTATAACGAATTCGCCTTCCCTGCCGGTATGCTGACCGTCGATATGCTGTCCGACTCCGGTACCACCGCCATGACCGATGCCCAGTGGGCTACCATGTTCCTCGGCGATGAAGCATACGGCCGTAACAAGGGCTACTATGTGCTTTTGGAGGCTTTCCGTGATATTTTCGAGCGTGGCGGCGAAAAGAACTGGAAGAAATCCATCGACCTGATCCGCACCGACTGCACCGATATCGACAAGATGATGGACGAGCTGTACCTGTGCGAGTACGAAGGCGGCCTGTTCAACGGCGGTTCCGCACAGCTGGAGCGTCCCAATACCTTTATCATTCAGCAGGGTCGTGCCGCCGAGTCCGTTCTGTTCGAGATGGTCAAAAAGATCATGTCCGAGCGCTATCCTGGCAAGGTCTTCACCATCCCCTCCAATGGTCACTTTGACACCACCGAGGGTAATATCAAGCAGATGGGTTCCATCCCCCGTAACCTGTACAACAAGGAACTGCTGTACGAAGTCCCCGAAGGCGGCAAGTATGAGAAGAATCCTTTCAAGGGCGATATGGATGTGAAGAAACTGGAAGAGCTGATCGAGGCCGTGGGTCCCGAGAACGTACCTCTGATTTACACCACCATCACCAATAACACCGTCTGCGGTCAGGCTGTTTCCATGCGTTCCATCCGTGAGACCGCAAAAATCGCCGAAAAGTACGACATTCCTTTCATGTTCGACGTCGCCCGTTGGGCAGAAAACTGCTACTTCATCAAGGTCAACGAAGAAGGTTATGCCGACAAGTCCATTGCAGAGATCGCAACCGAGATGTTCTCCTACTGTGACGGTTTCACCATGTCCGCCAAGAAAAACGGCCACGCCAACATGGGCGGTATGCTGGCATTCCGTGACAAGGGCCGCTTCTGGAAGAAGTTCTCCGACTTTGACGAAAACGGCAACGTGGTCAACGATATCGGCGTTCGCCTTAAAGTCAAGCAGATCTCCTGCTATGGTAACGACTCCTACGGCGGTATGTCCGGCCGTGATATCATGGCTCTGGCAGCCGGTCTGTACGAGGAATGCAACTTCAACTATCAGGAAGCACGTGTGCAGCAGTGTGAGTACCTGGCTCAGGGCTTCTACAAGGCCGGTGTCAAGGGTGTTATCCTGCCTGCCGGTGGTCACGGCGTTTACATCAACATGACCGAGTTCTTCGACAATAAGCGCGGCCACGATACCTTTGCCGGTCAGGGCTTCTCCATCGAGCTGATCCGCCGCTACGGTATCCGCACCTCCGAACTGGGTGATTACTCCATGGAGTACGACCTGAAGACCCCCGAACAGCAGGAGGAGCTGTGCAACGTGGTTCGTTTTGCCGTTAACCGCAGCCAGCTGAACCAGGAGCACATGGATTATGTTATTGCAGCCGTTAAGGAGCTGTACGAAGATCGGGAGTCCATCCCCAATATGCGCATCGTCAAGGGTCGCACCTTGCCCATGCGTCACTTCCATGCTTTCCTGGAGCCTTACGCTAACGAAGAAAAGTAAAATATCAGTAAACGTCCTCCTTGCGATTGCAAGGAGGATGTTTGTTATTCCAAACATTCGTCATTTTCTGCCAGCTAAACCTTGCATCTTCCTTTGGTTTCGTGAGCGTTGCAATAAACCAGTTTAGCCCCGTTCATGCACAGTTTGGTGACAGCTGAAATCTTTGATTACGGCCTGGGAGTGCAGATAATTTGTCAGTAGAGGTCATGCCTCCATCTCAATCACAAAGTGAAATTCGGCAGCTCAGTGTCCCCCCAGAAAAACAAATACTCTCATTTCGCTTACAAAAGTACGTTGTAACAATTGACAAAGATAGACTTTTATGGTAGTATTGTCTTGTAAACATTATCGGTGCCGTTTTCAGCAATGCCGCCAACCAGTGTTTATAATAAAAATATGGAGGTATACTCATGAGAAGAACGTTCTTATCCCTTGTCCTGTGCACCGCAATCTTGCTATCGGTTTTTTCCCTGCCCGCTTCTGCAATTGCTTCCAACGACGAAGATCTCTCAAGTAATTCCATGGATAACCTCGACATTCTTCTTACTGTCTATCGAACATTATCGGTCCCTACCGAAGAAGGTGACGTTTTTTGGGATTCTATCACAGATATCTCAAGCATTTTGCCACTATACGATACAAATGATGAAATAATAGCATTTTATGTTAAGTTTTCTCCCAGTGGATATGCTATTGTAAACAACAATGTATATAACCCTGTTCTCTTGGAATTTTCGAATGGAACATACAACGAACTGGAGAGCATACTTTCTGCGAGTAAAATATCACGTTCCAGTGAAAACATACACATATGTTATGGCGGTGCCTCTAATTTCTTCACTCTAGACGATTTGAATGCATATACTTCTAGTATCAATGATATATCCGATGACGGCAATGATGAACTCTTTGAACAAGTAGAAAATTTTTTCGAATACATGAGTAGCGCTAACCCTATTGCTCATGCCAACCATGAAGTACTTCGTAACTATGTGATAAATAACACCCGCAATACTTTTAATAGTCGTTCATCCTACAGCCTTTCTGAGCTAAAAGAGATTTTCGAAGTCTATGATAATTTGTCCACAACTAACATAAAACAGACTAAAACTATCATGGAAGCTACCGTTGTAAAATACGGCACAACTAGTGAATTTGGAAATATTGATGGAGTCACAGACCACTGTGCTGCTACCGCTGCTTTCAATCTTGTTCTCTTTGAATCGGTTTTTCTAGACCGTCCGGAGCTGTTAATCAATGATGACAGAGAAACAACGTTTAAGATGATTCATAGCCATATTGGAAATGGTCCAGTTATTTTTTCCACTTATAATTCTGGCCTGTCAAAATATGTCAATGCAATGGGAAAAACATACCATTATTCCGCAGGGACAGGATATTCATCCGTTAAAAGTGGTATTGCTTCCAATCACATGTCTACGATTCTTCTATGTGGCAACTTAACAAATTGGCACATGGTTCTTGCCTTAGGCTATCGTGAGTATAGCGATGGCACCAAATACATCAGAATTGTAGACGGCTGGGAAACGAACACGATGCGTTTTATTGCTTCTAACAACATTTCTGCGAATTACGAAACATGGATTACTTAAAAACAGACACAATTTCATCTAGGAGGTTTATCACAATGAAAAATGTACTGAAACAGAACCGCCACATCATCATTGCACTTTTATTCGGTCTAATTTTCTTGGTCGGTTATGCCGAAGGTCTCAAGCTCGGCACCGATTGCTACACAATGGACTGGATCACACGAGTGCATCTGTATTTGCTTGCGGCCTTGCTGTCTGCCATCCCTCCCCTGCTGGGCAAATGGAAATTCGGTCTTTCTGTTCTGATTGGAACTTCCATCGGCCTGCTCTGTGCAGAACTTTTCGGCTCCAACCCAGAGGGTGCTGCCCTTGGTTATGGCCACAACGGCTGGATCATCTGGCTGGCCATTTTCGCAGGTTCTATCATCTGCGGTATCATTTGGGAACTCCTCACCCGCAAACGAAATATCACATAATATCAATGCCGCCCGTGATTCTCCACGGGCGGCAATACTATTTCTCATACAGGAACGTTCCGCAATGGGGGTTGACTGAGCCGTCAACATAGCGCGCATAATCAAGGATCTTCTCAAAACCGCACTTTCGGTGCAAGCACAGGGACGGGAGATTTTTATGGCTGATATGGCTATAGATCTTCCAATCAGAATATTCCAGCTGAACTGCACGGATCAGCTTTTCGGCATATCCCTTTCTTCGATATTCGGGTCTTGTTTCCAGGGCCTCCAAAAGCAGGCCATCCTGATATTGCTCCAATCGCAGGGCACAAACATATCTGCCTGCCTCCTGCCAAATGCAATAAACGTCCCCCTCTTTACAGAAAAATCCTTCCTGCAAAAAAGCATAAAAATCCTGCTGTGCCTGAACGTTCTGTTCAGGCACAGACAAATTGGGGTATAGTTCTGCTCCGTTTTCCGCCACGGACTCGCTGTAAACCTCCATCAACTCCCCAAAACGGAGCTGTCCGAGTTTCTCAAAAATTTGCAGCATACGCCATCCTTTACACTTTTTCGCCCAAAATTGATTTGGTTGCATAGGCATTCAAGCTCATATCTGCCACATTGCCTGCCAAATATTCATAATATGCCTGCGCACCGATCATGGCGCCATTGTCGCCACAGAGGGACAGGGGCGGCATATAAACTTCTGCCCCCAGTTTTTCCGCTGCGGCCAGAATATCCGCCCGAATGCGAGAATTGGCGGCCACGCCACCGGCCACAGCGATTTTCTTATAGCCGGTCTGCTGAAGCGCACGAACCACTCTCGGTACCAGCGTATCTGACACTGCCGCCGAAAAACCGGCACACAGGCTCGGTACATCCAATTCCTCCCCCACCTGCTGAGCATGGTGGATCAAATTCAACGCCGCGGTTTTCAGGCCGGAAAAGCTCATATTGTATGGATTTTCGCCGGATCTGCTCCGAGGCAGGTCATATTTGCTCTCATCTCCGTTTTTCGCCACTTTATCCAGCGCAGCGCCGCCAGGATATGGCATTCCCAGGACTCTGGCCACCTTATCAAAACATTCACCAGCCGCATCATCCAATGTCGTACCGAGAATATTCATATCGGTGTAGTCTTTGACTTCCACGATCATGGTGTGGCCGCCCGACACCACCAGGCACAAAAAAGGCGGCTTCAAGTCGGGATATGCAATGTAATTTGCAGCGATATGGCCACGGATGTGGTGAACCGGAATCAGGGGTTTGCCCATGGACAGTGCCGCCGCTTTTGCAAAATTCACGCCGACCAGCACCGCACCGATCAGTCCTGGTGCATAGGTCACTGCAACTGCATCGATCTCATCCCTGCTCAAATGCGCTTCTTCAAGGGCCTGATCTGCCAGGGCATAGATGGCTTCGATATGTTTACGGGATGCAATTTCCGGCACAACGCCGCCATACTCCCGATGCAGTGCTACCTGAGAATTGATACGGTCGGTCAAGACCTCCCGTCCGTTGCGAACGATGGCAACAGCAGTTTCATCGCAGGACGACTCCACAGCCAATATATTCATTTATCCCACTCCTTTCGCATAATGAGCGCATCCTCTCTGGGATGCCGATAGTAATTCGGACGACGGCCGATCTGCTCAAAACCCAGCTTTTCATACAGGCTAATGGCACCTTCGTTGGAAGCGCGGACTTCCAGGGTCAGGCAATGAACATTCCGCTCTTTCAGTTCTTCGATCAACGCCAAAATCAGCTGTTTTCCAACGCCCTGACGGCGGAAATCTGAGTGAACGGCCACATTCATCATGTCTGCCTCCCCTTCCACGCTTTGGGAGCCGATATAACCGGCCAGCCGATCACCATCCATGGCGACCAGCCACAGTGATAACGGATTTTTCAGCTCGGAGGCCACGCTATTCTCGCTCCACGGGTCAGGAAAACAGATCTGTTCCAACTGTGCCACCTGCTTAACGTGGTTTTCGTCCATTTTCAAAAGTTCTGTCATTTTGCCTCGTACCAGCTCTTTCCGATTTTCGCCTCTGCGATCAAGGGCACGTTCAGCTGTGCCACGTGTTCCATCTCATGACTGATCAGTGCCGCCACATCCTCGGCAATTTCTTCGGGGCATTCCACGATCAGTTCGTCGTGGACCTGCAACAGAAGTTTTGCCTGAGGATACTTTTGCCTTAATGCCTGATCCACCCGAATCATGGCCAGCTTGATAATGTCGGCCGCTGTACCCTGAATGGGTGTATTCAGGGCTACCCGTTCGGCACCCTGGCGAATATTGAAATTGCTGGCCGTCAGTTCAGGAATATATCTGCGGCGGCCGTACATAGTCTGAGTATATCCTTTTTCCCGTGCATCCACGACCACCTGCTTCATATAGTTGCGAACACCGCTGTAATTGTTCAGATAATTTTCAATATACTCTTTCGCTTCCCAACGGGAAACGCCGATATCTTCCGAAAGAGAGAATTCGGAAATGCCGTAAACAATGCCGAAATTGACCGCTTTTGCATGTCTGCGCTGCAAAGCCGTTACTTCTTCCGGTGCCACACCGAAAACCTGTGCAGCCGTGACGGTATGAACATCCTGTCCCGCAAGGAACGCCTTTTGCATGATCTCATCATCTGCGATATGCGCAAGCACCCGAAGCTCGATTTGGCTGTAGTCTGCATCCACCAGAACGCAACCCTCTCTGGGTACGAACATCTTTCGGATCTCCGCTCCCAGATCCGTCCGAACCGGAATATTTTGCAGGTTCGGTTCCGTGGATGACAATCTTCCCGTAGCCGTGACCATGTTTTGGAAGGTGGTGCGGATACGGCCGTCATCGCAGATCACTTTTATCAAACCGTCTGCATAAGTGGATTTCAGTTTGGTCAGCATTCTGTAATCCATGATAGTGGGGATGATCGGGTGCTTGTCCTTCAGTTTTTCCAGCACATCGGCATTGGTGGAATAGCCGGTCTTTGTCTTTTTCACCGGCGGCAATCCCAGCTTGTCGAACAGCAGTTCCCCCAGCTGTTTGGTGGAGTTGATATTAAAACTGCCTTCTGCATATTCAAAAAT
Organism: uncultured Oscillospiraceae bacterium; assembly: GCA_964628315.1. Taxonomy (GTDB): domain Bacteria; phylum Bacillota; class Clostridia; order Oscillospirales; family Oscillospiraceae; genus Faecousia. Next base: position 22,435 of record CAZVMK010000006.1, read on the forward strand.
CAACTTTTCGCAATCACAGATCCGCTGTGCAAGCATATCCGCAAACTGTTCCAGTTGTTTGCGGTCAATGGCCACGCCCTCTTTTTCCATGCGGTAAAGCACACTGCAAAGGGGGAATTCCACGGTGTCGTACAGCGCTTTCATTCCCTGCTTTTCCAGTTCCGCCTCCATGATCGGCCGCAAATGCCATAGGCATTCTGCGCATCCGGCGGCATCTTCATCTTCCACGCTCCGGCCCAGGAAAGTGGTCGCCAATTTGGAAACAGGATAATCGGACTGAGAGGGATTCAGGTCATAGGCTGCCAAGGCGGTGTCGAAAACAAACCCACCATAGGATATCCCCATTTCATCCATTCGGTGCATGGCACTCTTTATATCATGACAAATACAGTTTTCACGATCTTGCAAGAAATCGCTGTTCATCTGGGCTTCCAACGGAGTCAGCGATAAAACGCCCTGTTCCCACGCCAGTCCGACACTGCCGTCTTCCGCCAGATAAACCGCACAGGGCACGCTCTTTTCGGGCAACGCATTCGCCTGCGGCAAGGATGGGATGTTTGCTTCTGCTTTTTGAGGCAGCAGGGCCGCCGCCCCCCGTAACCCATATTTATCGATAAGTTTCACAAATTCCAGCTTTTGGAACAGTGCATAAAGCTCTGGCTTGTTATAAGGCCGAATGATGGCATCTTTCGGTTCAAAGTCGATGGGTGCTTCCGGCAATATCGTGGCCAAATCATAGGATAGATAGGCATTTTCTTTGTCGTTTTCCAGCTTTTCCCGCAGTTTCGGTCGAATGGAAGCATCCTGCAGATTTTCATACACACCGTCCAAGCTGCCGAATTTCAGCAACAGGTCGGTTGCCGTTTTGGGACCCACACCGGCAACACCAGGAATATTGTCGGAGGAATCGCCCATAAGAGCCTTCAAATCGATCAGTTTTCTGGGTTCAAAGCCATATTCTTCCCGAAATTTCTCTTCCGTATAAAGTGTTGCCGTGGTCTGTCCGCCCTTGGTTATCACCAATTTGATGTGGACATTTTCATCGATCAACTGCAAAGAATCACGATCACCGGTGACAACAACACACTCCCAACCGTTATTGGAGCAGATCTTGCCTACCGTGCCGATCACGTCATCGGCCTCCCACCCCTGACATTCATAGATGGGGATATTCATCGCACGCAGGACATCTTTCATCACCGGCATTTGCATAGCCAGCTCTTCCGGCATTCCATGGCGTGTGGCCTTGTAACCGTCGTACTTCAAATGGCGAAATGTGGGGCCGTGAAGGTCAAAAGCCACGCAAACCGCCTCGGGCTGTTCTTCTTTTTCCATGCGGTCGAGAATGTTCAAAAATCCGTAGATCGCATTTGTGAAAAGTCCCTCTCTTGTGGTCAGAGGCTTGACCCCGAAATACGCCCGATTGATCACAGAGTTGCCATCCAAAATCAGCAGCTTCATACTCTTCTCCATTTTGCGCCCCGGGGCGTATCGATGATCTCAATGCCCCGTGCTTTCAGTTCATCCCGAATACGGTCAGCTTCTGCCCAATTCCTGGCTTTTTTCGCCTCTGTACGGGCTGCGACCAATCCTTCGATCTCGGGATCGGCGTTAGCCGTTTCTTCCTGTGCCTGCTTCTTGCGCAACGCATCGGCTGCGGCAAGCAAATTCAGGCTCAAAACCCGATCAAAGTCAGCGATAGCGGCGATCTTAGTTGCATCATTGCACTTTGCTTTCAATACATCGTACAGTGCGGTAATGGCCAGCGATGTATTCAGGTCACCGTTCAGGGCATTGAGGAAGCGCTCTTTCAGCTGGTTCAGCGCATCATCTTCCACCTTACCCTCGTCTTTCAGCGTAGCGATCTTGGCGATCAGTTTTTCGTAAGCCGCCACAGCGTTATCCAGGTTTTCCCAGGAGAACACCAAATTGCGGCGGTAATGGCTCTGCAGGCAGAACAGGCGGTATGTCATAGGATCATAGCCTTTCTGCTCCAGCAGGGAAACCGTCAAAAATTCGCCCTTGGACTTTGACATTTTTCCGCCCTCGGTATTCAGGTGGTGAACATGGAACCAGTAGTTGCACCACTTGTGCCCCAGATAGCTTTCAGACTGGGCGATCTCATTGGTGTGGTGAGGGAAAGCATTATCGATGCCGCCGGCGTGGATATCCAGGTCCTCGCCCAGGTGCTTCATGGAAATGCAGGAGCATTCAATATGCCAGCCAGGATAACCAACACCCCAGGGAGAGTCCCATTTCAGAGCCTGATCCTCAAATTTCGACTTTGTAAACCACAGAACGAAGTCGTTCTTATTCCGTTTGTTGGTATCCTCTTCCACGCCCTCACGAACGCCGACCTCGAGATTTTCCTCTTCATGTTCGCCGAATACATAGTATTTATCCAGCGTGGAAGTATCGAAATACACATTGCCACCGGCCAGGTAGGCCTTTCCCTTTTCCAAAAGGGTCTGCACCATGTGGATATACTCGTCAATGCAGTTGGTGGCAGGCTCTACCACATCGGGACGTTTGATGTTGAGCTTATCACAATCGGCAAAGAAAGCATCCGTGTAAAACTGAGCGATCTCCATAACCGTCTTATGCTCACGCTTGGCACCTTTGAGCATTTTATCCTCGCCGGTGTCTGCATCGCTGGCCAGGTGGCCGACATCCGTAATGTTCATGACACGCTTTACATTATACCCTTCATAGCGCAGTGCTTTTTCCAGCACATCTTCCATGATATAGGTACGAAGATTGCCAATATGGGCAAAATGATAGACCGTCGGTCCACAGGTGTACATTTTAACAATATCGGGGTTATTGGGAACGAACAGTTCCTTTTTATGGCTCGTTGAATTATACAGATACATAGAAAATCCTCCTGAGTTTATAAATCAAAAACCGCCTCTTGTGCCAAAACACAAGAGGCGGTGTCACTCCGCGGTTCCACTCTCATTTATCACTTTTATGCAGTTTCTCGCTCACGGACGCACTTTCCCCCAGCCGCTCTATTCGGATTTCCAGCCCATGATCCGAACTCTCTGAAAAGCAGTTTTTGCGGTACTCTTTCCGCTCATCGCGATTTATGGCTATTTTACCACTGTAGTAGTAGTTTTGTCAAGGAAAACCCTTTATTTCCCCATAATTTCTTTGCGATAGCGTTCAATTCCCTTTTTCAGCAACTCCATAGCCCGTTGGAGGTGTTCTTCTTTCAGCACATAGGCAATGCGCACCTCATCCACGCCCTTACCAGGGGTTTCATAAAAAGGCGCTCCTGGTGCAAACATCACCGTTTCTCCCTTGTCGTCAAACTCCGAGAGCAACCAGTTCTGAAACCGATCCGTATCATCTACCGGCAGTTTCGCCATTACATAAAAGGCTCCCTGAGGTTTTTCCACCGTCACGCCGTCAATGGCACGCAGGGCATCCACCACCAAATCCCGCCGCTTTTTGTATTCCTGACGGCAACGCTCATAGAATTCCGGCTCCACCGTATACAGCGCTGCGGAAGCCACCTGATCAACAGTAGCCACTGCCAGACGGGACTGACAAAATTTCAGCAATGCCTGATGAAGCGCTTTGTTTTTTGTAATGATGCAACCAACCCGTGCGCCACAGGCGGAAAACTGCTTGGAAACGGAATCCGTAATAATCAAATTATCCTTAATATCATCGAAGATACCCATCGTCGGTGCGCCGTCAGAGCGATCATAGCAGAACTCCCGATAAACTTCATCGCTGATCAGATAAAGGTCGTGCTCTTTCGCCACGTCGGCGATCATGCGCATCTGCTCCTTTGTTAAGGTCACACCGGTAGGATTTCCAGGATTTGTGATCATAATGGCACGGGTATTGGGTGTGATCAGAGCCTCCAACCGATCCCGATAGGCATAACAATACCCTTCTTCGGCATAGGTAGGCAAGGCGCGGATTGTTCCGCCGGCCATGTGAACAAAGGTAGAATAATTCGGATAATAGGGCTCAGGGACAATGATTTCCGTGTAAGGGTCAAGAATACAGTGGCAGGCAAACATCAGCGCCTCACTGCCACCGGTGGTAATGAGCACATCATCTCTCTCCAGTGAGACCCCAAGTCCCTTATAGTAATTGATAATAGCATCGATCAGCTCTACAATACCGGTAGACTCGGTATATGCCAATGTCCGCTGGTCAAATTTGTGGATCACATCATAAAACGCCTGGGGTGTCGGCAAATCCGGCTGGCCGATATTCAAATGATATATGTTCTTTCCTTTCTCCTTTGCCGCAACGGCCAAAGGATGAAATTTTCTCATCGGAGATGATTCGCAACGGTTCGCATTCACAGAAATTCTCATTTTTTATCCTCCGTTCATGGCATGTTTGCCACAATTTCTTTTGTATTGACCTAATAATTTTGTCATTTCAGGGCTCAACAACAGTAATGCAATCAAATTCGGAATGGACATCAATCCGTTGACTACATCCGCCATCAGCCAGACGGCTTCAGCACGCAAGACCGAGGCCAGCACCACGACAAATATCTGCGCGTAAACAAATTTTTTCCATATTCCATCCCCGAAAAGGTACTGGGCACAGCGAATGCCATATAATCCCCACCCCAGAACCGTTGCCAGGGCAAACAGGCACAATTCCAGCGCAATGACCGTTGGGACCCAGGGACCCAGCACCGCAGAAAAGCTCTCCGTTGTCAGTTCCACGCCCACATCGACTCCATAAGAGATGGGCACGCCGCTACATAAAATAACCAGTGCCGTCATGGTGCAGATCACGATGGTATCAAGAAATACCTCCACGATTCCCATCAGCCCCTGTTCCACAGGATGAGCGACCTGCGCCGCACCATGGGCAATGCCGGCCGTTCCCATCCCTGCCTCGTTGGTAAATACCCCACGGGATACACCGATTCGCAAGGTCGTAACTGCACTGCCTACCATGCCACCGGTAACAGCCTCCGGTCGGAAGGCTCCCCGAAAAATCATTTCAAACGCTTTCGGCACCGCATCATATCGTAAAATCAGCACCAACATTCCCATCAGTAAATACAGCATCGCAGCAAACGGAACCAGCAATTCAGCGGTTTTACCGATTTTTTCGGCTCCTCCCAGAAGCATCGCCCCCACAAGGATTGCCAGGCCTATGCCCATCAGCAGATTTCCCATAGTCGTCGATGTACCGCCGAATTGGGAGATCGTACTGTTAACGCCCACGATCACCGTGTTGATTTGTGTGGCATTTCCCACACCGAATGCGGCGATCACACCGAAAAAGCAGTAAATTTTGCCGAGAAAAGTCCATTTTTCCCCCATTCCCTGTCCGATCACATACATGGGACCGCCAACGATTTCCCCATTGGCATTTTTCACACGATAGCGAACGGCCAAAGTTGCCTCTGCGAATTTGATCATCATACCAAGCAAGCCGCAGATCCACATCCAGAAGACGGCTCCTGCTCCTCCGATGGCGATGGCACCTGCTACGCCGGCCAGATTACCGGTACCGACTGTTGCCGCCAGTGCCGTGCAAAGAGCACGGAAAGAGGAAACACCCTCTTCGCTGTTATTGTTCCCCAAAAGACGGGAGATAAAATCGCGGAGCGCTTTTGGTAACAGGCGAATTTGTGCGAAGCCACTGCGCAACGTCAAATATACGCCCACCGCCAAAATCAGGGCAAGCGTCGGAACTCCCCAAACGATTTCATACAGCTTTTGCAATAAGGACATTTGTTCCCCTCCTAGAGTATCACATATTTCCCCTTTTTTCAACTATGAAATATAAAAAAGCAGTCTCTCTTTCGAGAAACTGCTTTTGTAACCGTTTCTTATTCCCATGTAGCCCAAACATCGGGACAGTAGCCGACGGTCGCCTGTTTGCCGTTGCGAACGATCGGCGTTTTCATCAGTTCGGGACGTTCAAAAACCTTATCCTCTTTGGAACGGGTGTCGTCCATGTACTTCATCAGCGTGATATCGGGATCTTTCCGGTCCCAATCGATCAGGCAGTCAATGCCACCCACCGCCCTGAGCACACTGTCAAACTCCTTTCCGGACATTCCAAATCGCACAAGGTCAATATTTTGGAATTTGATCCGGCGTTCTTTAAAGTAGCGCTCCGCTTTCTTTGTATCGAAGCATTTGTTTTTTCCGAAAATCTGTATGTTCAATAAATGACCTCCATCAGGCAAAGGCCCTGGGGCGGCATCAGTAGTCCGGCCTGGCTGCGCTGCCCATGGAACAGTTCTTTTACCGATTCGGCTTTTCTTGTTCCCTGGCCCACTTCCACCAATGTGCCCACCAAAATACGAACCATATTATGCAAAAATCCATCTCCGACAAAGGTGATGTGCATCTCCGCTCCGACGAGAGCGATCTCAATGGACTCAATGCAACGCACCGTTGATTTTTTCATGTGCTTGTTGGTACAAAAAGCGGAAAAATCATGCTCTCCCAGCAAAAATCGGCTGGCTTTTCGCATTTCTTCCACATCCAGAGATTGTGGCCATACCGTTACATATCGCCGCTCAAAAACGCAGGGCTGCCGGCTGTTCCACAAGCGATAACGATAGACTTTCGCCTTGGCGTTGAGCCGCGCATGGAAGCGGTCCGAAACCTGTTTACAGGAGTTTATGCCGATGTCCTCCGGTAAATACCGCCGTAACTGGGACAAAATCTCCTGACAGGACATGGTGCTTTCACAGTGGAAATTGGCAACCTGCATTTGCGCATGGACACCGGCATCGGTGCGGCCGCTACCATGGATTTCGATGGGCTCGCCCAGAATTCTGGAAAGTGTTTCTTCCAGTTTTCCCTGTATGGTGTGGTCAGTGCTGTTTTGACGTTGCCAGCCTCGGTAGCGCGTGCCGTCATAGCAGATATCCAGCCGCAAATTTCGCATTTTCTACCCTCTCTATTCGATCACTTTCTGTTTCGCCAGCCAACTGAGGATATTATCATAAACCTCGGTCTTATTGATTTCATTCAGCAATTCATGGCGACATAACGGATACAGGCGCATATCCACCTTTTCCATACCGGCTTTGAAGAATTCTTTGTAAGTCTTCGTCACGCCCTCGCCGTAATTACCCACGGGATCATCTCCGCCTGCAATAAACAACACGGGCAGATCCTTGCGCATTTTTTCCAGATTTTCAGGTTCCTGATTGTATCGCATTCCCGTCAACATATCCCGTGCCAAGCCGGCTGTGATCGTAAAACCGCACAGAGGATCGGCAATATACGCATCCATCACTGCTGAATCACGCGTCAACCAGTCATAATCGGTCCGCTTATGCTCCACTTTCCGGTTATAAGAGCCGAACATCATGTTATTGATCATTTTATTGGGTTTCTCGGCGCCACAGCCCTTGCAGGCCAGTTTTGCAGCTGCAAGACCGGAATTGATAACGCCCCGATGCATCCATGCGGTACCACAGATGATTGCCGCATCAATACCGCATTTGGGATAGCGGATCAACAGCGTGCGAAGCAGAAAAGAGCCCATGGAATGGCCCAGCATGACATAAGGAATGTCGGGAAATTCCATTTTGGTGTAACTCAGCAGCCGATGTGTATCGGCCACAGCCTTAAACCAGCCACCTTCGAAATATCCCACATTACCATCGCCGATGGAGTCGCCATGCCCCATGTGATCTTCCGCCACCACCAGGAAACCCTGCTGTGCCATGACGGTTGCAAACTCCTCATAACGGGCGGCATACTCCGCTATGCCGTGAACGATCTGCAAAACTGCCTTCGGCTTCCCCTCCGGCTCCCAACGGCAGCCGTGGATCATGCCCTTGCCGTAAGACGGATAGTAAAAGTCTGTATGCATACTCTCACCTCACCTGATGATCTCGTAACCGGCATCAACGATTGCCTTCTCCAACTCTGCTAAGGGTGCATCCCCCGTGACAGTGACCTGCTTTTTCTGCAGATCGACCACGGCATCAACGGTGCCAGGAACGGCCTTACAAACCTTTTCCACCATGGCCTTGCAATGGTTGCACATCATACCGTCCACTCTGATTACTTTTTCCATTACATTTTCCTCCTGTTTATTGATTGATATTTCCTCTTTATCATTCTCTGTTTTCTGATCTTGTTGCATGAGTTTCGGTTTGAACAGCCGCAGGCGAAGTGCATTGCTGACAACGAATACGGAACTCAGGCTCATGGCCGCAGCGCCCAGCATGGGGCTCAACTGCAAGCCGAAAGCCGGATACAGCACACCGGCCGCTACCGGAATACCCAGGCTATTATAGAAGAAAGCCCAGAATAGATTTTGCCGAATGTTGCCGATGGTCGCTTTACTTAATTCCACCGCACGGCAAATACCGCCCAGAGAAGCCGACATCAAAACAACATCTGCCGATTCCACCGCCACATCCGTTCCGGCGCCGATGGCCATGCCCACATCCGCCGTCACCAGCGCTGGTGCATCATTGATACCGTCGCCCACCATCAGGACTTTGTGTCCCTGCTGTTGCAACGTCTTCACCGCACCTGCCTTATCCCCTGGAAGCACATCGGCGATTACATGGGAGATACCGGCATTTTCGGCGATGGCACGGGCTGTTCGCTCATTGTCACCGGTCAGCATCACAACGTCCAAATTCAGCTTTTTCATTGCCTTTACCGCCGCAGCAGAGTCCTCTTTCAGCACATCAGCCGCCGCAATGGCGCCCAAATAGGTACCGTCCTCACTTCCAAAATACAAAGGAGTCTTTCCAGCGGAAGCCAAATGGGGATATTCCGGCACGGAAATGCCTTTACTCTCCAGCAACCTGCGGTTGCCACCGTAGTAGCGAACACCATCGATCACGCCGCTGACACCCAGTCCCTGCAAAGTTTCATAATCAGTCGCCGTGGGGTACACCAAGCCCTCCGCCTTTTCCAGAATGGCTCTGGCAAAGGGATGTTCCGATTTTTCCTCCAGCGCCGCCGCTTTCAAAAGCAGGCCGCAACCGTCAGTTGCCTCGATAATGTCCGTTACGACCGGCTTTCCGGTCGTCAATGTTCCGGTTTTGTCCAAGACCACCGTATCAACTCGGTGAAGATTTTCCAATGCTGCGGCATTTTTAAACAGCACGCCCAATCCGGCGCCCCGTCCCGTACCGACCATGATGGCAACGGGCGTTGCCAAGCCCAATGCACAGGGGCAGGATATCACAAGCACCGCAATACCGGAAGTCAGCGCAAACTCCAATGTCTGTCCGGCGATCATCCATACAATAAATGTGACCGCCGCAATGGACATGACCACAGGCACAAAAATACCTGCAATTTTATCGGCCAGGCGGGCGATCGGCGCCTTAGAACCACCGGCTTCCTCCACCATACGGATGATTTTCGCAAGGGTGGTATCTTCTCCCACGCTTTCCGCACGGAACTGCAAATATCCGCTTCGGCTGACCGTTGCAGCCGCCACGGTATCGCCCACATTCTTTTCAACGGGAATGCTTTCCCCTGTCAGAGCGCTTTGGTCAACACTGGCGGTACCGGAAATGACAACACCGTCCACCGGTATGCTTTCCCCTGCTTTTACCAGAACGATGTCCCCTACCTGGACCTGCTCCACGGGGATCCGTGTCTGCACACCGTCACGCAAAACGGTGGCCATTTTGGGGCGTAAATTCATCAGTTGCCGAATGGCATCGCCGGTCTTTCCCTTGGCACGGGTTTCCAGGAACTTTCCCAATGTCACCAATGTCAGGATCATGGCGGCAGACTCAAAGTAAAGATTGCTACTGTAGTAACTTACCTTTTCCCAGTCGCCGTTTCCCATGGCGTTGGCCATCAAAAACAGAACCGCAATTCCATATCCCAGTGCCGCACCGGAACCGACAGCGATCAGCGAATCCATGTTTGGTGCACGATTCCAAAGGGCCTTCAGTCCCCTGGAATAATATGTCCGATTAAGATAGATCACCGGCAAAGTCAGTAAGAACTGGAACAATGCCGCCATCATTGAATTGTCATGATACCATTGAGGCAATGGCAAACCGATCATGTGGCCCATTGTGAAATGCATGAGCACCACGAGGAAGCAAGCCGAGCCGATGATTCGTTTTTTCATATCCTGCAGCGGATTATTTTCGGGGGCCGCCGTTTTCTTCACCGTCCCACCGATCTCGATGCCGTATCCGGCATTTCGAACCGCTTCTTCGATTTTTTCCGTCACGTCCGCGCTTTGGGCTTCAACGACCATCTTACCCGCCAGCAGGTTGACTTCCGCCTTTTCCACACCGGATACGGCCCGTGTTACCTTTTCCACCCGCGCCGAGCAGGCCGCGCAAGTCATTCCGGTCACATCGAACTTCAATTTCATACACTTCTACTCCCTTTGCTTATATTATCAACGATTGTGTCGTAAAAATCAATAACAATTATAAAAATTATTGACATTTTTCTTGCTTTATGATACCATTCTATCACAATAATCTCAAAAGGCAAGTATGCACCTTTTTGTATCATACTATCCTTTTGGAAACCAAGGAGGTAATTCCAATGTCTGAAAACTGTCATTGCCCTGTGGAAGCCACTTTGGATCTCATTGGCGGTAAGTACAAAGCACTTATCCTCTGGCATTTGTCCGACAGCAAGCTGCGTTACTCTCAGTTGCGAGATCTTTTGGAAGGTATCACGCCAAAAATGCTGACCCAGCAACTTCGGGAGTTGGAGTCTAAGCAGCTGATCCATCGCGAAGTATTCCCCATTGTTCCTCCGAAAGTGGAATATTCGCTGACCGAGTTGGGGCAAAGTCTGATGCCCATTCTTGTCGCCATGCGTGACTGGGGTGCCGGTTATTTGCGTCAATCCAAGGTAGAGCCTAATTGCTTCATGATGAATCAGGCTTCTGCCGTCCACACATAATTTGCTCATTGAAAGGAATTTATCCATGAACATCAAGATCATTTCCGACAGCACCTGTGACCTGTCTAATGAGATTTTGCAGGAGAACAACATTTCTCTCGTGCCTCTGACCGTCGTAAAAGCCGACGAGCAGTTCAAAGACAATATCACGATCACTCCTGCTGAAATTTTTGCCCATGTAGCCGCCGGCGGCGCTCTGTGCTCCACCGCCGCCAATTCAGTCGGCGAATATATCGACCAGTTCAAGGGCTACGCCGAAAAATATGACGGTGTGCTGCACATCAGCCTGGGTTCCGGTTTCTCCTCCTGCTACCAGAATGCTACTTTGGCCGCCCAGGAATTTGATAATGTCCAGGTCGTTGACTCTCAGAACCTTTCCACCGGTCAGGGCCTTGTGGTTCTGGAAGCTTGCCGTCTGGCAAAAACCTGCACCGATCTGACGGAACTTGCCGAGACATTGCGTGCTTTTACAGCCCGTGTAGAAGCCAGCTTCCTGCTGGACAGGCTGGATTATATGGTCAAAGGCGGCCGTTGCTCCGCTGCCGCTGCGTTGGGCGCAAATCTGCTCAACCTGAAGCCCTGCATTGAAGTCAAGGACGGTAAAATGGTCGTTGTCAAGAAATATCGTGGTAATTACGCCAAGTGTCTTGCAAACTACGTCAAAGACCGTCTGGACAACCGCGACGATTTGACCCGCCAGATCCTGTTTGTTACCAAAACCCCCGTCACAGCCGAGTGCTACACCGCCGTGATGGAGGCCGTCTCCCAGTGTCCCAAGTTCGACACCGTTTACGAAACCGATGCCGGTTGTACCGTGTCCTGCCACTGCGGACCTGGAACGCTGGGCGTTCTGTTCGTCAGAAAGTAAAACATTCCCCCTCTCCGGCGGAGAGGGGGAATTTCATCACTTTTTCAGCGCTTTTTTAATAACGGGCACAATGACCAGTGCAACAGTGCCGCCAATCAAAGCCGTTGCCAGCTGAGGCCAGCTGAATGTGGCAGGCAGAGCCTTCAGCATGGGCTGCTTCAGCGCACCGGACTCCAGCAAGGACGGTGCAAGCCATCCGCAGATGACTTTCGCCACAACAAAGTACAGCAGCACGAATTTTGCCGTTGCCGCTGCCAGCAAGGCCACAATTCGCAGCAAAATACTTTTGTTTTCTTTTCCGGCCAGTAACCACAGCAGCACCACATACACCGCATTGCCCAGCATGATTGCAGGGACAGTCAAAATTTGGGGAGCAATGCCAAGCAAATAGGCAAGAATCGGGCTGATCAGTGCCACCGTCAGTCCACATCCCAACCCTCCGATCAGCGCCGATACGGCCAGGACCGCATTGACACAGGATCCTGTCAGGAGCTGCCCCACGGGTTTGGTCAATGCCTGCAAAGCAACCAGCAGTGCCAGCATTACTGCCGTAGTCGTGATCCAGCGAACTTTCTGATTTCTCATAGTTTTTCTCCCTTCTTGTGATATTTTCATTGTATCACATCTTCGGAAAAATGCAAGATATACCTTTTTTTTAAAAAACCGCTTGTAATTCTGAAAGGGTGTGCTATACTGATTAGGTCATAACAAAATGGGAGGTCTCTCATTGATGGATTATAATAAACTTCTGGATTTTACCGTGGATTTGGGCTATGAGCTTTCCATGAGCGGTGCAGAAACCTATCGGGTGGAAGATAGCATCACCCGAATTTTCGCCGCCTACGGAATTCAGGCGGAAGTTTTTGCAATACCGAACAACCTGATCGTCAGTATCATTCGCCCCGACGGCAAACCCACCACAAGAATGCGCCGTATCGGCTTCCACGGAAACGATTTGGACTCCGTTGAACGCTTTTCCGCCCTCAGCCGCCGCATTTGTTACGAAAAACCGGATGCCGACACTGCGATGGAATGGCTGAACGAAGTCTGCCGCTCCAGGCGCTATCATAAACTGCCCGTTGTCCTTTTGGGCTACTTTCTCGGTGCCGCCGGCTTCTCTATATTTTTTGGTGGCTGTCTGCGGGATGCTCTGTCTGCCGGTATCAGCGCCGCCATCGTTTGCCTGATTTCCCGATTTATGGATAAAGCCAAAGCTAATACGTTCTTTAGCACCATGCTGACCGCCCTTCCTCTTGCCTTCATCCCCTATTTCTTCGGGGCTATCGGGCTGTGTCCCAGTCCGGATGCCGCCATTATCGGTGCAGTGATGGTCCTGATCCCCGGTCTTCTGTTCACAAACGCCATTCGGGACATCATCTTCGGCGACACGAATTCCGGTGTCAATCGTATCATTCAAGTGCTGATGATCGCCGTGGCCATTGCCTGCGGCACGGCTGTTGCCCTGAAACTTTCCACTGCTCTGTGGGGGATCCCCGTAAGCGCCGCGGCCATCGATCATCATTTCCTCATTGAATGCGTGGCCTGCGCCATGGGTTGTGTGGGATTTTCCATTATTTTCAATCTCCACGGTCCTGGCATCGTGTTGTGCGTTCTGGGTGGCGTTGCCTGCTGGAGCCTCCATTGTTTGATGACCGCCATCGGATTTGGGGAAATGACTGCTGTGTTCGTTGCTTCCGTCTTTTCCGCTATTTACTCCGAAGTCATGGCACGTATTCGAAAGTACCCTGCCATCGGTTATCTTATCATCAGCCTGATCATCCTGATTCCTGGCTCCAGCCTGTATTACACCATCTATAACCTCATTATGGGCAATACCGCCCAGTTCAGTGCTTACGGCACCAAAACCGTTATGGTTGCCGGTCTGATGGCGGCAGGCATTCTGCTGGTCTCCACCTCTGTACATCTGCGAACCACCTGGAAGCAACACAAAAATGCCTTACGGCCTTAAAATCCGCTCCTCGGCCGATTTCGACCGAGGAGTTTTCTCTTTAAAATCCAAAATCTCGCATTGCGAGAGAAAATCTCTGTCCCTGGGCTGTACTTTTTTCTCCCGTGGCAGTAGACTAAAGGTGCAATTTCGAAATTGACCTAAAAAAACACTGGGAGGTTCCTATGGAAAAGAAAACGATCGGCACATTTATCGCCGCTCTGCGAAAAGCCAACGGCATGACTCAGCAGGAGCTGGCAGACCGTCTGAATGTTTCAAATAAAGCCGTCAGCCGCTGGGAACGGGACGAAAACGCCCCCGATCTGAGCCTGATTCCGGCCATCGCCGAGATTTTCGGCATTACCTGCGACGAGTTGCTCAAGGGCGAGCGGATTTTCACCGAGCCCGAGCATCCAAAATCCGAACCAAAGGTAGATAAGCAGCTGAAAGCCCTTGTCAACCGCAGTATTTCAAGTTTTAAAACTCTGATTTTCATTTCCCTTGCCCTATCGGCGGTCGGCTACACCTGTATGCTGGGCATTTCCTACGGGTTCTTTCGCCCCATTATCGGATTTGCCGTGATGATGCTGTTTTTGGTAGGTGCGATGGTGGTGGCCTGCGTCGGTGTCAGTTGTCTGAAGACCCCAATGCGGGAAAATGAGCTTTTTGAAAACGCCGGCCCTACATTGCTGGAAAAGTTCCACAAGGCGCTGAAAGTCGACTCGTTCAATGCCTTCTACACCGCTTTTTCCGCATTATGCCTGTCCCTGCCCCTGGTCATTTTCTCCGCAAATACCAGCTCGTATATCGTCCTGTCCTTTAATGACTATCTGGAAGCGCTCTGCTTTATCATTCCCTTGCTGTTCTTGATTCATTGGTCCGTAAAAAATCGCTACTACTGCAAAATCATGGACCTGCCCTACTCCATCGGAGAAAGCAAAGAACATTCATACCTGAAGACGAACATTCTCCAGCTGGGCTGTCTTCTCTGCGCCGGTGTGCTGCTTTTCTGCGATGTATATTTTGTTCAACTTTCCGAACTTTGGGTGCGGTGGATTCTCCCCAGCGTTGCTATTGCATTTCTCGCCTGCGATATCATTTTGTCTATTCTGTTCATATATCGCCACAGAAAACATCTGCCCTCCTCTTTGTTGATCGCATTGAGAAATATGGCCCTGGTGGTGCCCACCTACACCATCTCATTCTTCTATGTTGGCGAAATATGGGCAGACGGTCATAT
>CAZVMK010000007.1:0-32204 GCA_964628315.1 uncultured Oscillospiraceae bacterium
GGAATGGTCTTCTGCTCGACCAGGATCGCGCCACACTCGGAGCACTTCTTACCCTCGGTCAGGCCGTCCTCGGTACAGGTAGCCTCCTTACCAGGAACGACTACTTCGGTGTGGACGTGGGCATTGTTTTCATCAGCAGCGAAAATGGTCAGTGCGGACAGATAGCCATCGCCCAGTTCGGCGTAGCAACCCCAGGAGGTGTAGCTGGTGGAGTAGGCCAGAGTCTTCTGCATGAGGATGTTGACGAAGCTGACAGTGTTGTCATCATTGATCTGCAGTTCGAAAACGTGGCCCTCCTCGGGCATATCCTTGGACAGGTTGAAGCTGTTGTAGCTACCCTTCAGGTAGTAGTAACGGCCATAGCAGTCCTGAATGGTCACGCCGCCGGTCACGTTCTTGATGGTGACGATATCAGCAGCGGTGAAGTTGGTCTCGGTAACAGCGTTTGCGGTGGGATAGCCATAAGTGTAGGTCTCGCCCATGGCTGCCATGGACTTGCCGTCAGTGGAAATGACGTAGGTGCCATCTTTCAGGGACTGAACGGGCTTAGAGACGGGAACGCTGTGTCCGAACTTGACAGACACGGTGTTGCCATTATCGTCGGCAATGGTACCAACCAGATTATACTTGACAACTTCCTTGGTGAAGTTCTTAGCAACCTTGATAGTGGTCAAGGTAGTGCCGGCTTCAACGCTCAGGCAGGAAATGTCGCCCTCGACCTTTTCGATGGTCCAGGTGATCTTATAGGTGGTGCTATCGATAGACACAGCGGAAACAACGGTGTAATCGATGGCGGTTTCGGTGTCTCTGCTATCCTTGTACATGGAGAACAGATACTCTTTTGCCTTATCCAGGCCGGTGGTGTCTTCCTTTGCACAGCCCACAAACAGAGCAGCGCACATGACGAACACCAGCAGCAGAGAAATCAGTTTTTTCATAATTTACTCCCTTTCTTTTATTCACTCAAGATTTCGATGTCATTCAGACTGAATACCTTAATTTGATAGGAGCCGCTGAAATAGTCAACAATGCCACGGACATTGAGGACTTTGCCCTGGAAAATATCTTCCGTTACCAGATTACCGTTGGCATCCTGCAAAACGATGGTACGGATCTTGATCTCGGTGCCATCCTCAGCCTTGCAGGTGATGGTGATCGCGCCATAAGAGGAGCTTTCCTCATCCTCGGTGGTGTAGGTGCTGATAACTTTCAGATTTTCCAGAGAAATGGAGCTGCTCAGAGCAAGCTCACCGTAGGAAAATTCCTTTGTCTCATCGCCGACTTCAATGCTGACCTTGCCCTTGAGCAGGGTGGATGCACTGGTCAGAGGGAATGCGCCCTCATGGCCGGAGCTGAGGCATTGGATGTTGCTGGGGTCATTGGGTTTCATGTTCTTGTAGGTCAAGCCGGAAACCTGCCATGTTCCGCCGGTTTCATAGAAAGAAACGGTGCCGACGACACGGACTTCGTTGCCAACGCTCATGATCTCAAGGCCCTTTGCATTCAGGCTGTAACCGTAATAAACGGTCATGCCATAATACATATTGCTCTCGGAATCATAATATTCCACGTAAGCGGTATTATTGCTGTCCGTGACCACAATACCATTAAACGCAACTTTCTGGCCGTTATAGGCCTCGATATTGGTTCTGAGTTCTTTCAGATCCAGTTCGATGGCATCGCCATAGAAGAAATCGGGATCCTTCTGGCCGGAATAGATGTTCAGCTTTTCTGCTTTTGCCTGATTGATGGCATTAACGCAGATGGAACCGTAACGATTGTTTGCAGAGGAAGAAGCGATTGCCAAGCCCTGCTGCAGGATCTCAATGTTCAGGTTTCGATAGTCTTCCATGTCATCGGTCTTGTACCAGATCCACAGCAGATAACGGCTGCCGGTGGAGTCGGTCTCCCAGCTGTCGCTGTCGGACTCGATCATGATGGAAGTTGCCTGCTCCAATCTGGAGCGGGTATAGTTGGAAGCAGCTTTGCCCCACTCTTCGATCTTGCCGGTGGACTCAGGGGTATTGATGGCAATGTATCTTGCCTTTACCAGGGTCTCACCCTCGCCCAGATCGGCATAGAAATGGGTGGTGTCGCCGTCCACATAGGTCTTAACAGTAGCCTCCGCCTTCTTCGTGGAGGAAGTCATGTCCAGCTTGATGGAGTCGGCATAGTCCACATGCTCGACCTCTGCCGGTGCAGTTGTTTCATTTCCGGCATTGGCACCGGTGGTCTGCTCGTTACCGGCGCATCCTGCGAAGGTGGCGGTCAGAGCCACCACCAAAAGCAGAACGGAAATACTTTTCAGAAATTTAATATTCATCATATTATCGATCAGCCGAAGTACTTGCACTCGTCAATCGCATCTTCGAACAGATCTTCCAGAAGCTTGTCCACATCGGAAGTCTTTGTGGATAGTGCAGCGGTCAGCAGAGCACCGACCTGGTCACGGGCAGTGGAAGAACCGTTGAAAGCGGGAGAAGTGTAGTAAGCGCTCTCCTGCTCCAGGCAGACCTTAGCGGACAGAGCGGAGATATACTTGCCGCCGTCAGCCAGATCCAGGAACTCGGACTTGTAGGTCTCGTTCTCGGCAACGGACTTCAGAACTGGAACGTAGCCGGAAGCCATGGAGAACTCAGCCTGGAACTCAACGCAGGTGGTCAGGTACTTGACGAACAGCCAGGAAGCGATGACTTCCTGATCGTTATCGCTCTGGAAGATGCACAGGCTGGGACCCTGAGAAATAACCTTGGGGTTCTCGGCGTTGGCCTGAGGAATGGGAGCGATGCCCACTTCGAAGGGGTACACGCCGTTGACAGCATCGGGTCTCTGGTGAGTAGCACCGGCGGAAGAACCGATGGACATATAGCTCTTGGTAGCACCTTCGCCGACTTCCTTGAACAGGCCGGAGGTGTAGGTGCCGTACAGGTTCTGAGTGGTCACATAGCCCTTCTCATACCATTCACGGAACTGCTTGACGAAAGCCTTGTTCTCATCGTTGTTGAACAGATAGTGCTCGCCGGTAGCGCTGGTGTAATCAGTGCCCAACTGCTCGCACATATTGATGAACCAGTTGTTCTCGGAGTCGTAGCCCAGAGGAATGGACTTCTCATCGATTTTCTTGATCTGAGCGCAAACTTCTTCCAGCTCATCCCAAGTGGTGGGAACTTCCAGGTTATGCTCTTCAAAGAAAGTCTTGTTGTAGTACAGAACCTCGGTGGACTTAGACAGAGGCATGGAGTACATCAGGCCATCGCCGAACTGGCGACCTTCTTCGTAGTAACCGGAGATGAAGTCGTCGATCTGCTCCTGAGTCAGGCCCAGGATCTCGGTGGTGCCGTCAGCGTGCTCTACTTCGATGGTGCTGTTGATCAGGTTGTCCAGAGTGACGACCTTGCCGGTCACGTTGTACAGAGCAACATGGTCGGGGTAGCAGTAAGCGATGTTGGGCTGGTTGTTAGCAGTCAGCTCGGTGGAGATCTGGTTACGGACATCGTCGTAGCCGCCGATCTGCTCATGCTCAATGGTGATGTTGGGGTACATCTTGTTGAATTCAGCAATGTAGTCTACCAGAACATCGGACAGGTTGCTGCCCATGGTGTGGTAGAACTTGAGGGTAACAGCGCTGCCGTCATAGCCACCTTCGGGAACATCGAAGTTGGGAGTGCCATCGTTCTTGTTGCCGCCACCGGTGGTGGAGCAGGCGCACAACAAGGACAGTGCCATAGCAGCTACCATAATCAGTGCGAGGATCTTCTTCATAATGATTTCCTTTCTGTGTTCAATCTTTTATTGTTAAAGGCCGTATTGCCAATTAACCGAATTAGCCCTTGATACCGCTGCGGCTGACACCCTTCATGATGTACTTACGCAGGAACACGAATACCAGGAACAGGGGGATGGACACCACAAAGACGGCGGCCATCTGCACGGGATAGTCAACGGAACCGTCTGCTGCAGTAAAGGCGCTGCGCAGGCCGTTGGTGATCAGACGGTGGGCCTGATCGTTTGCCACCAGACGGGGCCAGACGTAGGAGTTCCATGCACCCATCATTTTCAGAATGGTGATGGAGATCAAGGTAGGCAGAGCCAGAGGGATCATGACTTTCCACAGATACTTCAGATCTCCGCAACCATCCACTTTTGCCGCCAGATACAGTTCATTGGGGATCTGCAGGAAGTTCTGACGCAGCAGGTAGATGTAGAAGATACTGACCAGGAACGGGATGATCAGTGCATAGAACGTATTGTTCCAGCCCAGCTGAGAAACGGTCTGGTAGTTGGTGATGGTAAACAGTTCGCCAGGGATCATCATGGTGGCCATCATGGCACCGAAGACCATGTCTCTGCCCTTAAACTCCAGACGGGCAAAGGCAAAGGCGGACAGGACGGTGATGACCAGAGACAGAGCCGTGGACATCACGCCGACATACAGGGTGTTGCCCATCAGGCGCCACAGGTTCAGGTCCGTATTGGCAAAAACTGCGTTGTCCTTAATGCCGTTACCGAAGTAGTTTTCCCAGTGGAAACCGGAGACCAGATAGAATGTGGTCTTGGGGGCACGGTACTCTTCCAGGGTCTTACCAGAGGACAGGATCATGAAGTAGAACGGGAACAGCACGATCACTGCCATCAAAATCAGGAACAGATACACGCCGACTTTCACAGCCGTGCGCAGGACACGCTGCTGACGTGCGACAGTCTGGAGGTTTTTCTCTTGCATTACTTTCATATTCGCCATAACAAAACCTCCTTAATAATGGACAAACTTCTTGTTCAGCCAGCTATTGAACATGGTCACGATCAAGATGATGACGAACAGGATCAAAGCGGCTGCACTGGCACGTCCCTGGGCGCTGGTCTCAATAGACCGGTACAGGAAACCGACCATTGTCTGGAGTCTGTAAGGATCATCGGCAGGTCCCATGGTTTCGCCGAAAACACCGACGATGCTGGAATATTCCTTAAATCCGCCGATGAAACCGGTGATGATAACATAGGCCAGCATGGGGCTCAGCAGCGGCACGGTAATACGGGTGAACACTCTCTTACGGGAGGTGCCGTCAACACGGGCTGCTTCGTAATACTGCTTATTGACACTCTGCAGGCCGCCCAGCAAGATCAGGATCTTGAAAGGCAGTGCATTCCAGACAATGTAAACGATCATAACGGTCATATTTGCCCAATAGGACGAACCGCTGTTGATCCAGTTGATACGCTCGAGCCCGAAGAATCCGAGAATATCGTTCATAACACCTGCGGTGGTGACCAGTTCGTTCTGCGTACCGAAGAAAGAACCGACCATGTTAAACATAGCCGCAAAGACCATGCCGATGGCGATGGAGTTGGTCACATAGGGCAGGAAGAAGATGGTCTGCAGGGGCTTCTGCAGGAACTTGATGGAGTTCAGCGCCACGGCGATCAGCAGAGCCAACAGGGTGGACACGGGAACGGTGACGAAGCACAGCAGCAGGGTGTTCTTCAGAGCGGAGAGGAACTTCTTGTACTGCACGACCTCGACAAAGTTGCCGAAACCGAACTTAAAAGTTGCGCCGCCGACCGAAGCCTGGTAGCTGAATCCTTCCAGCAGAGAAATTCTGATGGTATTGATAATGGGCCACACGGTAAATACCAGCAACAGCACGAGTGCCGGAGCCAGGTACAACCATGCTTTCCACTGTTGTTTACTATCGACCATATTACTTCACCTCGACATAGATGCGTTTTTCTGTTTCCTTGTTGAAGATGAATACTTTATTGGGCTTCAGAGAGAAGGTAACGACTTCGCTGTTGGGATCGATCTTGATATCGGCATCAACGATGGAACGCAAGGTATGATTTTCGGACAGAGCGTGCTCATTGTAGGAAACGATGCTGCTATCGCGGCCCATGACCTCAACAGCACGCAGCTGGCAGTGCAGACCGCCGCAGGCATTGGGAACGAAGCCCTCGGGACGAATGCCCACGAACACTTCCTGATCTTCCACGCCCTTCACGTCCATAACGGCATCCTCGCCGATGTACAGCTTGCCGCCACGGATAGCGCCCTCGAACACATTGATGGGAGGAGTACCCAGGAATTTTGCAACGAACAGGTTTGCAGGATCATCATAGACCTTCTGAGGCTGACCCACCTGCTGAACAACGCCCAGCTTCATGACCACGATCTCATCGGAAATGGACATAGCCTCTTCCTGGTCGTGGGTAACGAAGATGGTGGTGATACCGGTCTCTCTCTGGATGCGGCGGATCTCCTCACGGGTCTGCAGTCTCAGACGGGCATCCAGGTTGGACAGAGGCTCGTCCAGCAGCAGAACACGGGGCATCTTGACCAGCGCACGGGCGATAGCAACACGCTGCTGCTGACCGCCGGACATCTCACTGGGCTTACGCTCCAGCAGGTCCTCGATCTGCACCAGACGAGCGGCATTCTCGGTACGCTCCAGCATTTCTGCCTTGCTGAGCTTGTCTGCGCCCTTCAGGTTCTGCAAGGGGAACATGATATTCTGCTTCACGGTCATGTGGGGATACAGTGCATAGTTCTGGAAAACCAGGCCAATGCCTCTTGCCTCGGTGGGCAGGTCAGTCACATCTTCTTCGCCGAAGAAGATCTTACCGCCGGTGGGCTTCTGCAAGCCACTGATCATGTACAGGGTGGTGGATTTACCGCAGCCGGAGGGTCCAAGCAGGCCGACCAGTTTGCCATCGGGGATCTCATAATTGAAATCGTTAACGGCAACTACTTCGGTGTTGGACTTTTTGTCTCGACTGGGGAAAGCCTTTGTCAAATTCTGCAAAACAACTTTCATACAATTCCCTTCCTAATATAAAAATTTTTTACTTTCGTTTTTGGCTAAGGATGACAGATATCCTCAATATTTTGCTTTTGCCGCGTTTTCGGCGCTGATCCGCTTGATAAATTCGGTCCGCGCTTCGGGAGAGTCGAAAATTCGTTGACTTTCCATATCGACCGCAATGGTGCAGGCAAGCATATCATGCAGCACGGTACGGTTTTTGGTAGCAAACAGCAATATGACCTGCGCAAGCAGGAGAAGCCCGATAATCAGCAATCCCACGGCTCCCACGCTTCCGCCCAGAAGCATCAGGATAACGATCAAAGCGGGGATCATCGTTTCGACCACACACTTGCCCAGAATCGAGCGGACAAGCAACATGAATGTGGTGATTTTAACGCCATCGATACGCATCAAAGCAATACCGAATATTTTTTTACCAAATGTCTGACCATTGCCCAACCACAGGGGCACCAGCACTTCCAGGAGGACATAAGCCAGCAAAATGCCGACGGAGACGATAAGCAGGGTCAGGTCTACGACTTTTCCGTAAACCATGATCACTTCTTCGTCGTTATTGAATTTTTCCACCGCCGCATTGTATCGTTCGATTTCTTCCGGCGTAGGTTCTTCATCTTCAAACTGGATCAGGCCAAGAGCTTCGTATTCTTCGTATATTTCTTCCAATCGGTCGGAGTACGAGTCATACCCCAGCAAAGCGGACATACACAGCATGACCAGCGTTGCCACACAGACCAGAGCCATCACATCTACCAGATACGCAGAAAAGCGTTTCATCCGGCTGGCTCTTTGGATATCGTTATTCATTGGAATCGCCTCCGAGGGATAATGGACCGCCCATACCCAGGGCAGCATACTTGATTATACCACAGCGTTCGATAAAAATCTACCGCTTATTTCAGCAACTTTAAAAGTTTTTTATTTTTTGTACATTTTCCCGAATTTTCGCCGCCCATTTTGACGGAACCGTTAAAGATCCTCTTCCCTGCCCCAGTTGGATATCCGGCTTGTTACCGCCGTGGAAGTCACTTCCGCCGCTGTAAAGCAGGTCAAATCGATCCGCCATTGCAAAGGCCGCCGCTGTTGTTTGGTCGTCATAAGTAGAATACCGCACTTCCATGCCCTGCAAGCCCCAGCCCTTGGCTTTTGCCAGGAAGACCCGCAACCGCTCTTCATCTAAATTCAGATACGGATGCGCCAGCACCGACACTGCCCCCAAATCACTGATGATGCCCAACATTTCCTCCGGCGCAAAGCGTTTCGGCGGCGTGTAATATCCGCAACTGGGCCGCAAAAGTCGTTCAAACGCCTCCTTATTGGAAGCGGTATAGCCCAGAGCCGTCAATTCGGCAGCGATCAGGGCCCGATTGACCTGGCCTTCCGGTGTGGAGGATTTTATCTTCTCATAATTGATATGATATCCGGCTTGATTCAGTTTTTCCACCAAATCAATGTTGCTCTGTTCCTTTCGGCGATGATACTGCATCATCAGTTCCGTGACATGGTCAAAGTATTTCTCGTTTAAATAGAGCGCCAGTATGTGCAATTCCGTGCCCTCATAGTCCGTGGAAAATTCCACGCCTGGAATTGCCTCCACGGTTTTGCCCTGTGCTGCTTTCAGAAAATCCGGCAAACCGGCCACCGTGTTATGATCCGTCAGCGCAATGGCCGAAAGGTTCCTCTGTTGAGCCTCCTCCAGAAGCTGTGCAGGGGTATAGGTACCATCCGAAAACACGGAATGGGTATGCAGATCACAAAATTGTTCCATTTGCACATAGCACCTCCATTTTGCTATATTATAATCCATTTTGCAGGAAAAATCAATCCACATCTTTTCAACACGCGAAAAAGCGTATCCGATGTGGGATACGCTTTTTGCAACGCTCATATTTCGGTGGCAATTTCCAGGGCGATGTAGAGTTTTGCCAGGTCGTGATTTGCCTTGTGCAGTCCCTCCACCTCATAGCCGCTATCGCCGATCACGTCGCCGGCTTCCAGAAAATCAAACAGCTCAAACCCATTAAAATCGCAGGCCGCCTGTACCCCTGCCAGCTCCATCTCCACGGCGATACATCCCTCGGCCTTTCGCTTGGCCACAAGGCCCCTGGTTTCCCGTGCGAAAGAATCCGTTGTCCAGACTTTTCCCTGGACATAGGGTATCCCCATTTTCTCAAATAACAGCTTCATTTTCCGGCAGTTGGACACTTTAATGTAATCCTGCGGCGGCGCATAGTAATACGATGCGCCTTCTCCCCGATAACTCTCCGTGGGCAAAATATACTTTCCTTTGGTACTGTTTCCGTCCAGGCTGCCGCAGGAACCAAACATGATAAATTTCTTTGCACCGCTGATCCACGCCGCCTCTTCGCAGTTAGATGCGGCGCAAGCGGAACCGACCATGCTCAAATAAAAGGCAATGTCATGGCCCTTATAGTGCAGCATATACACCCCTCTTGCTCCATTACAGGAGCCGATCTCCCCGATTTTTTCGCAGGGGAAGGTATCCAGCAGATGCTGCATCAGCCGATGGGACAAAATGGTCAGGCACCGATCTGTAAAATGCCCTGGATCACCATAGTGGTCCTGCAATGTACTGGTCGGTTCTGTTTCAATATCGTAGCAATCCGTTATCATCGTCTTACTCCCTAAACTTCGGCTCACAGGTCACGTGCATTCCCAGCCGCTTGAAGGTATTCTCTTCCGTTGCCGACAGCATGACCGTGGAGTGGACCTCACATCCGCGAAGCTTGCCCAGCTGTTGCAGTGCATATTCTGCGGTGGGGTTCGTGGCGGCGCTGATGGACAGGGCGATCAGCACTTCGTCCGTATGCAGTCGCAGATTTCTGTCCCCCAAATGGTCTTTTTTCAAATGCTGGATAGGGTCGATGGCCACGGGAGAGATCATGTGCAGACCTTTGGGCATACTACCCAAATGTTTCAATGCGTTCAGCAGTGCCGCCGCCGATGCCCCCAGCAGATTGGATGTTTTTCCCGTGATGATCGTTCCGTCACGCAGCTCCAACGCCACCGCCGGCGCGCCGGTTTCCGCTGCACGCGCCAGTGCAGGTGCTACCACGCCACGGTCAGCCGGCTCCACCCCCACTTTTTTCATTAATGTTTCCAGTTTACGCACCGCATTCTCACTGCCTCTGCCCTGTTTATATTCGCAGATGGCCGTATAGTAGCGGCGAATGATCTCCTGACAAGCCGCATCCCGTGCCGCCCCATCGTCCACGATGCAGTTGCCCACCATGTTTACACCCATATCCGTGGGGGATTTATAGGGGCAGGTGCCCAAGATCTGCTGAAACATTGCCACCAGTACGGGGAAAGCCTCTACATCTCGATTGTAATTGACGGTCGTCACCCCATAGGCATCCAAATGGAACGGGTCGATCATATTCACATCGTCCAAATCGGCGGTAGCCGCCTCATAAGCCAAATTGACAGGATGATTGAGGGGTAAATTCCAGATAGGAAAGGTCTCGAATTTTGCATAACCGGCCTTTGTGCCCCGTTTGTTTTCATGGTAGAGCTGGCTCAAACAGGTGGCCAGTTTGCCGCTGCCCGGGCCAGGTGCTGTTACCACCACCAAAGGGCGGCTGGTCTCAATAAAATCATTGCGGCCATATCCCTCGTCACTGACCACGTGATTGATGTCTGTCGGATATCCGGCAATGGGATAATGATGATATACACGAATATCTTTCGCTTCCAGCCGTGCCTGAAAAGCCTTTGCCACCGACTGGCCGTTAAATCTGGTCAGCACAACGGAGCTGACATACAGGCCAAGCTCTCGAAAAATATCGATCAGGCGGATCACATCCAAATCATAGGTGATTCCCAAATCGCCACGGACCTTATTCTTTTCGATATCATCGGCGCTGATGGCGACAACGATCTCCACCTGTTCTTTCATCTGCAGCAGCATTCGCAGTTTGCTATCCGGCTGAAATCCTGGCAAAACTCTGGCCGCATGGTGATCGTCATACAGTTTACCGCCAAATTCCAGATACAGCTTACCGCCGAACTGCGCAATACGCTCGGCAATATGTGTCGATTGCGTCAAAAGATATTTTTCATTATCGAATGCAGTTTTTTCCATGGTGCCCTCGCCTTTCCCATCGGTCTTTTTTCTATTTTACAATGTTCTTCTTTTAAAAGCAAGGCAAATTTACGATTTTCCAAGCCGCTACGCATCCTTGTACAAAATCGCCAAAAAGGCAGGCGCCAATGCGCCTGCCTCTTTCTTTATCGGATTTCAAAATCAAAGGGCTTCAAGCCGTCTTTCTCCAGCGCCGTGCCGTTGACACGCAGGGTCAGGGTCTGCTTCTCCGCCTGACGGGTGATGGTGATGATACCGTCATTCTCGTCGATGCGCATCTCTCCCACCGACAGCGCCGGCTGTTTTTTCAGTGCCATCAAGGTGCGGATCAGTTCCCGCGTCTGAATATCCCAGTTTTGTTCGTTCCAATCGAACGTCCGACGGCAATCGGGGTCATAACCGCCCTCCATGCCGATCTCATCGCCGTAATACACGCAGGAAATACCAGGATAGAAGAACATAATAGCCGCTGCCGTCCGGTAGCGATGGCTATCCCCGTGAACTCTGGTCAGGAAACGGTCCGTATCGTGGCTACCCAGCAAATTCAGCATTTTTTCATTGGCCGCAATGCTGAATGTGTGGTAAAGCCGCACCAGGCGGTCACGGAACACTTTGGTATCAATGGTTTCAAACGCCAGCAGATCCAGACAGGCCTTGGTCAGGCCGTAATTCATAATGCCATCGTACTCATCACCGTTCAGATAGCGTACCGCACGATGCCAATCCTCGCCGATGATGACAGTTTCTGGGTTTTGTGCAACCACCGCTTCACGGAAATGCCGCAGGAACCGATGGGACATTTCATCGGATACGTCCAGCCGCCAGCCGTCTGCGCCGTAATCGCGCATCCACATCACCGCCACATCGCTGAAATAGCGAATCAGTTCCATGTTTGCGGTATTCAACTTCGGCATTGTTTTTACGTTGGCAAAGGTGGCATAAGAGCCATCCTCTCTCCAGAAGAACCAATCGTAATATTTGGATTTGCGGCCGTTTTTCTTTGCATCCAGGAAGAAAGGATGCCGGCAGGAAATATGATTGAACACGCCGTCCAAAATCACTTTCATGCCGTGGGCATGAGCCTTTTCGATCAGCGCCTTCAATGCCTCATTTCCGCCGAAAGCGGGGTCCACATTTTCATAATCCGTGATTTCGTACTTGTGATTGGTGGGCGAACAGAAAACAGGCGTCATATACAGCACATTAACGCCCAGCTCCACCAGATAATCCAAACGCTCCCGAATTCCGTTCAAATCGCCGCCATAGTAGCTTTTAGGCGTTGGCTTGACTCCCCATGCCGTATTGACATAGCTCATGTCCTTGGGTTCGGAACCAACGGCAAATCGTTCCGGAAAAATCTGGTAACAAGATGCCGTTCTTACCCAGTCGGGCACCGACATCATGTCGCAGTCAAACTGGGAAACATACTGGAAGAAGCAGAAATAGCCGTAGTTATGGTCAAAAGTTTCGGTCAAGCCCTCCTCGGACAGATAGCGTGTTTTTCCATCGCAACACTCCAACCGGAAAATATAGGCAAATCGGGTGTCGGTTTGTTCCACCGCCACCGCATAATACTCCAGTTCGCTATCCTCAAAATTTTTCACCATATCGGCTTCCAGTCGATATTCATGCCATAGATTTTTATTACAGTTATAAACCAGCTTGGCAGAGCGGATCACGCCTTTCTGCACGCGAAAGCGCAGATGCATCTTCCCCTCCAGAGGGCAGGCATCCACCGTTGCCGGAATATGAGATATGGATAAGCTCAGCATAATTTATCTCTCCATTATTTCGTAGTGGGATGACAGCCGTTTCCCAGCATTGACATTTTTCGCTTCTTTTGCTATGATTATCGGTACACCCTAATTTGAACGGAGGACCCCATGAAAAACAATAAAATAACGAAATTTCGTCTGACATATCTAATCGCATCGCTGGCGCTGTGCGCTTATCTGACCTATCAGCTGATTTCCGGAATCATCCTTGATTTTCAGGGCACCACGGATTTTCAGAGCATCGTCGATCTGTTCTCTCTGCTGTTCACACTGCTGTTTGAATTAAGTGTTGTTCTGTTTATCATTCGCTCTTTGCGCAGTCACCAGACCCTGCTTATGAAAAATCTGGTATTTAATCGGGACGGCACACCCTTTCGGGCCGGACTGACTGCGATCTGTATCGGCGGCCTGCTGCTGACAGCGCTGGGTATCGCACTGCTGGCCTGCGTATACAGTGGCAATCTTCTGCTGGATCTGGAACGCCAGACTTTGCTTTTTATTGCGGACGTGGGGCTCATTTTCGGTGTCAATCTGGATTTTGTCCTGATTTATTTTCTGCTTTTCCACCATGAGTCCGGCGCCTTTGCCCTGATTTAAGCGTAAATATAACGAGCCGTTAATTCCGAGACCAGGACATAGTCCTGGTCTACGCTTTCATAGCGCTCATAATTGCTTTCCAGCAAACCATGGACATTGATTTTTGCGATCTGGTGCAGCCGGACATTGCCGGTTTCTTCGTAGCTGATGTTCATTTTCTCATTGAAAACACACAGGTTGTTTTCTTTATCCACAGAGAAGGAACTTTCGGGGTACTTGTAAATATAGAGCATAAAGAAATCCCCGTAATAAAGTCCACCCTCATCGTATGCACCGTTATTTTTGTAGAAGAAAGAAGTGATGTAATCGGTAACGAACTGCGCTTCCGCTTCTTCCTCCTTGACTTCTTCCCCAACAACTGTTTTGTAGATGTAGGTTCCGTCTACAAGCGTGATGGTCGCTCGTTTGCATGTAACACCATCTTCCACCGCATCCCCGAAAAGCGCCTGTTCGTATTCCAAAATCAGGGCATCGGGGTTTCTTTTGTCGATCTTTACGGAAAGATCATAGCCGCCGGTGGTCTCACCGGCCTTATTCTGCGTGGTTTGGCGGACCGTGTATTCCACCTGCGCCACAGCCTCGTAGGCTGCTGCCGCACTGATGCCTGTATCAAGGAATGCTTCCACATCCGCATCAGGGACAGTTTGTTTGCTGCATCCTGCGCAAAACAGCAGGGCCACAGCAGCAAGAGCAGCAAAAATTTTTACTTTCATATCGCTGGGTCTCCGTTTCTCTGGACTGTGTGCCTCTGCCGCAAATCGGCAGAGGCACACATTGCTTTTTGAGATATTAGTACAGACGAATATCGAACTTGTTCTCGAAGATGCGAAGTTTTTCCACATCCACGGATACATGGATCTTGTCGCCGGCCTTGCAATTCTTGTCGGCCTTGACATAAACCACTTCGTCATAGCAGTTGCACTTGATATAGCGCTCCTTGCCATAGTCCACAACGCTGTCCACCGTCAGTTCGATGCCGGTGTTGCCGATGGTATAGGCTTCGTGGGGTGCCTCAAAGCGATAGTGGCTGACAAACAGCTGTGCGCCCAGGCCCTTGACGATCTTCATATTGATGTCCTGGCTGGTCACGAAAGTCTGGCCATTGATATACAGGGCAAACACCTTGGAGTTAAAGGAGATTTCCTCCACCTCGGCATTGTACTCTGCCTCCAGCTTCTGCAGCTCATCCACCTTGGCGCGGCAGGCTTCTTTATGCAGCAGGACTGCATTGTCCTTTTCCTTACCGGTGGCAACGGCAGTCTGAGCCTTCGCATTTGCGATGGCTTCGTCCAGCTCGGCGATCCGCTTTGCTTTACGGTCAGCATAGGCAGCCTTGGCGACCACCAGTGCATCCTCTGCCTTTTTCTGATTGACCTGCTCCAGAGGCAGCAACTTTGCGCACGCCTCATCCAGACCGGCTTCAGCCTGACGGTTCAGTTCGGTATACTTTGTCTGCAGCAGTGCCTTGCGCTCGTCATGAGCTGCACGCAGTGCGTTGACTTCCGGTGCCATCTTCTGCTTCTGGGCCTCGGACAGCTTTGCATACTCGGCTTTTTTGCGCTCGTATTCGGCAACTTTGGCTTCATAAGCGACTTTTGCATCCGCCAGCTGCATTTGAGCTTCCTGCTTGACCTTCTTCTTGCCTTCCTTACCCAGATCCTCAGTACCCAGGCGATAAGACAGATTTGCCTTGATGCTCTGGCACTGCTCTGCATAAGCAGCCTTGATCTTCTTCAGCAGAGCAGGCTGCACCAGCATCTCGGACAGCTTCTCCTCGAAGTCCCGATCCATCTGCTCGATGGTCTTTTTCATGGTCTGTTCATTATGCTGTGTATAGAAAGAGTTGGAACGCTTCGCATTGGAGCGGTCGAAGTAAGAGCCGTAGAAAGTATCATACTGGGGCAAAGGCTTGACCAGTTCATTCATTGCGCTGTCGTAAACGCAGATGCTCTTGAAGTCAATGCCCAGGCTCAGTTCTTCACCGATCTTATGCTCCTTTTTGCCGATCATGAAAAAAGTACGGCCGGCAGTGAACAGATGGGTAACGACGGTATCTTTAATGATCTCCGTTCCGACGACCTCTGCGACCAGGTCGTTTCCGCCCTCACGCAGTGCATCGGTGGGAACCAGCACGGAAGTTGCCTTCTTTTCATCGGTCAGCTGCTTGCGAACAGCCTCGGGCAGGCAAATGCTCTGGCCCAGGATCTGAGCGTTGCCGTTGGCAACCGTAACATCGAAAATATTCTCAGCAGGGATACGGGGTGCGATTGTCTGCTCCGTCTCGGCATCAAAGAAGTGTGCTTTCTCCATGTCCAGTGCCACATCAATGACATCGTCCACACGGGAGGTGTGCTCGCCGCCGTACTGCTTTACGATGATACGGGTGGAAGAGTCCTCCAGACGGGTCTTGTTCAGGTTCATATCGCCGTAGATCAGTGTCTCATTACCCAGCTCCTCGAAGTGAGAGATCTTGACCTGCATGATGGTATTAGACTTCTTGAGCACCTCGGGATCGACGGAGATCTGCTCGCAGCGCAGGCCAACGATGATCTTCTTCTCGCCATTGAGATACTCGGGACGGACCTTCAGCAGTTTCTCAAAGGGCACGCTGATGGTGCGCTCAATGCCCTCAAATCTGACTTCCACCATGTCACCCTGCCGCAGCAGTGTTGCGGGGAAGAAATTCATCTGGGGTGTGCCGATGAAGCCTGCAACGAACTTGTTTTCGGGATAGTTGTACAGGTTCTGAGGGGTATCGATCTGCTGCACATAGCCCATGGACATGACTACAATACGGGTACCCATGGTCATGGCTTCCACCTGGTCGTGGGTAACATAGATAAAGGTGGTGCCGATTTCCTTGTGGAGCTTTGCGATCTCCGCACGCATTTCGGTACGCAGCTTTGCGTCCAGGTTGGACAGAGGCTCGTCCAGCAGGAACACCTTGGGCGTACGCAGGATGGCACGTCCCAGAGAAACTCTCTGACGCTGGCCGCCGGACAACGCCTTGGGCTTACGCTCCAGATATTCCTCCAATTTCAGGATCTTGGCGGCCCAGAGAACCTTTTTGTGGATCTCGGACTGAGGCACATGGCGCAGTTGCAGGCCAAATGCCATGTTTTCGTACACCGTCATATGGGGATACAGCGCATAGTTCTGGAACACCATGGCGATATCGCGATCCTTGGGCTCCACATGGTTGGAGAAGGTATCGCCGATGTACAGCTCGCCTGCGGTAATTTCTTCCAGGCCGGCGATCATACGCAGAGTCGTGGATTTACCACAGCCGGAGGGGCCGACGAAAACGATAAATTCTTTGTCTTCGATCTCCATGTTGAAGTCATTTACCGCCTTGACCCCGTTGGGATATACTTTGTATAAATGCCGTAAACTCAGGTTAGACATATACTTATTCCTCCACTTCCGTTAATATTGCAAAGGACTGGGCTGGGATGGTCAGAGTTTTGCCCTTAACGCTGGGCACATCGCCTGTAGACAGGGTGGCTGCCAGCTCCACATTTCCCAGTTCGCTCAGATCATAGGTTTCACTATAATCGTGGGATGCATTCATCACGATATAGATCTTCTCATTGCCCTCGCCTTTGGAAACAATACAAACGGTTCTGTCTTCATTCAGATAAACATTTTCTGCCACGCATCGGGCAATTTGCGGGAATGCACGGCGAATGGCGTTGGCCTGACGAATATACGCCAGCACCGACTCATCCTGTTCCAGCTGATCTGCCACCGTACCCAAGGGGTACTTATCGCTATCCTCACCTTTGGTCGAACCGCTGACGGGTTTACAGGTGTAGCTATCGCCCCAGGGCATCGGCTGACGTTTGTCTTCGTCCTTATAGCTGTCAGAGCCGGAACTGGTCAGCACTTTCATGCCGACTTCATCGCCGTAATAATGATAGATGGTACCATAGGACATGGCCATCAGGCCGTAGGCCATCTTCAGATTGTTCAGGTCGTTGGCCGCCTGTGTTGCGCCATAGGCACGGCCGGTATCGTGGTTTGCAATAAAGGTGGCAGGAATGCCGCCTGCTGCATATTCTTCATTCTCCTGGTCGATCTTATACAGATAAGCCGCTTTGTCCAGACGAACCGCATAGGACAGGCTGCCTGCCCCCTGGGAATGCTGGAAGGAGAAGAAAGAGTCCACGCCGGAGGACTGATAACGCTGATTTTCAGCCTTATTGCCCCAGCTTGCCTCGCCGACAATATAACAATCGGGATCGATCTGTTTGGCCGTTTTATTAAGCCATGTCAAGAACTGGGTATTGCGCTCGCTGTCGGCGGTGAAATACTCTCCGACCGCATCCAGGCGGAAGCCGTCCACATCGTGGTCGACCAGCCAGAAACGCATGATCTCTTTCAGATCGTTGGCCAGATAGCCGTCCGGCTCGTCCAGCACGTTCTGCAGGTTCAAATCGGGCATTCCGCTCCAGAACTGGCACTCATAAGCCCAGTTACCACGGTATTTGGCCCAGCCGGCCGCCGGCTGCTGTCCGTCTTCCAGCTCCACAAAATTGTAGTAATTGTAATACTGGCTATCCGTTTGCCCACGGCTATGGGCAAGATAGCAAGCCTGGAACCAGATGTGCTCCACGGAGGTGTGATTGATCACCAGATCCAGCAGGATGGTCATGCCCCGTTCGTGGCAGGCCGTTACCAAAGCATCGTAGTCCTCCATGGTGCCGAACTGCTGGTCAATGGTTTTGTAATCCACCACGTCATACTTATGATAGGTGGTAGACTGGTGGACCGGAGTCAGCCACAGGCCATCGAAATTCAGGTCCTCAATATAGTCCAGCTTATCGATGATACCCTGCAAATCTCCGATCCCGTCTCCATTGTAGTCGGCAAAAGCATAGGGGAAAATCTCGTAATAGGTACGCATATTATCTGTGGTTTGCGGGACTTCCGCATTCAGAATATCCCCTTTTGCGCCGCTACACGCTGACAGAGTCAGTACAGCGGCCAGCACCAAACAGATCAATGCAATATAGCGTTTCTTTGCCATGGCTTATCCTTTCACGGAGCCACCGGTCACGCCTTCCACATAGTACTTCTGCAGGTAGAAGAACAAAATGATCGGAACGATGGAAACCACAACGCCGCCTGCGCAGAAGTGAGTGAAGTGTTCCACGATTTTGCTCTGGCTGTCGATCATGGTATACAGACCGATTGCAACAGTCTTATACTGCGAAGCGCCATTGCCCACGATATAGTTTGCCATCATGTAGTCGCCCCAGGGGCCAACGAAAGCGCCCAGTGCGGTCTGAATGATGATAGGCTTGGACAAGGGCAGGATGATGGACCAGAAAATGCGGTTTTTGGTGGCGCCGTCGATCATGGCAGCCTCATCCAAAGACTTGGGGATGGTGTCGAAGAAGCCCTTCGCCACCTGATAACCCATGACCGTACCGGAAACATAGACCAGGATCAGACCCAGCACGGACAGGCTGTTGCCGATCAGGCCCATGGCGTTGAGGATGTGGTAAATGCAGATCATGCTCAAAAATCCAGGGAACATACCCAAAATCAGCATAAACTTCATCAGGCCCACACGGCCGTTGAAACGCATACGGCTCAATGCGTAAGCGGTCAACAGTGTGATCATGGTGTTGAGCACGGCCACCACAGAAGAAATGATCAGCGTGTTGAGATACCACTTGGGAAAATCGGAATCCACAAACAGCCACTTAAAGTTCTTGAGGGACCATTCCTTGGGGAAAATGTAAGAAACGATGGCGGTGCTTTCGCCGCGCAGAGAAGTGACGATCAAGTAAAGGAAGGGAAAGAGCCAAATAACGCTGATGACCATCAGCAGAATGTAGATAAAGCCATCGACGACGTAGCCCTTGATCCCCCGTCTGTGTTTGCGTAAATCTCTCATTGGAAGTCCTCCTCATTCTTGACTGCACCCAGGCGGGAGTAAACCACCAGGGAGAAGAAGGCGACCACGATAAACACCATGATACCGATAACGGATGCCATATCATACTGAGAATTGTTGACCGTCAGCTTATACAGCCACGTGATCAGCAAGTCAAGGTCACCGGCAGAGGTTGCGAGATTGGGATCCATGGTGCCGGATTGACCGCCGGTCAGCAGGAAGATGATGTTAAAGTTATTGATATTGCCCACGAATGTACCGATCAGGGAGGGTCCCAGAATGAACATCATGTAAGGGAAAGTGATCTTGGTGAACATCTTAAAGGGATTTGCACCGTCGATACGGGCAGCTTCGTACAGGTCGCTGGGAATGTTCAGCAAAATACCGGTACAGGAGAGCACCGTATAGGGCACGCCCACCCAGATGTTGACCAGGATGATGATCAGTTTTGCCATATTGGTGGAGCCGTTGAGGAACTTCACCGGAGAGGTGATATCAAATACATTTCTCAAAATGCTGTTGATAATGCCCTCGTCACGGAACATCTTGGAAACCAGCAGCAGAGAAATGAACTGAGGCACGGCAATGACCGTCACCAGGCAGGTACGCCAGAATTTTTTCAGCTTAATGCTCTTTTTGTTGATCAGCACTGCCAGGCCCATGCCGATGAACAGGTTCGTGAATGTGGCGATCACAGCCCAGGTCAGTGTCCAGGACAGGATGTGCCAGAAAGTATACGCCCAACGGCTGGCATCCTGAGCGGTACCGCCCATGGCCTGGCCGGTCAGCATGGATGCGAAGTTATCGAAGCCCACCCATGTGAACAGATTTGCGGGGGGCAGAGTATTTCTGTTAAAGTTGGTGAATGCCACCAGGACCATGAACATCAGCGGCACAATGGTGAAAATTGCCAGAGTAGTCATGGGCAGGGACAAAATGGTGATATGGAACTTGTGATTGAGCAGCTGAGAAGCATCGTCACGCAAAGTGGGATTGCGCATAGCGATGGCCTTGCTCAGTTGGCCGTTGTAAGCGTCCTTGACGGACTTGACCATAATGACCAAAGAGAACAAAATGATAACGATCGTCATCATGGAATACAGCAGGATGTTGAAAGAGTTGTCGCCCTCAACCATGACAAAACCAAGTTCGTCACGAACCTGCAATGTATCGCCCAAAGTGTCGATTTTTGAAAGATAAGGCACGCCAAACACGATCATGTAGATCGCGAAAATAATTTCGTAACCCAGATAGATAATGCCCCGTCCGATCTGCTTATTTGCAAAGCATCCGGCGCCCCAAATCGGCAGAGAAAGCCGTGTGGCCGCATTGCCATAACGCAGAGCATTGAAAAAAGACATGCATCGCTCACCGATCTTCTTCAGCCCTCCCCAGAGTTTGGAGGGGATGGCTTTCAGAAAAGCAAGGATGGCAAAGGGAATGTTCAAAATAAAAGAGTAGAACTTATACCAGGCGCGCTTCGGCTTCGACATCGACAAATATTCCAAAAAAGATATTTGTGTCATAGAAATAACTCCTTAAAAAAGAGTCAGGTATCTCTTCCCTGTAAATTTGGAATCCAGCAGAAAAGATACCTGACAGATTATTCATTACTGTGCAGCAGCCTCAATGTCCAACTGGAGCTGGCCCAGAGTCTTTCTGAGGCCATCCTCAGAGAAGCTCTCCAGCTTGCCTGCGGACAGTTCGTTGTACAGCAGGTTGCCGAACTTCTGGATAGGAGTCCAGTAGTTTGCAGGTACGGAGTCCTGAACGCGGTAGCCCAGACCGTTGCCAACCTTTTCGCCGGCCTTTTCGTGGCCTGCGGGGTAGACACACTCACGGTCATACTGAGCATTCAGAGCCTTCAGAGCGGCATCGGAAGCGATGGTGCTGTCCTTCAGAGCCTCCAGGTTGGAGGGGCCTGCGCCGGTCTCGTTGTAACGGTCGATCTGTTGCTGCTTGCCGGACAGGTACTGAGCCAGTTCGTGCAACAGGAGCAGGTTCTCACGGCTCTCCTTAGCGAAAGAGCACTGAGGGTTGACACCGATGTTCTTGTAGCCTGCGAAGTTCTTCATCGCATACTGAGAACCGTCGTTGGTCTCCAGCATGGGCAGAACGGTAGCGGCATAGTCATCGCCCCAGTTCTTCTGCAGTTCCTTAGCCTTCCAGGTGCCGCAAACAACAGCGGCCAGAGGCTCGGTCTTACACAGATCATCATCGGGGTTGGTGTGGATGGAGATGTAGTCGTTCAGAGGGTTCTTGTCGCCATCAGTATAGACATAGTGCTTATTGATGGTGGTGGTGCCCTTGTCGCAGATGGCGTTGATCATGCACTCAACGGCAGCGTAGCCAATTGCGAAGTCGCCGGTAGCGACGTCGCCTTCGGTAGCAAACCAGCAGTTAGCGGAAGTCTGCTTGCCATCGGTATCGTACTCAACGGAGTAGTCGCCGCCAACAGCGAAGAACACGCCGGACAGGTACCAGGAGTCGCCCATT
The DNA here is from genome assembly GCA_964628315.1 of uncultured Oscillospiraceae bacterium. Lineage (GTDB taxonomy): Bacteria > Bacillota > Clostridia > Oscillospirales > Oscillospiraceae > Faecousia. Next base: position 21,694 of record CAZVMK010000007.1, read on the forward strand.
GCATAGGTGACTTTACCATTGGCCCAGTAGCCGCCCTTTTCGTCCAGAGCTGCATACAGGTCACGGAAAGTATAGCCTTCCTTCAGGGTGTCGTTCTCGGCATCCCAAACGGAGGTGCCGCGGAAAGCGGACTTGTTGAAGTACATATAGTAGCCGTTGTCAGCCTGCAGGGGGTAAGCATAGTAGCCATCGCCCATCTTGGTGGACTCGACAGCAGCGGCGGAGTTGTTCTCCTTGGACCAGGTCAGGTTATCGGCAGTAACCTGAGACAGAGCGCCCAGGTTCAGCAGGTTTGCCATCTGGTCATTTGCAAAGGTGTACACGGCAGCGCCGGAAGCGGGGTCGGTAGCCATGGCGGAGTAAGCGCCGGAGTCGCCGGAACCGGCATAGTCAAAGATAACGTTCTTCAACTCTTCGGGGTGAGCGGCCTTAAACTCTTCCAGCCAGGCTCTGTACAGTTCTTCGTGTTCGCTGGGACCCCAGATCATAATGGTGGTCTTCTTTTCCTCGCTGCAAGCCGTCAGGCTCAGGCAGCCGGCGATCATCAGAACGCACAGGGCAATGCACAGAATCTTCTTCATAGTTTGCACCTCATTAATAATAGTATGGGCGGCACTATGGTACATCGTACCATAGTGCCAAGAGGGGTACCCCTCTTTCGGTTTTTTCATTTTGGAGCAACGCCACTGGCGATCGCTCGATTTTACCTTTTAATGCAAGGCTGTGTTTGGAATTACTCCTCAGTGGTAGCCTGAGGATAAACCAGATTGCTCATCAGTTTGGCGTAGCCAACCTTGCCATCGTACTCAGCGATCTCGATCTTAGCGTTGTTGCCATCGTCAGCACCATACTCGGCACGGTCGATATCCCACTTGTTGGAGAAGTCCTCAGCCAGGCCAGCATCAGCGGTGTAAACGCAGATCTTGTAATCATAGGTGTTAGCCAGCAGCTCAACATCCAGAGTCCACTTCTTGCCATCCTTAGAGGTCATTTCCTCGCCGTTCCAGCCGTTCATGGTGCCGATGAGCAGAACTCTTGCGCCCTCGGGCAGAGCCTCGGTGAAGGTCACTTCCAGAGAAGTCTCAACTTCTACGGGAGCGGAAGGCATAGCGGTGAAGGTGTGGGTGCCCAGGTTAATAGTGTTATCGCCCTCGTTCCAGGTGAACTGGGGGTTGTTGGGGTATGCAACTTCAGCGCACTCAGCGGACTTGAAGTTATCGTTCCACTGCAGGCCCCAGCTAGCAGCGCCGGAAGCCTCGGTCAGGCCGGCGACCAGCTGATAGTCATACTCCTGATCGGCGGTAGCGCCATCGGTCAGGGGGTTCTTGTCAGTGATCAGGTAGTAGATGTTGGTGTCGTTCAGGCGAGTGAACATCTCGGAACCGGAACCGGTAGCCCAGCCCCATGCGCCACCGGTGATGAAGATACCGGCATGCTCGGGAACTGCGGGGGAGTCATCGCTCATGGTGAAGTAGTAAGTAACCTTGCCATCTTCGGTGGGGACTTCTGCGGTGGTGTTGTCACCGGCAGGAGCGGTGGTCTCAGCTTCGCTGGGAGCAGTGGTGGTTGTGGTGTCGCCGCAAGCGGTGCACAACAGAGTTGCCATGCAGAGAACTGCAATCAAAGCAATTCTCAAAAACTTGTTTGCTTTCATTTTGAATTTCCTCCTAAAAGCTATTGTTTGTGCTCTCGCACAATTCGTACATTATACATAATAGCACGTTTTTTGTGAATATGCAATTCTATTTTTCGCACAAAACTGTCCAAAAAACGTTTCCAACAGTCGGGCGCAAGCCGTTCTTTTTCGTCAGGTTGCACAATCCGTTCCCAATTCATTTACGCTTGTCCTCGCCGAGTAGCCATTGGTTTTCATGTGCTCAGGCCATTTCGCAAGCAAAGAAATAGGCCTGATTTGCCTTGACCTCCATGGATATCGCCTTTCCATCGGCATCTTTTGTGCAGGCGATGGGTGTGCCGAACAGGTCTGTATCTCCCTGCACGCCCTTTGCACCGATGGCCGCCAGCGGCAGACGGATCGTTTCATCCTGTTCACCGGTCGACATCACGGTGACAAAGGCTTCTTCGGCAGTGAAACGGGCAATGGCCAGCACATTTCCCTTGGCATAGAGGAACTTCATGCCGCCCTCTCGCAGGGCAGGATGTGCGGTTTTGGCCTTGGCCATGGTCTGATAGAGCTTGTAAACATCACTGTTTTTGAAATCTTTGCTCCAGGGCATGGGATAGCGGCATCCCTCGTGGCCGTCCAGCCAACCGCCGATATCCGCCTCATCACCGTAATACATATTTGCCGCACCGATGAAGCTGAACAGCATCATCACCGCGCCGCGGTACTGCTGTGGATGGACCTGCTTGTTATTGTGCAATCTGGGGGTATCATGGCTGTCAAAGAGGTTGAACTGGTTCTGCCAGATGGCAAAAGGCAGTTTGGCCAGATGCTCCATGACTCTGTTTTCCACATCTTCGGCCGTCATCTTATAAGGTACGGCACGCAGCAGAGGGTCATGGGCAAACAGGTCCGGCTCTCCCACGAACTGGCGGATCACACGGCCGAAGCCGTAATAATTCATGGCAGAGTCCCACTCTTTTCCCTGCAGGTACTGGGCGCAGTCGCCCCAGTCCTCGGCCAGAATGTAAGCCTGCGGATTTACCTGGCGAATGCTGCGGCGGATCTGGGGCCACAATTCGTGAGCCAGCTGGAATTCGTTGTTGCGGGCAAACACATCTGCCACGTCAAAACGCCAGCCGTCAATGGAATACGGCGGCTTCAACCACTTGCGCAGGACACTGTCTTCGGCACGGTAGATGATATCCCGCAATTCTTCGGAGGTATAGTTCAGCACGGGCATATTCTCCACGCCGTACCACCCAAGATACTCGTTGGTTCCCTCTTTGAAGAAGTAATATTTCCGCTCCTTGGCATCGGGGTTATTGTAAGCGCCCTCGCTCTTGTCGAAGTACAGGCCGTCTCGATTGAACCAGCGGTGGGCAGAACCTGTATGGTTGATGGAAATATCCAGCATCAGTTTCATGCCGTTTTCATGCAGTGCCTTGCTCAGTTCCGCCAGTGCCTCATCTCCGCCGAAGTGCGGGTCAACGTGGAAATAGTCGATGCAATCATACTTATGGACAGAGGGTGCTTCAAAGATGGGATTCAGATAAACCGCATTGACACCCAGTTCTTTTAAATAAGGTATCTTTTCCCGAACGCCCTGGAGGTCGCCACCGTAAAAATCAATGCAGTGTGCCTTTTCATAGGGCATGGGGTCTTCTTCCCAATTATCCATGTGGATGGTGTCATGTCCCTCCACCTGGTATTCCCCGTTTCTGACGTCATTCGTCGGATCGCCGTTGCAGAACCGTTCGGGGAAGATCTGATAGAACACCGCATCCTTGACCCACTGGGGCTGCACGTAGTCTGCCAGCAGGACAAAATCATAGGTGGTGTCCGGCAGATAGGTGGTGATGGCTTTCTGCGTGTAATAGTAGATCACATCATCACAGATCAGATAAAAATGATAGTGCATCCGATTTTCGGTGATAGGCAGTTCGGTGGCATAGTATGCCAGACCGTGCTCTACTTTTTCCCGCTCCATCTTCAGCACGTGCTCACCGCCATTGGGTGCGCAGCGCAGGAAAATATGGCGCACCGGTGCATCGGCATACATCCGAATGCGAACCGTAACCTTTTCACCCAGTTTGGGCTGGGGGTTGCTGACAAACAGTGCCGAGCCGTCACTGTAGACGCTTTCCAGCCAATTCTCATGTTGCATAGTTTTTCTCCCTTCGTTTTGGTACTTATGTACAGTTTCTCACAGAAAAATAAAGTTGTCAAGCCTGTTGTCGGACCGCAGTCCTTTTCCACGGGCCCCTCCGATAAAACAGCAACGACAGGATCGTCGCCACCGTCCAGCCGATGGGCCAGGCACACCAGATGCCCGTTGCGCCCAATGCGGTGGCTGACAGGGCAAAGGCCAGCGCCACACGCAGTATCAGGTCCGTAAAGGTAGATATCACAAAGGTTTTCATCATGCCGGCGCCACGCAATATCCCGTCCGCTACCAGTTTCACGGAGATCACCAGATAAAACGGCGACAGTATCCGCAGGAACATCATGCCGCTGGACAGAGCCGTTTCCGTAGGCTGATCCATAAAAAAGCGCATCAACGGCCGTCCGAGGAGGCAATAGGCCGCCACCAGCGGCAAGCAGATGACCCACGCCAGTTTCACACCGGCGGCAAGGCCCTCTTTTATTCTGTCAGGCTTCCCTGCCCCCAGATTTTGGGCGGTGAAATTGGAAACGCCGTTGCCCAGCGTGGTAAAGGATGTGACCGCCACACCGTTGAGCTTTACTGCGGCGGAATAGCCGGCCATCACGTCCGGTCCGAAGCTGTTTATAACGCTCTGGATCAAAATATTTCCCACGGAAACAAAACTTTGCTGCAAAATACTGGGCACGGCGATCACCGCAAAGCGCCCCAGCAGTTGCACGGAAAACACTTTAACCTTTCCGTCAGTCGGAATTTTCTTCAGTCGCAGCAGCACCACGCTCAGTGCCAGCACACAGCTTATCCCCTGGCAGATGAACGTTGCCCACGCCACGCCGGCCACCCCCATGTGAAACACCGTTACGAACAAAATGTCCATGGCAATGTTGGTCAGCGAAGATGCCGCCAGGAAAATAAAGGGTGTTTTACTGTCTCCCAAAGCCGAGAAAATACCGGTGGAAATATTATAAAAGAATACGAACGGCAAGCCCCATACGTAAATATCCAGATAAAGCGCCGAGTCCTCGAACACTTCCTCCGGTGTACGGATCAGGTGCAGGAGGCCGTTACATCCAAAAATACCCACCGCCATCAGCAGCAGGCACATCGCACCGCTGGAAAGCACGGCCGTATAGACAGCTGTTTTCATCTTGCCATAGTCTTTTGCGCCGAAAAGCTGAGATACCAGCACCGAACAGCCAATGTTACATCCGAATGCAAATGCCAAAAAGATCAAGGTGATCTCATAGCTGTTTCCCACCGCCGCCAGCGCATTCTGGCTGATAAATTTGCCGGCCACCCAGCTATCTGCCAGATTATAAAGCTGCTGAAAGATCACGCTTCCCAGCAGGGGCAGGCAAAATTTCCACAAGACGGCAGAAGGTTTCCCCACCGTCAAATCACGGTTCATATTTTCATCCTCTTTCTATATCACGTTTTACGGTATCGGAAAATAGTCTTCTTCCGTAATGAGATAGCCATGCCCCGTCTGGGGCTGCCACTGATAACGATTTTTCCCCTCGTCAGGAAATAACGCTTCCATCACAGCGGCGATCACGCCGCCATGGGTAACGACCACCGTATCCTCCCTGATTTGAGAAAAAGCTTCCATGACTCGTTTTTTCATTTGGTCGCCGCTTTCTCCCCAAGGAGGCACATTTAATTCGTTATCCCCACTGATCCAGCGCTGATAATCCGATCTGTCTTTCAGTTGCTCGTAGCTGTGCATTTCGAAAATGCCGAAATCCACCTCCCGAAATCGTGGGTCGATCTCATGCTCTACATTGCCGAAAAGTACTGCCAAAGTTTCATTGGTGCGGCACATGCCGCTGGTGACGAACCGGACATCCGAAATCTCATATTTTAGTTTACATAACTCCGCTCTCCCCTGTTCCGACAGGGGCAGATCCGTACTGCCGCAATATAAATGTTGCTCATTTGCCACGGTCCTGCCGTGACGGATCAAATAAATCCTCATTTCAATCGCTGCTCCAGTCCGCAGAAAATTCGGCTGACCTGGGCCGCCTCGCCTGCCAAATACTGGGCAAGGCGACCGGCTTTTAGCCGCCAGGCACGATTTTCCACCCCCATGGGCACCACGCCGCAGGAAATATCCTGCATGATCAGCACGCTGTCTTCCCACCGTTGCCGATGGGCCTGAAAATAGGAAACGGGATCTTCATGGGCCATCGCAAATTCTTCGATTTTATATATGCACTTTTTGGAAAAATCGATCTGGTCTCCATTGCAGGTATAAATGTCACACTCCGACAGCCCATAGTTCTTTTTTGCAAAGTCCAGTTTTCCCTGATAGGCACCGCCAATGATCAAAATCATAGTTTCCTCCTCAAATCAGCGCATAAACCGCCACCGCACACAGCTCACTGACGGTCAATGCGTATCCGGCAATGTCGCCGTTCATCCCCTCCAGCGATCGGTAGCCGCGGCGCAGGGCCAGTCCATAGCCCAGAACCCCTCCTGCCAGGGCAAAGCCGTACTTACCGCACAGCAAAAATCCCAATGTCAGGAAAGCGGCCAGCATCAGGCTCAAAATCACCAGATGGCCTTTCGGCTTTTTCTGGTCGGCATACTGGCTGGTGGACATACTTTTCAGTCCCGTCACCGCCAAAGCGGATCCACAGCGACTCACCGCCGGAACGAAGAGCAAAATCAGGCTATCGGCATTCGGTTTTACCGATGCAAACAGAGCAAACTGGCTCAAAACCAGGATAACAATAGCAATAACGGAAAAGCTGCCCACATGAGAGTCTTTCAAAATCTCCCTGCGGCGCTCCAAACTCCGCCAGGATTTCACCGCATCGGTCACATCCATAAATCCGTCCAGATGAATGAAGCCGGTGGCCAGATAGGGCCAGATACACAATAGTATTCCCGTCACAAGATTGGGCAGTTGCCACAGACTGCACAGCCACGCCAGCAGAGCCCAAACCAGGCCGATTTCCAGCCCTACCACCGGCAGGAACAGCAACATGATCCCTTTTGCTTTCTCATCCCATATTTTCCAGGGGGATGGTAGCGCACAGAACATACTCTGGCACATGGCAAAACCGTGAAGATAAGTTTTCACAGCGGCAGTCCTCCCTTATATATCACATACTGCCCGGCAACGACTTCCACCACCGTATCGCAAACTGCGGCCAATCGGCGGTCTGCCTGTGCCAGATATTTTCTGTATTGCTCCGTCATTTCATCATAGTGCGCCGCATCGGAGCAAATGCTGTCGCTGACAAAAATAACGTGTCCGACTTTTTTTGCAAAGGCCACCAGTTCGTCAATGCAACGCTGGGCACCGGCCTCATCCGGCTCGTAGTTTTTTTCTACGGGAAACAGTGCGTTTTGCACCAGAGCCGTCACGCTGTCCACCAAATAGACGGCGGAAGCATCGGTCCCATCCAGACACTGCAGAATATTTTTAAAACACTCTACCGTTTCAAATCCCATACCGGCACGATCGGCAATATGCCGGCGGATCCGCTCGTCATCCTCCGCACCGGAGGATATCATGGTAGCCACGTAATAATGTTTGCCCCCCTGGGCAAGCGCCAGCGCAAGATTTTGTGCCAGAGTGGACTTGCCGTTTTTGGCACCGCCGGAAATAAAAAACGTCATGACTTTCCCTCCACGGTGAACTTATCGCCGATTCGGATCTCATTCAAATAGCCGTCATCGATCCCTGCCTGGTCAAAAGTGGCCATATCATTGAGCACGGCACAGGCCGCATCCAGAATTTCGAAGGCCAGTGGGCAGCCGCTTCCCTCTCCCAGCCGCATTCCCAACAGCAGCAACGGCTCCAGCCCCATCTGCTTCATGGCCAGCTGATAGCCGATTTCAAAAGAGGCATGGCTGGGCACGAAATAGCCGACTGCATCGGGGCAAAGCTTAAATGCGCAAAGTGCCGCCACCGCAGATATAAATCCATCGATAACCACCGGACGGCGGCTAGCCGCAGCACCTAAAAAGCCGCCGCACATGGCCGCCAAATCAAAGCCGCCCACTTTCGACAGCACATCCACCACATCTTCCCTGTTCGGCCCATTGCAGGCGATGGCACAGGCAATCACTTCTTTTTTTCTTTGGAAATCCCTGTCTGTCAGGCCGCCGCCTCGACCGGTGACTGTCTCTACATCTACATCCAGCAGCACGGAAAGGACCGCCGATGAAGTGGTGGTATTGCCGATGCCCATTTCGCCGATTCCCAGCACATCCGCATGGGTCGACCGTGCCAGTTCAAAACCGGTCTCAATGGCTTGCAGGGCCTGTCTGCGTGTCATGGCCGCTCCTTTGGCAATATTGCCCGTCCCATAGGCAATTTTTCGGTCAAGCACTTTCGGTTCTCTGATTTCGGCGTTCACGCCCACGTCGCAAACCGTGATCTCGCAGCCGAAATGGCGGCACAGCGTAGATGCGCCTGTCTTGTGTCTGGTCAGATTGACGGTCTGCATCAGGGTCACGCTCTGTGGCGCACTGGAAACACCCTCTTCGACCACGCCGTTATCGGCGGCAAAGACCAGCAGGTGTTTCTTTTCGATTTGATTATGGACACGGCCGGTGATACCGGCCATCTGAACAGACAATTCCTCCAGCCGTCCCAGAGAGCCAGGCGGTTTTGCCAGCTGCGCCTGACGGCGGCGAGCCTGCTCCATGGCCACCCGATCAAGGGGTTTGATCTGACCCAGCATTTCTTCCAGTTTCATACTTCATTCTCCAAAAGCCAGCGCACCGATCGGGCACTGTCCGTTAATTCCAATGTAAACGTTGCCTCGGGGCAGCACTCCCGTGCTGCAGCCAAAAATTCTTTCATCGGGATCGTTCCCTGTTCCAGAGGACTGTGGCTATCCCAAGACCCGTCGTTATTGTGAATGTGAAAATGGCTCAGCCATGGAGCCAGCCTTTCCAGCCACTGCATGACGGAAACAGGAGAATAGGCATTCACATGTCCGATGTCCAGACATATTCTCAGTCTGGGGTCATTGACCTCCTGCACGATGTCCAGCAGCCATTGAGGCTCCGTTTCCAGCACATTTTCCAGCACGATATCGCCCTGCGGATATTCTTTCAAGAACCCTTTCCAGAACAATACGGACTGCTCCGTATACCACTGGGGATAATAGATCATCGGGTGATATCCCCCATGGACGATCACTTTTTCCGCCTTGTATCGCCCTGCGAGCTCCAACGCCTGCCCATAACGCTGAGCCGCAAGTGCTCTGGCCTTGGGATCGATGGCACAAGGAAACAATTCATTGAACGGCGCATGCAAAAGCCGATCCGGTATTTTTTCGATTTTCTTCGAAAGGAATTCCTCCGTTTCGGGGAATTTTTCGTCCATATTCCACGCCGTGCAAAATTCCGCTATTTCCAGTCCGAGGCCGTATTCCAGCGCCACCGCCCGGGCCTGCGGATCAATGGTAGAAATGTAAAATCGGTTCATAATCCTCCAAAAAGCTTTTCAAAAGTAAAGCCACCGGCTCACATCGAATATTTTACAGGTCTTACAGCCCCTTTTCATTCGTCCATATTCTAGCACAGGACGAAATAAAATGCAATCCCAGCGGAAAATTTCCATTGACTTTCAAAAGAGGCAGTGCTATACTGTTTTACGAAGTCAATAGTGGTTTAAGTGCTCCGGAAAGCGGTAACAGCTGCCGGAGAGAATAGAGAATCGTGTGTGATTCACGAACGGTACCGCCACTGTAAGCGTGGAGGTTCCTGGACAAGACGAAAGTCGGTCATTGGCGAAAGCTGAGAAGGCCGTCCGGAACCGGTGATACGCAAGTCAGGAGAACTGCTTAAACTTTTTTCACCAAAGTCACCTGTATGGCTTTGGGTCATTTTGTACGGGAAATCGGCCGCTGCAATTCGAAAGAATGCAGCGGTTTTTTGCTGCTTCCGGTTGCTGTGGAGTCCCCCTTGCACAGATGGCCCTTCCGGAAGCAGTGCATCCCGTTTTTTAGTGAGGTATTTTATGACAGAACAGAAAATGATCCAAACAGCCATTGCCGAGGGATTTGCAAACGCAGCCCTGATCTCTACCGAAGACATTGTCTTTGATCCCTCTTTCCGCCCCTATTGTGCCGAAAATCTCTGCGGTCAATACGGTGCCAATTACTCCTGCCCGCCCGATTGCGGCAGTCCCGAGGAAATGAAAGCACGGGTCCTGCGCCACCGTAAGGCGCTGGTCCTGCAAACCGTCTGGCAAGTGCAGGATTATGCCGATGCGCCTGCCATCAAGCAGGCCAAGCGGGGCCATAATGCCGCCGAACTTCGTGTGGTCAAACAGCTTCGTGAAAATGGGCACGACGGTCTGATCGTCGGTGCCAGCGGCTGTGCGCTGTGTTCCCCCTGCGCCCAAACCCAGGGAAAACCCTGTAACTATCCCGATTTAAAATACTCCTGTATGTCCGCCTACTGCGTTTTTGTGAAAAAGTTGGCCGACCGCTGTGGCATGGAATATGACTGCGGCGAGGGTCTGCTGGCCCTGTTCGGGATGTACGTTTTTGACTGAGTTTATCTGCCGTTTTCACGGCTTATATAATATTATTTTCATAAGGAGATTTTATTTATGAAGAAATTTCTCACGTTTTTCCTTGCTATGATGCTCGTGCTGGCCATGGCGGCCTGCGCCGACACCGGCGTTACCTCCGCCCCCGATACCACCGGCACGACCACTGCTCCGCTCGATAATTCTACCGAAGCCCCCGAAAC